>CALXYI010000001.1 GCA_944392935.1 uncultured Spirochaetaceae bacterium
GCTTCTCATGCCAGTAGTTTGCAGACCCATACTTCATCCTTGAGAGTTTTCGCTGCTCCTTCGCTATCCTCTTCTCGAGATTGCGGTACCAGCGGATGTCGTCTGCAGTGATGTCGTTCTCTCCGGATGCTGAGACAATGAGAGAGGGCATCGAATAATCGAAAGCCTCAATCCTTTCGGGCTCTGCTTTCCTTTCCTTTGGATTGATCTCCGCATCGAATGTGAGCGATATGAAGAACTTCCCGCTTGCCGTCTCCTTGACCGTTGCATGCTTCATCCTCCAGCCAGTCGGTATGTCCAGGTGGAGTATGATGCGGACCAGTCCGAGCTTCGGCAGCTTGATGTAGTTCTCATCATCCTTTATATGGATTATCTCTATGTTGTTGTTTATCCAGTTGGTGGTATAGAACCTCTTATCATTCCCTTTCTTTCTGAACTTCGGAGCTTTTCCTTTCGGGTAGAGCTTCATACATGCCTGATTCAGATTCAGCTGCGTGTTTATCAGGGCCATGGAATCAACTTCCCTGAGGAAAGGGCTATCCTTCTTCAAATGTGCAGGAGTAGTGTTGAGGAGCTTTCCCTTGTTCATCTTCTCATAGCTGATGCGTTCATCAAGGAGATGATTCCAGACGAAGCGGCAGCATCCAAAGGTCTTCCAGATTAGGACCTTCTGCTCCATCGTAGGCTTTATCCTGAACTCCATGCACTTGGAGACGATGATGGTTTCAGCCCTTTCTTCCATCATAGCCCTCTCCCTGGGTGCGGATATATTCCCTCAGGATCTCAAGAGGCGCTCCTCCTTCTGTTATCAGGCAGTAGCTCCTTGACCAGAAGTATTCCTTCCAGAGCTTGTTCCTTATTTCCGGGAAGTCCTTCTTCACCAATCTTGATGAAGCAGCCTTGTATGCATTGATGAACTTCGATATCCCGCTGTCAGGCTCAGCCTTGAAGAGTATATGGATATGGTCCTTGTCGTGGCTCCACTCTGTTAGCGTTATCTTGTACTTTGGTGCTATGTAGCAGAAGATGTGCTTCAGATACTCTGATATGACATCGGTGATGACTTCCCTTCTGTATTTCGTGATGAGTATGAGATGGTAGTTCAGGCTGAACACCGAATGGTTGTTCCCGTCAAGCTGTGTCATTATGTAGCTCTTCTCTCTGCTCATCTTGCAATAAGCATAACACGGAAAAAATAGAAATAAATAAACTTCTTCTGTTTTAATGAATTATTTTGCTACCACTGACTAACAGAATGCCTTGGATAAGAAAGGATTCTCCCCTCCAATCCTCCTTGCCTTGAGGCGGAACATGACACAGCCGTCTGGACATATGTTTCCAGATCCGCCGACATTCATCAGATCTCCACCGCTCCTCATCGCTTCCATGAGAGGATAGAGAAGCATCATTGTCTTTGAGCATATTCCACACCTCCTCTTGGTTCACTGGGCAGCCATAGGTGCAGGAATACTTATCGCCTATTTCTTCCCCATTACGGCACATTCCTTCTGGCTTATCTCCCCTCAGATATCCTGTAACCTCAACTTCGAACTCATATTCTTCATCCAGCTACTTCTTCATATTGCAATCTTATCATTTCCATTCATCCTTCCTCCATTCTTCTCCACCTTTCGCTCCGCTTATAAGGTGGAGACTCCTGGAGAATTTGGTTGAAGTGAAAACCTCGAAGAACATCACCAATAAGGACCTCAAAGGACTGAGGGCTTTCATGGATGAGAATGCTGTGAAGGACTATATAGTCGTATGCCGTGAACGATTTGAGCGGACAGCAGATGATGGAATCAGGATAATGCCGTGGACGCTGTTTCTCGATAGACTCTGGAATGGAGAGATAGTCTGGAATCGATCTCCGCTCTCTGCAGGGGATCCCCGTGCATCTGGATGATCCTCTCCCTGGCAGCAGGCGATTCCGCTGCCGTGGCTGTACAGAATCCATTGATCCTGTCTTTCCTCCGCAAGGAAAGGAAAAGCCATCCTCTGGCACTGCCGTCGGATGGCGCTTCATCGTCCCTTCGCCTCAGAGCTTCTCGGGATCGAAGAGGTTGTAGTCTATGTCCGGGAATATCTCGCTGCTGCGCTCGGCGTTTATCAGCCATTCGGTGTTGACCGTATTGCGGCTCATCGAGGAGTAGACCACGTTGAACGAGCCCAGATGGCTGCGCAGCCTGTTCTCGGCATATGAGACGGATGTGTTGTCATGGATGATGCAAGGCCAGTCTGATGACATCGCCAGCAAAAGCTCCCTCGAGGCCTGATTGAGGAACCTGCCCTTCAGCGATCCCTGGTCAGGGAAGCGGTGCGTCAGCTCCTGCATCCTCTCTATGGCCTTGAAGATATGGCGGTAGATCCATGAGTTGCTTCCATCAAGCCAGATATCCGAATAGCCGTCAGCGGCCCATGAGGATTCATTGATGCGTATCCTGTCGACCTCACCGTTCTCGAGTATCACCGATGTCGGCGTGGTGAATGCGAAGTCGCTGCTCTCGCCTGCCCTCCTCAGCACTCCCTCGAGGAATGAGATGCCCTCATACCATCTGTGTCCGAAGAGCTCGGCATCGAAGCAGAGGTTGAAGACAGGATCCTTTATGCCCGCTGTCTCGACGATCATGCCGCGGCGGCGGATGTTGTAGAGGAAGTTCTCCACATGGAGGGCGATCTTCTCCTTCGCCTTCTCCGGCGAGTAGTATGCCTTATCCTCGGTCCTGCCTGTTATCGCATGGTACTTGTACCCTGTGAATACACGCACCTCCGGCTCATGGATGTACGGCCTGACGTAATCCATCGGGAGGTAGTACCCGATATCCCTGTAGAAATCGCGGTAATCGCTGTCGCACGGATAGCCTGAGACAGATGACCAGACAAGGGATGTGACGCCCCAGTCGCGGACGAAGCCGAAGAGGCCGGAAGGAAGCTCCACAGGGCGGTAGCCGCCGTAGACGGACTTGTCCTTCGCCGTAATGACTGTATGGGATGCGAGCTGGCACCATGTGACCCCATGATCGGCAAGGACCTTGTCCAGCCCCGGATAGAATCCGCATTCGGGAAGCCAGAAGCCCTTGGCCTTCTCGCCGAATATGCGCTCATGCGTCCTGAGCCCCATCTCGACCTGCGCGTTTATAGCCGTAGGATAGTCCTTGTATATCGGCAGGTAGGCATGCGTCGCGGCAGTCGTCATGAGCTCTATCCTGTTCTTCTCGTGAAGCTCCTTGAAGCCCTTGAGCACATCCCTGCCCATATCCTCGAAGATGCGGAGGTTCTCCTCGGCTTCCCTGAGGTAATGGAGGGCCATCTCATGGCACTCAGGCTCATCCTTCGCAGTCCTCTCGACTTCCCTGTAGCCAAGCTCGATGCGGAGATTCATGTATTCGGTGAACCTCTGCTGGAGCGCCTCGTCGGAGAGCATCGTTATGAGCGTCGGCGAGAAGCATATGGAAAGCCTGAAGCCTGTCCTGCCGCTGTCCAGCCTGTCCAGCATCCTCAGCAGCGGGATGTATGATTCATTGAGGGATTCGAAGAGCCAGTCCTCCTCGAGGAACCGGGGATACTCAAGATGCCGCACATATGGCAGGTGCGCATGGAGAATCAGATTGAGCTTATTCATCCGCGCCGTCCTCCTTCCTGAACATCTCTATGATCTCCCTGAGCACAGGGTTGCCTGGAAGCCCCCCTTCCTTCGTGGAGATGAGCGTGAGATAGACCCTGTAGAGGGAATCGGAGAACCTCATCTCCTCCCGGTGGCTGAGCCAGTATGAATCTATGAGATCCTCCGGATCGGAGACTGCGAGCACTGTCCTGCTCCCATCGGGATATATACCAGTGAGCGCGACACGGCAGAAACCGCGGCCATAGGGGATGCCTACGTTCCATTCCGTATCGGTGAAGGAGACAGGGATGTCGTACTCCTCATGCCTGCCGCTGTTCTCGATAGTGACTGAAAGGGAGAGCGATCCGCCCGCATCCTGCAGCCTGTCGCTGTCGTTCTGCGAGACGAACCAGAAGGCATAGAGCCATGAGCAGCTCTTCTTTATGAGATGTATCTCCGTATCGGGATAGCTCTCGGGCAGTGCCTCGACACCTGGCAGCGCCTCGACGCTGCTTCCGCTGTCCCTGTAGTCCGTAAGGCCTGACATGTACCGGGAATTAGGCTCCCCTTCCTGCAGGGCCTTGTCATCCTCTTCCTCGTACTTCTCCTCGAGGAGGGATATTATTTCTTCCCTCGATAGTTCATCCGCATCCGCGAACCCCTCCTGCACCGCAATGCTCCGGAGCTCGGAAGCCGATAGAGAATCGACGTTAACGAGTATCATGGCATCCCCTTTTCAATCTTTCCAAATCCTAGGGAAAAGCAGGATTTTAGTCAACCAAACCGCAATCCAGCGCATGGAATGGGGAATCTGAGGGCACGGAGCCGCATGGCCTATCACTCATCTTTGTGGTAGACTCATGGCATGACATCTGAAAGCAAGCGCACATCGCTGATACTCCACGGGCACTTCTACCAGCCGCCGAGGGAGAATCCGTTCACAGGGATCATCCCCAAGCAGGGCTCGGCATCGCCGTACAGCGACTGGAACGAGAGGATATACCACGACTGCTACGGAGCGAACCTGCACTCCAGGTATCTCGATTCCGACGGGCGGATCATCTCGATAACGAACAACTTCTCATACATCTCATACAATTTCGGCCCCACGCTCCTCTCTTGGATGAAGGAGGCGCATCCTGAAGCCGTTGACCTGCTTGTGCAGTCGGACAGGGAATCGATGGAGAGGCTCGGCCATGGCAATGCGATGGCCCAGAGCTTCAACCACACGATCCTGCCGCTGGACAGGATAAAGGATGCAAGGCTGCAGATAGAATGGGGCGCGATGGACTTCGAGCACTTCTTCGGGCGCAGGGCAGAGGGGATGTGGCTGCCTGAGTGCGGCGTAAACAAGGATGTGATACAGCTCCTTGCCGACGAGGGGATGAAGTTCGTCATCCTCTCTCCATGGCAGTGCCGCGCCGTCGAGGATGACAAGGGACGCATGGCTGACCTTGCGGGCGCTCCAGCCCCGTACTGGGAGCCTTTCATCCTCACGGGAAGCGGAGGAGGCACGATAGCGGCCTTCTTCTACCATCCTGACCTTGCCTCATCCATATCATTCGGGCATCTGCTGAGGAGCGCGGACAATCTCTATGCGACGCTGAAGAACCTGAAGGACACAGAGAAGAGGCCGCTCATCCATGAGGCGACCGATGGCGAGATATTCGGGCATCATGAACCCTACGCGGACATGGCGCTTGCGGCCCTCATCCGCAAGGTGGAGGAGCGCGATGACTTCGTGCTCGACAACTACGCCTCCTATCTCGAGCGGCATCCGGCCGTGAAGCATGCGGAGCTCCATGCAGGAGAGGAAGGGAAAGGCACATCATGGTCGTGCTCCCACGGCGTCTCGAGATGGTACAAGGACTGCGGCTGCCACACCGGCGGGGAGCCGGGATGGAACCAGGCATGGAGGACTCCGCTCCGCAACGGGCTGAGGAATCTTGCAGACAGGCTCGACGGGATCTTCCAGGAGGAGATGAAGAAGATATTCGGCGGCAAGGTGAGCCCCGACGAGATCCTCCGAGAGGCAGGGCGGCAGTACATCGGCGAGATGACCATGAGGCAGTTCATCGAATACCTCCACAAGAAATACAGCTTCGCCTCCGCCTATGATGTCGAGGTCGCCCATCTCCTGTCGGGAATGAAGAACAAGCACTTCTCGTTCACGAGCTGCGGCTTCTTCTTCTCCGACATCTCCGGCATAGAGCCCAGGCAGGACATAAAGTACGCGCTGTATGCGATCAGGATGTTCCAGCCATACTGCAAGGGAGACCTGCTGTTCCCGTTCCTCTCCGACCTCAGGAAGGCGAAGAGCAACATAAAGGGACAGGGCGACGGGATGAACATAGCGCAGGAGGAGATGAAGGGGCTTCCGGGAGAGGCCGAGGCTTCCCTCTGCTTCTTCCTCAACAGGGAGTTCGCAAGGAGCGAGGACTACACGAATGTCTACGGCAGGTTCATCCTGGGGCATATCGACATAGATGATGCGGGGAACTTCTCCGCCGACATAATCGATGATGTCACGCTGGAGCTCTACCGATTCACCGTCCTCTCATCATCCTCTGTCGACAACGGGCTGAATCTCTACCTCTGCGAGAACGACGAGGCCAATTCCCCTATAAACAGGATGAGGATCACGAACAGCGATATCCCGGACAGGATGCTGGACTCCGTCTACCAGTGGATCGACAGCTCGATGAACAGCATGACATTCTCCGAGCTCTCGGCCCTTGCCCGCGACATGAGGCATTTCTCTATGCTTGTGAAGAACAGCAGGTACATACCGCTGGAGACGCAGGTGATGGAGAATCTCGGGCTCACGATGAAGATCATCAAGTCGCTCTACACCGTGTACGTCGATGTCACGCCCGTGGAGAGGCGCGAGATCCTCGGCAACATGATCGACTTCATCCGCAAGTGCGGACGCGATACGGATATCGCCGCTGTCTGCGCCATACTCTCGAAGCACTCCGAGTACCTTGCGAGGATGATCCATGCAAATGGCCTCGACACGAAGAGCGCCGCCGCGATAATAGACTTCCTCACCCTTGCACGCGCGCACGGGCTCGAGCCCGATACAAGGCTGCTGCAGGATACGGTCTATCCATACTATTCAGGGACAAAGGAGGCTGAGTGCACCGCAGAGGAGCTCAGGAGCGCCTCATCTGCCCTGAACTTCCAGTAGCATCCTCGCATGCTCGAGGGAGAGCCCGCTCGTCTCCCCTGAAAGGAGGCGGGCGATCTCCCTTACCCTCTCCTCCCCTTCAATGGCCCTGATCGACGTGAGCGTGCGGCCGCCCTCCTCCCTCTTCTCGACGAGGAAATGGCCCTCAGCCCTTGCCGCGATCTGGGGCAGATGCGTTATCGCGATCACCTGCTCGCGGGATGAGAGAGATACAAGCTCATCGCCGACTGCATTAGCTACCGTCCCTCCTATTCCCGCATCTATCTCATCGAAGAGCATCGTGCCTGGAAAGCGCGATGAAGAGAGAGCGCTCTTCATCGCAAGCATCACGCGCGAGAGCTCTCCGCCCGAGGCTGTGTCCTCCAGCAGAGAGAGCTTCTCCCCTCTGTTCGGGGCGATGAGGAACGAGACTGCATCCATACCGTCAGGCCCCATCGTATCGGTGCGGGTGCATTCTATCATGAAGGCCGCGGACGGCATCCCGAGCTTATGCAGCGTCGACTCTATGCCCCTTGCCAGCGCCGCACCGCCCTTCTTCCTTCTGGAAAGGAGCGCGGCTGCCTTCTCCTCCGCATCCTGCCTTGCTGCCCCTGCCCTGCGCTCGAGATCCTCGAGCATTGCGCTGCCGTTCTCCGCAGCCTCAAGGCGAGTGCGGTAATCATCCCGCCTTCTCATGGCTTCCCCGATGCTCCCGCCATAGCGCCGCCTTATCCTCTGGAGCTCCGAGAGCCTTGCGTTCCTCTCCTCTATCTCTGCCTCTGGGAAATCGATGGATGAAAGATGGTCGCGGAGCGAGAGCGCTATGTCCTCGGCTTCTATCGAGAGGCTCTCTGCCCTGTCCGCGTAGCCTGCGAGCCTCTGGTCCTTCCTCGCTGCCGCCCTTATCCCGTCCATTGCTTCGGAGATGGCGGATGATGCAGAGCGCATCTCCGAGAGCGCTGATGAAAGTGTCTCCTTCAGGAAGACTGAGGAGTTCATCACATCCAGCTCTGCCCTGAGCGTCTCCTCCTCGCCTTCCCTGAGGTCTGCCTTATCCAGCTCCGAGAGGGCGAAGCGCATGTAGTCAGACTCCTCGCCTGCCTTCCTGATATCCTCCCGCAGCGTCCTTATCTCCTTCTCCAGGTCCTGCCACGCGCGGTAGCTGCTGCGGTATGCCTCCTTCTCCGCCTCCGTGCCGGCAGCCTCATCAAGGAGAGCGCGGAGCACTCCCGGGCGCAGCAGCATCTGATGGGAGTGCTGCGAGGAGACATCGACAAGGAGATGCCCCAGCTCCTCACCTTCCTTCACCGTCACAGGGGACCCGTTGACAGTATAGGCAGAACGCCCCGTGACGCGTATGAGGCGCCGGATGAGGAGAGCGCCGTCTTCAAGCTCTATGCCATGCTCCTCCGCCCATGCCGCAGCATCAGGCGAGATGGAGGAGAACACCCCTGATATCTCAGCGCTGTCAGCGCCTTTCCTCACCGCTTCCCTGTCGGCCTTGGCACCAAGCAGCAGCGAGAGCGCTCCCAGCATTATGCTCTTCCCCGATCCGGTCTCGCCCGTGAGGACGGAGAATCCGCTGCCGAACGAGATCGAGAGATTGTCGATAAGCACGTAATTCCTGACTGAAAGGCTCTCAAGCATGCATATCCCCCGACCAGTGGAGCTTATCGCGGATGACTTCCGTGAAGTTGCGCCTCAGGGATTTTATCAGCAGGGCCTTGCTCCTGCTCTTCTCCGCAGTGATAGTGTCGCCTTCCTTCAGGGGGAAGAAGAGCTGCCCGTCTGCCGTCAAGAGGAGATTCGTCCTCTGCCCCTCCTTCACCGTCAGCGTCACGACCTGCCCAGATGTGACAAGGGGGCGGTTGGAGAGCGTGAACGGGCATACAGGCGTTATTATCACGGCGGACATCTCTGCATCGAGTATCGGGCCGCCGGCTGCGAGGGAGTAACCCGTCGAGCCTGTGGGAGTGGCTATGATGATCCCGTCCGCACGGAACGATCCTGCGTGTGTCTTGTCCAGTGAGAGATCGAGTGAGATTATCTTCGCGATGCCCTCGCTGGTGACAACGGCTTCATTCAGCGCAGATGCCTGCCATACCCTGTGCCCGTCGCGATGGACGGCAATGCGGAGCATCAGGCGCCTCGATATATTCGTCCCGTGCTCCCTGTAGAAGGAGAAGGCCTCCTTCCACTCATCCTTGCCGACCTCCGTGATATAGCCGAAGGTTCCGAGGTTTACGGGAAGGATCGGGATTCCCATCTCATGGACAGCACGAGCGGCGTAGAGCACCGTTCCATCACCGCCGAGCGTGATCACGAGATCGGTATCGATTGGAATCCTCAGGTCATCCCTGTCAGACCCTGTGCTCACGAGCCTCGAACCGATGCCTTCACCCTCAAGATATGAGATCATCTCCTCGGCAAAGGGGATGCTCTCCTTCTTCATGCCGTTGGCTATTATGGCTACGCGCTTGATCATACTCACCCCAGATGGCTGATGACGCGCACTATCGCGTCTATCTCGCTCTTCGCAAGGAATGGATAGAGAGGGAAAGATATCCCCCTCGTGATGGGAGCTATGGCATTGGGGAAGAGATCGTACTTTTCCTGATACTTCGTCCCTATCGCGGATGTGAATGTGCGCCGTGACGATACGCCGTGGTTCTTCGCGAACTCGATGGCATCGTCCGGGCGTGAGCTGACGATCACCGAGAAGCCATAGCCATTCGCCCTGAACTCCGGGGAGGCGGATCCGAACAGCTGGGTGCCGCTCTTCATCTGCGCCTGCGTGAAGAGCCTGTAGAGCTCGTTGCGGCGCGAGATCAGGGCATCCGCCTTCGACAGCTGCACGATGCCGAGGGCTGCGTTCATATCAGGCAGATCGATGAAAGGCTGCCCAGCGGCGGCCTCCTTCCTCAGCCTCTCGATGATAGCCTCGTCTGATGAGACTGCGGCAGCACCGCCTCCGGTGGATACGACGCCGTTCTCCTCGAACTCGGAGATGACTATATCCCCGCACATGCCGGCCTTCGTCTCGCCGTTCACGGATCCCAGCGACTGCGAGATATCCTCGATTACAGGTATCCCCAGCTCCTTCACAGCCTCCACCGACTCCGGCACCTGGCACATCGGCTCATAGTAGACAATGGCCTTGGGAGCCTCCCCTATCCTCGAAGCTGCTGCCTCGATATCAGGAAGACCCGTCCCATCTGTATCGATCAGGATCGGCTTGACGCCTGCCCTCCTGAATGCCTCGAGGTAGATCCGGGGCGAAAGCACGGAGATCATGACGCTCTCCCCCTCCTCTATGCCAAGGGCATGGAGCGCTGCGACGATCGCATCCGGATAGGAGCGGAGGGCTATCCCATCCTTCTTCCCTATATATGCCGCGAACGAGCGCAGGAACTCCTTCTTGCGCTCTCCGGGACCTATCTTCTCATCCACCATAGTCTGCAGGACGGCATCCATATCCTTCCTGTAGAGGGCCGGCTTGTAGAATCTGATCAGAGCCATGGCAGTATTCTAGCAGAAAAGCGGATCAATGGGCATAAAGAAAGACCAGCCGCGTGGACTGGTCGTAAGCCTAACGGAAACCAGATGAACATTTCAGGGAGGATAGGAAATATATCTGCTGCTTCCGATTGCAGTATAGCAGAATATCGGGAGAAGGTGTTGATTTTTTTGCAGGAATTTTCGATATGGCAATTATATCGTTTGCAAATCACTTCTCAACGGAAATTTCAATAACTGCCATTCCAGCAATGAATTATGGAGATTATATGAAGCACAGGGAGGGTATTGATCCCGATGCAGGCAGGCCGCTGCAGACTCTCCTGGGACACTCTCTCCGAACGAGTCAGACCTGACCGTTCATGAGTTGCAGCCTGCTGGATTCCATTCAGGAACCGGATCCGCTCCGAGTTGCAGATATCATGGAAAACACTGCTCACCCTTCCACCATCCAGGCGCAGGATCATGCAGTGCATTCCTGTATCCGTTTTTCCTCCTGCAGTCCTTTCTGAACTGCGTAGTCAGGAATACATCAAGCATCAAGAGCCTCCTTCAGGTCTTCCATGGTCATATAAGACCCCTCGGGACTCCGCTCTCCCAGGGCATCGGAAATAGCTATGCGCGTCTCCCTGCTTGGTGTCCTGGATACAGAGAAAGGGATACCGTCCATAGCTACGGCTTTCTTCAGAAAAAGCGTGCATGCAGTTATCATATCCATGCCGAGATATTGAAGAGGGCTGCTGCCTCCTCTTTCAGCTCGCCGTCCACCCTTATGGTAATCGTACTCATCATCAAAAAACCTCCGCAAGTACAATATCAGTACATTGTCCTTATACAAGCAACACGTACTGGAGACAGAAAAGTCCTCAGGCGTCAGGTACAGGCTTAAGGAAGCCGATACTTGACATCTGAGGACAAAAAAAACCTGGCAGCGACCTACTCTCCCGCGGACGAGCCGCAGTACCATCGGCGCGAGGGCG
>CALXYI010000002.1 GCA_944392935.1 uncultured Spirochaetaceae bacterium
AACAGGCTCCCGAAGGAGCCTGCCCTGCAAGTAAGCCTCTGAAGCTATCAGAAGGATACCTTGACCATCGGTGTGATGGAGAAGCCCTGTGCCTTGACAGCACCCTGAGCAACATCGCCACCAACCTGTGTCATGTAGCCACCCTCATCATACTGGAGGTTGAGCTGGAATGTAACGCCAGCAACTTCGTAACCGATGTTACCACCAACATAGTAATTGTCATCCAGCAACTTCTTGCCAAGGTCTCCGCAACCAGCATAGACATTGAGGATAAGACCTTCAACAACATTGAGATCAAGACCAAAATGAAGTGCATTCATATTCACATCAAAAGCGCCCAGATTGGTATTCACATACTCTACATAAGCCTGGATAAGATCAAAGCCACCATAGACCTGTGCAGCAAGAACGTTAACCTTTGCACTCTCGCCATAGTAATACTTATCAGCAACACCAACACCGATGTTGAAGTCAAGACCAAGCATCTCGCCAACGTTCACATCAGCTGCACCACCGATTACACCAGCTGTCTTATCTTCAAAATTAGCAACAGTATCAGGAGCCAGATATCCAACATAAGCAGGTGAACCACCATCACCAACGAGAGCCCAGTCAACGGATACAGCAAGACCGGAAATCGGCTTTGTCATCGCAGATACGATGAAGTCGCCATATGTCTTACCAGGAACTACAGTATCAGGAGCTCCTCCTTCACCTGGAATGACTGTATTAGCCATGCCATCAGCACCGCTGTCATTGCCGAATACTGTAAGAGCAGGAGCACCACCGATCTGGACCTGGAGAAGATCGCCATAGCCTACGATAGCGTTAGCCCAGAGACCCGGCTCAGAAGTCCTGACTCTGTCGTAGTTGAGGCCAGACTTGTTCGTGTAAGCCCTGAGGCCAGAAATCCTGTCGTTAGCAAGAAGCTGGAGCTGTGCTGTCCAGTCCGTGTCACCCATGATGAGCTTAGCAAGATCGATTGTGATGTCACCAGCAACGCGGCTCTTTCCATCACCAGCGAAAGCCGTTCCATCAAGAGCAAGCTCGCCTTCGAGTGTTATTGACCATACGCCATTGTCATCAGCGAAACCGAGGTTAAGCTGTGTCTGGTTTGTGTCGAGATTATCCTGGCCGAAAATTCCAGTCTTCCATGACCACTCGTCTGCAGCATCCTTGCTTGCATTGAAGACATAGCCTGTGACGAAATCGCCAGAGAAATTAACTCCTGCAAATACGCTTGTAGCTGCAAGAGCAAGTACGAGCAGAGATACAAGTACCTTCTTCATTACTTCCTCCAATTAACACGGGGCAGTCCCCAATGAGGGCTGATTTTCCCCTTTTCCGTTATTCTTGTGTGAATTGTAGCAACCACTACATTCAACTGTCAAGTTAAATCCATATTCGACAAATTAGTTACACAATTAAATCTATATTTTTCCTATTTCTATTCAATGGAAGGATATTCATACAGTTTGATGTAGTTTTGTTCGATAAGTTCAGGAAAAATTCTTGGGGAATATGATGGATCTGGACTGCAGGATGCATGGATCCGGCAGGGAATGGAATGATGTGTGTACAACAGGTGAAGAGTGTGAAGAAACGGGTCCGATATCACTACCGGACCCGCCTGATCTGAGCTTCTATGGTCTCTTAGAGGACCTTGAAGGCATCGCGGCCAGCGTACTTTGCTGTATCGCCGAGGTAATCCTCGATCCTGAGCAGCTGGTTGTACTTCGCAAGCCTGTCGGAGCGGCTCATCGAGCCTGTCTTGATCTCACCTGTCTGGAGAGCGACCACGAGATCAGCGATGAAGCTGTCCTCTGTCTCGCCTGAGCGGTGGGAAACGATGGCTGTGTAGCCATGGCGCTGTGCCATGTCGATAGCCTCGAATGTCTCCGTGAGCGTTCCGATCTGGTTCACCTTGATGAGGATGGAGTTGCCTACACCCTTCTCAAGACCCATCTTGAGGCGCTCCGTGTTGGTTACGAAGAGGTCATCGCCTACGAGCTGGACCTTGTCGCCGATCCTCTCAGTGAGCATCTTCCAGCCTTCCCAGTCATCCTCTGCCATTCCATCCTCGATGGAGATGATAGGATACTTCTCTACCCAGCTTGCCCAGAGGTCAACCATCTGTGCGGATGTGAGCTGCTCGCCTGTTGTCCACTTGAGTGTGTACTTGCCTGTCTTCTCGTCATAGAGCTCGGAAGTAGCAGGATCGAGAGCGATCATGAAGTCGCCGTCGCGGCCAGCTGTGTAGCCTGCCTTCTGGATAGCCTCCATGATGACATCAAGTGCCTCCTCGTTGGACTGGAGGTCAGGTGCGAAGCCACCCTCATCGCCGACGCCTGTGTTGTATCCCTTGCTCTTGAGAACGCTCTTGAGTGAGTGGAATACCTCTGCAACCCATCTTACAGCCTCTCTCTCGGAAGGTGCGCCGATAGGCATGACCATGAACTCCTGGAAGTCTACCTTATTATCGGAATGTGCACCGCCGTTGAGGATGTTTGCCATCGGAACGGGCAGCACGCATGCATGATAAGCACCAAGGTACTTGAAGAGCGGAAGGCCAAGGAAGTCAGCAGCAGCGCGTGCGACAGCCATTGATACACCAAGGATGGCGTTTGCGCCGAGGCGTGCCTTGTTCGGTGTTCCGTCAAGCTCGATCATTGCGCGGTCGATAGCCACCTGATCAAGTGCATCCATGCCTTCGATTGCAGGTGCGATGATGTTGTTGACGTTATCAACAGCCTTGAGAACGCCCTTTCCTCCGAAGCGCTTCTTGTCACCGTCGCGGAGCTCTACAGCCTCGTGCACACCTGTGGAAGCACCGGAAGGAACAGCAGCGCGTCCCATTGATCCGTCCTCAAGGATGACATCGACTTCTACGGTAGGATTACCGCGGGAATCAAGAATCTCTCTAGCTTCGATAAATTCGATAATGCTCATCACAATCTCCTATTATTGAATTGGTTACAGATAATATCTTCTGAAACAGCCCAAAAGTCAAGGAAAGCACCGGGAGGCAGCGTCACTCAAGGGGGGTGCTGCGGACGGGAAAGCGGATGAAGCATGCCGATATCAGGATGATTGACCGGAGGCCAGGGAATCCCCATGCATCAAATCCGGCAGCAGCGCCATCTCCAGGAGCGGGAATGCGCTGGAGGCAATATCATGCCAGGGACCTGGTATCCTGATTGAATCAGGCAGCCCGGCTGAAGGGAATGATATCAGAGCATCCGGGATCGATGGCCTGGACAGGCTCTGATCACACCCTGTCCAGCACGAATGCACTCTCCTCATGCCCTGTGCCGGGATAGAAATCGAAGACGCGGGCACGCGTGATGCGGTATCCCTTCATGCGTCCTATATCACGCGCGGCTGTGGCGCTGCTGCATGAGACGTAGATGATCCTGTCCGCATTCCATGAGAGGATGAGGGGCAGTGCCTCCTCGGAGATGCCGGTGCGCGGAGGATCGACTATGACTGTATCGACATGACGCCCGTTCCTCTTCCCCCATAGAGCGACATCAGCGGTGAAGGAGAGCGCGGACGGCGCATTCTTCCTCGACAGCGTCAGGCACTCCCTGTCGCGCTCCACCGCATATACCTTCTTCCCCGATCCCTCGAAGAGGGCTGAGAACGTGCCTACCCCGCTGTAGAGATCCATGATGGACTTTCCTGCGGCATTCTCCTCCACGAACGAGAGGAGGGCGGGAAGGAGGGACGGATTGGACTGGAAGAAGACGCGGGCAGAAACAAGGTATGGAATCTTCCCTGCCGTAATGGTGACGGCATTGTCGCCGAGTGTTATGGAATCATCCCCCTCGAATGCGCTGACCTCCGCGAATCCGGTCGTGCGGGAAACCCTGTTGCGGAACATCTCGGACCGGCCCTGCCGGAGAAGCTCATCCCCATCATCAAGGAGCGCATCGAGGCGAGGAGAGAGAGCCGGGCAGCGCCTGATCTGGACAAGCTCGGATGACCTGCGGCCGAGGAAGCCCCAGCGGCGGCCGCTGAAATCGACATGGAACCGGGCGCGATGCCGGTAGCCGGGGAAGGCTCCGTGCACAGGAGGAAGGAACTCCGGCAATTCATCCACCTTCCCGATGCGGCGGAGATTGGAGCGGACTATCTCCTCCTTTATGGAGGCACTGTCGCTCTCTGATACTATCTGGAAGCTGCAGCCTCCGCAGAGGCCGTAGTACGGGCATACTGGAGCCCGTCTCATGGGTGATGGCTCGAGGATGCGCACAGCCTCGCCTGCTGTATAGCCTGTCTTCCTCTCCGTGACCTCATATTCCACGACTTCGCCCGGAAGCGTGCCGCGGATGAATACGAGATGCCCGTCCTCCCGTCCGATGCCGACAGCATCGGATGCCATCCTCTCGATCCTCAGAGCCATGACTTCAGCCTCTCTGCATAGGAAAGCACCACGCTGAGACCGCTTTCCCAGAATTCCCTGTCCCTTATGCTGCATCCGGCAATCGCTGCGCACGATGCGGCATCCATCATGCCGGTATTCCTCAGGACCTTCCTGTAGAGGTCGGGGAATCCCGGCTCCATACGCTTCGAGTAGAGCGCGAGCGCAAAGAGCTGCCCGAATGCATATGGATAGTTGTAGTAGGAGAATGAGGCTGAGTAGTAGTGGGACTTCACCGCCCACATATAGCCATGCTTCTCCCTGATTCCGTCCCCGTATGCCTCGTCCTGGGCAGAGAGCATGATGGCGCAGAGCTCATCGGGGGCTATCTCACCGTCCCTGCGTCTCCGGAAGACTTCCTTCTCGAAGAGATACCTAGAATATATATCCACTATCGTCTGCGCTGCCGACTGGACGAAGGACTCGATCACAGGAAGGGCCTCCTCGTCGCTGGATGATGACAGCACGCTGTCGAATACAAGCATCTCGGAGAATATCGATGCCGTCTCGGCCAGTGTCATCGGATAGGTCGAGAGCGATGGAGGAAGATCCCTGACGATGCTGTCATGGTAGGCATGGCCCATCTCATGGGCAATCGTCGCAACGCTGTCATAGCTGCCGTCGAAGTTGCAGAATATGCGGCTCTCGCCTGTCTTCGGGAAGAAGATATCATAGGCACCTCCGGCCTTCCCCTTCCTCGGCTCGGCATCGATCCACCCCGAATCGAATGCATGGGCAGCGAAGGCACCCATCTCAGGGGAGAATGCGGAGAACGACGAGAGGACGATATCCTCGGCTTCTTCGAATGAATATGCGCGTGTCCTCTTCCCCACCGGCGCGAAGAGGTCGAAGAAATCAAGCTGCTCAAGCCCCAGGAGCGATGCCTTGGTGCGGAAGTACTCCCTGAAGGATGGAAGGGAATCCCTGATCGCATCAAGAAGGCCTGCGAGTATCTGGCTGTCAATGGCGGATTCGAAGAGCGAGCGGTCAAGCGGATCGTTCCATCCCCTCCTCCTTTCCAGAGTCAGGACAGTGCCCTTGACGCCATTGAGGGCTGCTGCGATCGCATTCCCGTGCTCCTTGAGAAGCCTCTGCTCAGCCCTGAACGACTGCTCCCTCAACCTCCTGTCAGGATCCGAGGCCTCCAGGCGCAGCTCCGTAAGCGTCCTCCCTTCCGCCTCAGCTGCCGATGTGACAGAGGCCATCAGGCGCTCCCATGCAGAGGAGCCGGAACGGGAGAGCTCGGAAGCGAGGGATTCCTCCGCAGGAGACATCAGATGCCCTGCCTCCACCGAGATATCCTCAAGGACCTTCCTGTACATACGGAGCTCAGGGAGCGCGTACTCGTCATTCCTTGCGGCGACTGCCCTTGTATATGCGTCTGATGCGGCAGCGAACGCGACTGCGGCCTCCTCGGCGCGCGAGACTGCCCTCAGATATCCCGGATCGGATGCGGAGACAGACAGAAGCGCCTCTGCGTATGCCGTGACCGTCACAAGCAGCGCCTCACCTTCGTCATGGAGATCGATGAGTGCTTTCAGCGGGACAGCCTCATCCCCTGCCATCCTCCCGAGCTCCGAGGAGATCGTGCATATCCTTTCCAGATCGCGTGCATATCCAGGAGAATCCACCGAAGGGTAGATGCTCTCCATATTCCATCTTGGAAGCGTGCTCATAGCCCGATGATACCTTATCCGGGGAAGATGTGGTACACTCCCACTCTATGGGCGTATTTCTGATATCCGTCAGGGAACCTGGCGAGACAGACTGGGCTGCAGATCTCAGGGAAAGCGAGATGCGGAGCCTCATAAGGACACTGGGGCTTGAGATCTCGTGCTCCGTCTCGTACACGGTCAGGGAGAGGACGACGGCTACCTATATCGGGAAAGGACAGGCGGCGGACGCGGCTGAGCATGTCCGCATGCATGAGCCCGATGAAGGGATAATAGATGCCGCGATATCGCCCAGGCAGGAGAAGAACCTGGAGGATATCCTCGGCATCCCGATATCGGACAGGGAGGCCGTGATACTCTCCATATTCTTCCAGAACGCGCGCTCAAGGGAGGCAAGGCTCCAGATCGAGAAGGCGGAGGCGGAGTATCTCAGGCCTCGTCTGGCGAACAGGGAAGCCAATCTCTCGCAGCAGCGCGGAGGCGTCAGGGGCGCGAAGGGAGAGGGAGAGAGGAAGATAGAGCTCGAGAGGCGGATGATTGACCAGAGGATAAGGGCGATAGACCGCGATATAGCTGATACGGAGGCGGTGCGGCGGACGCAGAGGAGACAGCGTGAAAGGACCGGCATATTCTCGTTTGCCCTCACAGGCTATACGAATGCGGGGAAGTCGACGATCCTAAACCGCCTCACCGATGCGGGGGTGCCTGCAGAGGACAGGCTATTCGCCACGCTCGACACCACGACACGCTCGATGCGCCTTCCCAACGGCCAGAACGTGCTCATATCCGATACGGTCGGCTTCATATCGGAGCTCCCGGAAACGCTCATCAAGGCATTCTCCTCCACGCTGGAGGAAGCGCTTGCTGCCGATGCCCTGATCATCGTGGCGGATGCCTCGCACCCTGATGCGATGGGCTGCCTGAGGAAGACGAAGGAAACGCTCTCTGACCTGGGCGCCATCGGCAAGGTCAGGATCCTCGTGATAAACAAGACCGATGATATAGGCGATGAGATATCATATGCCGCGCTGAAGCGTGAACCGTACAGGATAGTCGAGACAAGCATGAAGACCGGGAAGGGAGTGGATGAGCTTCTCTCGGCGATGGCTGATGTGACTGATGGATCATATATGGATATAACCGTCACACAGCCTATCGGATCCGATCTGATAAGCCGCCTTTCCCGCGATGGCGACATAAAGCGAATCGAATACGGGGATGATTCGGTATCCGTGACTGCGCGGATCAGGAAGGAGAAGGCCGGAAAGTACATCCCGGCCTCCCTCTGAATGGATCACTCGAATACCCAGAGCGCTCCGATATATCCTGCGAATGCGAAGTGCATCCTGAAGCTGGAGTTGTCGACAAGCCCGATTCCAGGTGCAAGGCGGAGATAGAACGACATCGGGAAATCCGGGATCTTGTACTCGATTCCGACAGGCACGACAAGGCCGAGGTCGAAACCGAATGTCTTGCCGATATCGAATCCCATAACCGCGCCGAGACCGAGCGTGAGAGGCATGTGATGCTCTCCGCCGAGATCGAAATCATAGACCTCGTATGACACAGCCACATCGGTACCGAGATTGAATCCGTTGGTTCCGATGTTGAAGTTCATGAGACCGATGTTGGCAAGGATGTCGAACTTGCCCATGCCGAACTTCAGCCCCAGGCCGGTGTTCGTACCGAGGTTGAGGCCCACGCCTACGCTTCCTTCGCTTGATGACCCTCTCGGGGCAGCCATTGCCGGAGTGATGGCAAGGACGGCGATGATGAGAAGGACAATAGCCTTTTTCTTCATTAAAGCACCTCCAAAATACTTTGATGATCATTCCAATCGTACCCCCCTTCCGGAGAAAAGTACAGGAGAACCATGGGAATGGAATGTGTGGATGCGATGGAGCATTGTCATTAGAATGGCGGCATGGCAAACGGAAAATCACCTCTCACCGGCAGAGGACTTGCAGTCGGGATCATCGGACTGGTCATAATAACCGCATCCAGCATGTACGTGGCCCTCAGGATGGGTGCCCTGCCCTGGCCCACGGTATTCGTCACCGTCCTGTCGATGGCAGTGCTCGGCAAGGCCAAGGGATCGACGCTCGAGGAGATAAACTGCACGCACACGCTGATGAGCGCGGGTGCGATGGTAGCAGGAGGTCTGGCATTCACGCTCCCCGGACTCTGGATGACTGCACCCGATGCCACCCTCCCGCTTGTCTCCATAATGGCCATATCGATAACAGGTGCCGTGCTGGGCACTGTATTCACGATAATCTTCCGGCGCACCTTCATAGAGCGTGAGAAGCTTCCGTATCCTATGGGGGAAGCTGCATACAACACGCTCATCGCGGGAAAGGAAGGCAAGGGCGCTCCCATCCTCTTCACATCGCTCGGAGCATCCGCTGCATTCACTTTCATAAGGGACGGGCTCGGCAGGATACCGGCAGTGCTGGGGCTCTACGGAGGATCCTCCCTCTTCCCTGCCCTTTCCATATGGGTCTCTCCGATGGCGCTCGGCATCGGTGCCATAATCGGGCCGGTGCTTGCCCTGATGTGGTTCGGCGGCTGTATCCTGGGGTACTTCATCATCACGCCGATAGGGCTCTCGGCAGGCCTCTTCGATTCAATGGCCTCAGCTGATGCCTTCAGGAGCAATCTCGGCATCGGGCTGATGATCGGCACAGGGCTCGGCGTTGCCGTCAAGGCCGCGGTCTCCCTCGTCGGCAGGATGAGGGAAAGGAAGGGGGGCACAGGGATTCCGAGGAGGACATTGCATATGATCCTGATAGTCTGTCTCATGGCAGTGCTTCTCCTTGCAGCCACTACCGAGATCACCATACTGGAAGGCATTCTTCTGATAGCCGGAGTCTATCTCACGGCATATCTCTCGGGAATGCTCACAGGCCAGACAGGAATCAACCCGATGGAGATCTTCGCTATCCTCGTGCTCCTCGGGATATCGGCCGTATGCAGCCCATCCCTTGCCGCCGCATTCTCGGTTGCCGGGGTCGTCGCAGTCGCATGCGGGCTTACAGGCGATGTGATGAACGATCTCAAGAGCGGATCGCTTGTCGGTACCGCGCCGCGCTTCCAGATAGCGGCAGAGGGCATCGGCGGTGTCATAGGCGCAGTTGTCGCGGCCTTCGCGCTTGTCGTCCTCAGGAATGCCATGGGAGGCTTCGGGAGCCCGGAGCTTCCTGCCCCCCAGGCCGCTGCGGTCGCAGCCATGGCTGGAGGGCTCTCCGATCCATGGGCATTCGGGATAGGGGTGGCTGCAGGACTGCTGCTGTTCCTCCTCCGCGTCCCCTCGGCGACATTCGGGCTGGGAGTGTACCTCCCGACATACATCTCATCCGCGATGGCCCTTGGCGCTGTCATCATGGCTGCTGCCAGGAAAGGATCGCACGACAAGCCAGAAGCCGATGGGAAAGCCGCGCTTATCTCGTCAGGCCTTCTCGGCGGAGAGGGAATCACAGGGGTGATCATAGCGATCGCCTCCATGTTCTGAGGTATATATGGAAAGCCTTTTCTGCAGGAACGACAGGGAGATAATGGAAGAGCTCGGCCTGGACAAGCCATTCCAGGCCAGGATAATCATGCAGAATCTGGTGAAGGGAACTGCGGATTTCAATGCGATGACATCGCTGCCGAAGGCAATGAGGGAGCGGCTTTCATCGGAATACGGCAGCGCGCTCTCCGGATGCGTCATCAGGAAGGAGGAGGCTGACTCCACCGTGAAGCTCGCAGTGCGCTTCCCTGACGGGGCGATCATAGAATGCGTGAGGCTCTCCGATGGCAGCGGAAGGTATACGGCATGCCTCTCAAGCCAGGTCGGCTGCGCGATGGGCTGCGCATTCTGCAGGACCGGCACTATGGGGCTCATAAGGAATCTCACCGCCGGCGAGATCGTTGAGCAGTTCGCTCTCCTGGGGATGCTGGGCGAGCGCATAAGCCACATAGTCTTCATGGGCATGGGAGAGGCTCTTGCGAACTTCACCAGCGCGATGGATGCGATCCAGGAGCTCCACAGGGAGGATGGATTCGGAATCTCGATGCGGAAGATGACGATATCGACATGCGGCCTTGTCCCCGGCATACGCCGTCTCACCGAGCTCGATATCCCGGTCCGCCTTGCCGTCTCGCTGGTCTCTGCAGATGATGCCGTACGTTCCAGGATAATGCGCATAAACAGGGCCTATCCACTCTCCGAGCTGAAGGCTGCGCTGATGACATTCCAGCACCATCAGGACAAGCGCCTCACGCTCGAGTACTGCATGCTCGGCGGGGTGAACACATCACGGGAGAGCGCGGAGGAGCTGGCCTCATTCTGCCGCGGCCTGGATGCGCTGGTGAACCTCATACCATGGAATCCCGTGCCCGAGCTGGGTTTCACGGCGCCGTCGGAGAATGAAATCCGCGGTTTCGAGCGTGAGCTGAAGGCACTGAGGGTGAACTACACGATAAGGCGCTCCAAGGGGCAGGGCATCTCAGGAGCATGCGGACAGCTCGCAACGGAAACAAGGTCCCCATGCAAAAACAAACCATAAGGCTCGGAATCGCTTCCAGAATCTTATGGTCCAAAGGGGGATACCTTTCCTGTTATCCTATCACAGATTGCCGCAAACGCAAGAGAGAAGAGCCCGCCGTTCCGGGTACTGGAGACTGGCGGGCACAAAAAGGGGGATTTCCTTTTTCATGGGTATCCTACCATTGCCTTGCCTTATGATTCAATATATCATATTGAATTTACCGCTATAAACTCACTATTGTGCTTAATTGCCGCCCTAATATACCTGACCTAGAATTCTTTCTAGTGATGAGCCGTTCAAGAAGCACATTGGGAGCTAATGTGAAAAGACTGCGTGAAGCGAGGAAAATGACGCAGCAGGAGCTTGCATCACGTATAGATCTGTCCGTAAATCAGATATCCCTCATAGAGAACGGCAAGAGCTGGGTCGGCTGCTGGAGGCTGGACAGGCTCGCCTCTGCCCTTGATGCGGACCTGATGGAGTTCTTCATCGAAGGCAGCAGGGAAAAGGCGATGGAGACGCTGCGAAGGAAGATCGCCTCGGAGAGCCTAAGCACCGTGCTTGATGCTCTCGGAAGGGAACTGGGAATCGAGATATCGGTGAAGGATGATCCTGACAACAGGATATAGCACCGTCCTGGCCTCCCTGCGATCAGCAGCGCTGTCACTCCATGGATCGAACCCTACCGCATGTGAAAAGGGCTGCCCGCAGACAGCCCTGAAGCAGATCATGGAAGCGCTTACTTCTCCAGCACGGCCTTTATGCGCCTGATGCCGGCTGAGGAGGACTGCTCCTTGAGGATGCGGAAGTGTCCCATATCCCCTGTATGCGTGACATGCGGGCCTCCGCAGACTTCCTTGGAGAAGTCGCCGATGGTATAGACGGTCACCTTCTCACCATACTTGGAATCGAAGAATGCGACAGCTCCAGCCTGCCTTGCCTCTTCCAGCGTCATCGTCTCCACAGTGACGGGAAGATCGCGCCGTATCGCGTCATTCACGAGATCCTCCACCTTCTGGATCTCCTCCTTTGTCATCGGAGCGGGATGCGTGAAGTCGAAGCGCAGCCTCTCTGCGGTGATATTGGATCCCTTCTGCCCGACATGCGTGCCGAGGGTCTTCCTCAGAGCTGCGTGCAGCAGATGTGTTGCGGTGTGGAGTGCAGTCGTCTGCTCGCTGTGGTCGGCAAGCCCGCCCTTGAACTCCTTCTCCGCACCTGCCCTTGAAAGCGCCTGATGCTTCTCGAACGCCTCATGGAAGCCTTTCTCGTCAACCTCGAAGCCATGCTCGGATGCCAGCTCCTTCGTAAGCTCGATCGGGAACCCGTATGTATCATAGAGCTTGAACGCAAGGCGTCCGGAGATGATCCTGTCCTTGCCCTTGAGGAGATTGGGGAGCATCTTCTCGAATTCCCTCTCGCCCTTCGCCAGTGTCTGCGAGAACTTCTCCTCCTCCTTCTCCAGCTCTTCCTTTATGAATGCCTCATGCTCAGCAAGCTCCGGATACGGCTCGCCGTAGAGGCGGAGGACGACATCGGAAAGGCCGGAGAGGAACGGATGCTCTATCCCGATCTTCTTTCCATGGCGGACCGCCCTTCTTATGAGGCGGCGGAGTATATACCCCTGACCGACATTCGACGGAGCGACGCCCTTCTGGTCGCCGAGGATGAATACTGATGTGCGTATATGATCCGAGATGATGCGGATGGACATATCATCATCCTCATTCTCGCCGTACTTCCTGCCGGAAAGCGCCTCGATCTCATGGATTATAGGCTGGAAGACCTCCGTCTCATAGACGCTCTTCTTGCCCTGGAGGACAGCGACGGTCCTCTCTATCCCCATTCCCGTATCGATGCACTTGCGTTCCATCTCATGGAATGTACCATCCTTCTCCTTGCGGTACTGCATGAAGACATCGTTCCAGATCTCGAAGTACTTGCCGCACTTGCAGCCCGGGCGGCAGTCAGGTCCGCACGCGGGGCGCCCTGTATCATAGAACATCTCCGAGTCCGGTCCGCAGGGCCCCGTCTCGCCTGCCGGCCCCCACCAGTTGTCCTCACGGGGCATGAAGTGGATATGGGAGCGGTCGATCCCGAGCTCCGCCCATCTGTCCGCGGCCTCCGTATCGCGGGGAACCTCCCCGTCACCCTCGAATACGGTTACGGAAAGACGCTCGACAGGGATTCCCAGCACCTTGGTGAGGAACTCGAAGCTGTAGCCTATCATCTCCTTCTTGAAGTAGTCTCCGAGAGACCAGTTGCCGAGCATCTCGAAGAATGTGAGATGATGCGGATCACCGACGCTGTCTATATCGCCGGTGCGGATGCATTTCTGGTAGTCGCAGAGCCTCTTCCCTGCCGGATGCTCAGCTCCCAGTATATATGGCACGAGCGGATGCATGCCTGCTGTCGTGAAGAGAACGGTGGGATCGTTCTCCGGTATCAGGGATGCTCCGGATATCTGCTTATGTCCCTTGGAGACAAAGAAATCAATATACAGCTTCCTCAGCTGATCTGCTGTGATGTCCTTCATGGCTTATTCCTTTTCCGATATATCCTATAAATCACATGGTACATGGTCAAGAGAAGAGATCGGGGGCGATGCTCTTCTGGCGGGACGGGACAAGACGCCGGAGATCACGCACGGATGAGTACGTGAGCGCACCGCCTGCGCTGTACCTGCTCGCGGCCCATGTATATGACGGGACGGTGAGCATCGAGGAGGGGAACATGGCCCGTCCTCCCTCGACGAGCACGCTGTCGAATATGGGCCATGACGGGCCTCCGTCCTTCTCCTCCGCAAGGAAGACCGCCTCGGAGATCGATGCGATGAAGCGGTTGCGTATCATGACAAGCCACCTCTCGGTCTTCTGCGAGGGAGGGAACGGGGATATGAGGAGGCCGGAAGCGTATATGCGGCCCTGGAGCTCCGCCATCTCATGCGATACGCACTTCGAAACGGATGATGACGGAACCCCTATGACGCAGCCGCCCTTGTCCAGGGCGAGGGAAGCCGCCATAGACGGCAGCCCCTCGCTCAGGGGTATCACCATCGCAACCGAATGCTCTGCGAAATATGACACGGCCTCTGCCAT
>CALXYI010000003.1 GCA_944392935.1 uncultured Spirochaetaceae bacterium
AATTTCTTTGGTTAACATTGAAGTGATCTCCTTTTGCATGCGGTAAGGCAAGCTTTTTTGGTTTTAGACCATGGTATTGCCGAATCCGCGATCCTGCAAATCCGAGGTCACTTCATATTGTTTGAGTTCATGGATAACATTGATGAGATCATGAGCGTAGATGGCATTGACGGCATCAATTTCGGACCTGCGGATTTCGGTTCTTCGAAATGCATGAAGACTTTCTATAATCTTGCAGATCCAGTGATTGAAGCCGCCCTTAAGGAGATAATTGCAAAGGCAAAGCCAAGAGGAATGCATGTGATGGCTCCTGTTGCTCCGCCATCACCAGAGAAGCTGGATGCTGCGATTGCCCTAGGTGCAGATATGCTGATTCTCGGGAATGATGTTTATAACCAGAATAAGATGTGCTCAACAATAATGAAGGAGTGTGTGCAGAAGTATCTTTGATATCTGATTGATTGGGGGCTGTTTCGTACAGTCCCCATTGTATTACATAGTTATACCAACCAATAAAAGCCAATGCTTGGGAATAATAAGGAGATACGCCGTGAGATTGTTCGGACAGGTTCCTGTCATAGGAATCAGGCCAATTATAGATGCAAGGGAAGGAATGCTCGATGTCAGGGGATCGCTCGAGCAGCAGACTCGCAATATGGCAGAGTCTGTAAAGAAGCTGCTTGAGGAGAATGTTTTTACAAGTGATGGAAAACCTGTAAGAACCATAATAGCCAGCAGATCCATTGGACGTGTAGCTGAAGCTGCTATGTGCCGTGATGAATTCCAGAAGGAAGGAGTATCCATAACGATCAGCGTTACTCCTTGTTGGTGTTACGGTTCAGAGACAATGGATACGGATCCTATGACGATCAAGGCTGTATGGGGTCTCAATGCAACAGAAAGACCTGGGGCGGTATATCTAGCTTCTGTATTGGCGGGATATGCAAGAAAAGGATTGCCTGCATTCGGAATATATGGTCGGGATGTCCAGAAACCGGATGCGGAAATGACGGAAGATGTTAAGGAAAAGCTTCTCAGGTTCGCGAAGGCTGCGGTTGCTGCTGTAAGCATGAGAGGACGCTCTTATCTGCAGATCGGGAGTCAGTGCATGGGTATCTCAGGATCGATGATCGATCCGGATTTCTTTGAAGAGTATCTTGGTATGCGTGTCGAATCCATTGATGAGGTAGAGGTCCTGAGGCGTATTGAGAAGGGGATATATGATGAATCCGAATTCAGGAAAGCAATGGAATGGAGGAAGAAATACTGTCCAGAAGGGTTCGACAAGAATCCTGTCGAAGCACAGAAGTCTCGCGAAGACAAAGATAAGGATTGGGAATTCTCGGTTAAATGCGCAATCATCATCAAGGATTTGATGCACGGTAATCCGAAGCTATCAGAAAAAGGATACAGGGAAGAGAGCCTCGGGCATAATGCATTGGCTGCAGGGTTCCAGGGGCAGCGGCAGTGGACAGATTATTTCCCCAATACGGATTTTGCTGAGGCGATTCTGAATTCATCATTTGATTGGAATGGAGCGCGTGAGCCGATTATCTTGGCGACCGAGAATGATACGCTTAATGCGACAAGCATGCTTTTCCTGAAACTGCTGACAGGAAGAGCTCAGATGTTCGCTGATGTCAGGACCTGCTGGACTAGCGAGGCCGTAGAGAATGAATATGGCTATAGGCTGGAAGGGAAAGCCAAGGAGGCAGGAGGTTTCATTCACCTAATCAATTCAGGAGCCTGCTGCCTTGATGCCTGCGGTAAGACTGTGGATGCCGGAGGAAACCATGCGATAAAGCCATTCTGGGAAATGAGCGAGAAGGATATAACTGCCTGTCTTAAAGCAACAGAATGGGCACCTGCTGATCTTGGATATTTCAGAGGGGGAGGGTATTCTTCAAGGTTCATCACAACAGAGGAAATGCCGATGACGATGATCCGGCTCAATATAATCAAGGGGCTTGGGCCTGTCATGCAGATTGTTGAGGGATATACCGTGGTATTGCCGGATTCAATTGCCGACGCAATCTGGAAACGTACAGATTATACGTGGCCTTGCACATGGTTTGCACCGCGTGTCACAGGAGATCTGCCGTTTGAAGATGCATACTCCGTTATGAACGCATGGGGGGCAAATCATGGGGCAATCAGCTATGGACATGTAGGCAAGGATGTAATCACACTGTGTTCTATGCTTCGAATCCCTGTCTGCATGCATAATGTGCCTGATTGCGATATATTCCGACCTGCTGTCTGGAAAGCCTTTGGCATGGATACAGAGGCTGCGGATTATAGAGCCTGCCGGTCTTTTGGCCCGCTTTATAAGTAGTTATCGGGTTAATTTGATGCCACTTGAACGGATAAGCAGTTCTTGTGGCATTTTCATTTTTGATACATTCTCCAACGATTCCGGGAACCAGGGAAGGGCCGCATCCCCACCTCCGAGTCGATAGGCTATGAAATCACCGATGACCGCTATGTATAGCTCCCCTATACGACCGTTCTGCGGCAGGATGCATAGTCCGGCAGACAGGCCTGCAGAGCCCGTTCTGCGGGCATTAACCGGTAAAGTTTTTCCTTCATGAGATTTTTCCTTGACAATTGGGATTTCTACTTTAACATCAGGATTAAAGGAGCGTGCTCGAGCACTCTGCGGGACCTGTGGGGGCCTGGGTGCACGGCATGACGCAGAAATACCTAAAAAGGAGTTTTGGAATGAAGAAGTTTCTGAGCATTGTGATGGTTTCGCTTCTTGCTGCTTCCTTCGTTTTCGCAGGAGGTTCAAAGGAGAGTGCCGCTGCAGATGATGGAAAGACCACAATCGAGCTTTGGTATCACATTTCGCCTAACCAGGCTGCCATCCTTCTTGAGATGGTCGATAAGTTCGAGGAAGAGAATCCTGACGTCGTTGTCGAGACCCAGAGCATCGCTTTCGCAGAGATCAAGAAGCAGCTCACCATCGGTGCTGCAGCCAGGCAGGTTCCTGATGTGACGCTCTGCGACACGGTCGACAATGCCTCCTTCGCAGCAGCAGGCGTTGCTGTCGATATCACTGATGAAGTCGAGGCATGGGGCGAGATCGACAATTACTTCGATGCTCCGAGGATGTCCGCTATGTATGAAGGCCGCTACTATGGCCTGCCGTACTACAGCAACTGTCTAGCCATCATGTACAACAAGGACATCTTTGACGAGATGGGCGTACCGTATCCTACAGCGGACTGGACATGGGATGATTTCGTAAGGCTCGCCAAGGAGCTCACGACTCCTGAGCACTATGGCCTGACGATGTGCCTCTACAGATCGGAAGAGGGTACATTCAACGTCCTTCCGTTCATCTGGCAGGCCGGAGCTGACTGGGATTCCCTCGATACTCCTGAGGCAGCAGAGGCCCTTACGATGATCAATGATCTCTATCAGGGCGGCTACATGAGCAAGGAGCTCATCTCCATGACCCAGGCTGACATGACATCCGCGCTCTTCGCCTCCGGCAAGTCCGCCATGATGGTCGCTGGCAGCTGGCTCAACACCAACATCCAGAATGAGAATCCTGACCTCAACTATGGTGTCGTCACATTCGCGCATGGTCCGGCGAATGCAGCATCCTGCATCGGCGGTGGAAACATAATGATGCTCAAGGATGACAACAAGGAAGCATCCTGGCGCCTCATGAAGTTCCTCAGCGAGCCAGAGAACTCACTCTACTACAACGAGAAATGCGGCTACATCTCCCCGAGAGAGGATGCAGTTGCGATGAGCGAGCTCTGGACAACGGATCCGATCCTCTCTGTCTATGCAGAGCAGCTCTCCACATCGCTTCCGCGTGGACCGCACCCGCGCTGGCCTGAGGTATCAAGCGCTATCCAGACAGCTTTCCAGAGCGTGCTCTCCAACAACGCTACAGTCGAGGCTGCACTTGCTACAGCTGCTGCGACAATCGCAGAGATCGAAGGCTGAGACTGATCTTATTGTCCCCCTGTCCCTGAAAGCAGGGGGATATTATTCCCGGATTCCTCCTGGAAACCGGTTTATCCGAGGGGTTGACTGTGACTACGACAAACAAACTGAGAAGAAGAAATACGCTGCTGTTCCTGTCTTTCGTGCTTCCGGCAGCCA
This sequence comes from uncultured Spirochaetaceae bacterium, assembly GCA_944392935.1. Classification (GTDB taxonomy): domain Bacteria; phylum Spirochaetota; class Spirochaetia; order Sphaerochaetales; family Sphaerochaetaceae; genus Ornithospirochaeta. The sequence continues at coordinate 4,123 of CALXYI010000003.1, forward strand.
TATATATGGTGCTGATGGTGATATTCCCCATCTTCTATAACATCGCGATCAGCTTCAAGAACGTTGATCTTATGAATTTCGCCAGAGGCGGCAGTGAATTCGTCGGCCTGCAGGTATACAAGGATATCTTCGAGGACCCGATACTCGGGACTTCGCTGAAGAACACTCTTGTCTTCACTTTCTGGTGCCTCCTCTTCCAGTTCCCTATCGGATTCGCGATAGCTATGCTGTTCTCCAGGTCCTTCCCCGGCGCACCTGCGCTCCGCGGAATAAACTTCATCCCCTGGATGATCCCGATGGTAGCTGTCGCCGGTATCTTCAAGTACATGTTCAATGCTGATATCGGAATCATCAACAGGCTTCTGACGAGCCTCCATATAATATCAGAGCCTATCCAGTGGCTTGCCTATGGCGATACCGCCATGGCTTCCGTTGTCGTCGCCAATATATGGAAGGGCGTTCCCTTCAATATGATCCTCCTCGCCACAGCGCTCACGACGCTACCTGAGGATGTCTATGAGGCGGCTATCATCGATGGTGCATCTCCGGTTCAGAGGTTCTTCAGGATAACCGTCCCGCTCCTCAAGCCTGCGATGCTCTCCGTCCTTACCCTTGGATTCATCTATACCTTCAAGGTATTCGATCTCATATACGTCATGACAGGAGGCGGTCCCGGCGCATCGACGGAGGTTCTCTCCAGCCTTGCATACCGCTTCTCGTTCACCGAGTACAACTTCTCAGAAGGAGCTGCTGTTGCCAACGTGCTCTTCGTCCTCCTGATGATCGTCGGTCTCTTCTATATTCACCTTGTCAACAAGGAAGACAGGGAAAGGAGCGGAAAATGAGCATTGCAATGAAGCAGAAGCAGAAGGCTTCAAGGGTCATCTACCTGATACTCGGCATAGCCGTGACATGTCTCTTCCTGTTCCCGCTCTACTGGATGGTATCCACATCCCTCAGAGCTCCGGGATCGACATTCATAAACCCATCGTTCTTCCCTGAGTCCATACAGTTCACCGCATATGTTCTTGAGACGGAGAACGGCGTATCGATCTGGTCATACTTCATGAACAGCGTGGTCGTATCGCTTGGCACCACGATCCTCACGACGATACTGGCAATCCCTGCTGCCTATGCGATCGGAAGGTTCCGCAACAAGACCGTCAGCACCATAATCTTCATATTCCTGGTCGCGCAGATGATGCCGAGCTCGCTGATCCTCACTCCGCTCTTCGTGACGTTCAGCAATCTCGGGCTCATAAACAACCATCTAGGAGTCATGCTTGCCGATGCCACGATAACGATACCGTTCTCGGTGATCATCCTCCGCACATATTTCAAGGATATCCCCAAGGAGCTTGAAGAGGCTGCCCTCATAGACGGTGCAGGGCCGTATGCGACATTCCTCAGGATAATGGTTCCTGTCACATACCCTGGCATCATCACCGCTATCTCGATGTCCCTGATCATGTCCTGGGGTGATATGGTATTCTCCCTCACGCTCCTTACGAAGGACAGCCTGAGGACGCTCCCCCTCATCCTCTACAAGGCGATGGGTGAGCTGGGTGTCAGATGGGAAGTGCTCATGGCATACGCCACGATAGTAATCCTCCCGATCATAATCATGTTCGTATTCCTGCAGCGGTTCCTTATCAGCGGCCTTACCGCCGGATCCGTCAAGGGATGATGATTCATTTCCCAAAAAGGAGGTTTTCCTATGGACAGGAAGAAAGGGAATGTGGATTTAGGGAATATAATGCACGGACTGTCCGATCAGTCACTCGTGCCGGATGAGGCGGTTTTCGTCAACATGCCGCATTTCCCGTCAGTCAGCGAGGGCAAGGGCATATCGATGCTTCTCTGCTCATCGCTGAAGAGGTGGGAGCTTGCCGCTCCTGACCGTGTCGACTGCTATGTGGACGGCGTTTACATCAAGGAAGGTTATACATACAGATACTTCGATTACAGGCAGGTGTTCAGCGAGCAGAAGGACCATGGCCCGATCATGGTATCCGTGCAGCTCGCATACAGCGATACGGTCCGCATCAGCATGCACAGAGGCTTCGGCCGCGCTCTTGAGGATACTGAGATGATAGCCTGCCATGAGCCTTTCGATCAGAAAGTCTCGATAACCGACAGCAGGGATACCCTCGTTATCTCGAATGGCCGCCTTAGTGTCGTGATAGACAAGGATCCATGGCATCTCAGGATCGAGAAGGATGGAAAGCCTCTTATGTCCGAGTTCGGCAAGGACTGCCATTCATTCATGCCCTATGAGGTGTGCCCGGCAGGCTTCCTCTTCGACAGCGACGGGGAGTCATATGCCTGCACCTCGTTCAGCTTCGGACCATATGAGAATATCTACGGCTCAGGCGAGAACTTCTCCGGCCTCAACAGGCGGGGCAGGGCTTTCACCCTCTGGAATACGAATGCGCTTGGCGTGAACACCAACCGTGCCTATAAGAACATCCCGTTCTTCCACAGTTCGAATGGCTATGCCGTGATGATCAACTCATCGCATAAGATCCATGCGGATTACGGCTGCAAGCTCTCCAAGGCCATAGAGCTGATGGTCGGAGGGGAGGCCCTGGAGTACTTCGTATTCGCAGGTGATTCATTCCAGGACCGCCTCAGGGCATACTACCGCCTTACCGGCATGCCTGCCATCCCTCCTGCATGGTCATTCGGTCTCTGGATCGGCAAGATCAGCTACAGGAGCGAGGAAGAGGTCCGCACAGTCGCGAAGAAGTTCAGGGACGAGGATATCCCGTGCGATGTGATACATGTTGATACGGACTGGTTCGAGGAGAACTGGGTCTGTGACTGGAAGTTCGCGAAGGACAGGTTCCCCGATGAGAAGAAGATGATCGATGACCTGCATAAGGCAGGCTACAGGCTCTCGCTCTGGCAGCTGCCGTATGTGGAGCGCGGCAATATATCGACGGAAGTCTATGACGAGGGAGTCTCCAAGGGCTATTTCGCCTCTCTCGAGAACGGGGACATGATGTTCCCCCACGGGCTTATCGATATGTCGAATCCTGAGGCTGTCGAGTGGTATAAGGACAAGCTCCTGCGCCCGCTTCTCGAGGAAGGCGTGGATGTCATAAAGGTCGATTTCGGCGAGTCTGCACCGGAGTTCTTCCGCTATGCCGGAGCAGCCAGCGAGGAGATGCACAATCTCTATGCGCTTCTCTACAACAAGGCTGTCTACGAGGTGACGAAGGAAGTCAAGGGCAGCGAGGCCATGATATGGGCAAGGAGCGCATGGGCCGGATCACAGCGCTATCCTGTCCATTGGGGCGGCGATGCCGGCACGGACTTCGGAAGCCTGGCCACATCGCTCCGGAGCTGTCTCTCGCTCTCCCTCAGCGGTCTTCCGTTCTGGTCGAGCGATGTCGGCGGATTCTGGTTCGATTCCGATCCGGAGCTCTATGTCAGATGGTCGCAGTTCGGCATGTTCTGCTCCCATGCCCGCCTCCATGGCTTCTATACGCGTGAGCCCTGGGATTTCGGCAAGGAGGCAGAGGATATCTTCCGCAGCTATGTGAAGCTCAGGTACTCGCTGATGCCGTATATACTGAACCAGGCACGCGCAGTCGCCGATGGCTCGCTGATGCACCGTGCGATGATATACAGCTATCCCGATGATCCGAATACGGAGAATATCGAGACGGAGTACATGTTCGGAAGCGAGATACTTGTATCCCCGGTCCTTGAAAGGGGCGGAAGGGCAAGGACATATCTTCCGGCCGGGCTCTGGACGAATCTCGTCTCCGGTGAGAAGGTGGAAGGCGGCAGGTGGATAGACCGTGTCTATGCGCTTGATGAGTTCCCTGTATTCGCAGCTCCCAATGCGATCATCGCAAGAGGGCCGTCGATGAACTATGTCGGCGAGATAAGCAATCCGGATCTCACGCTGGATATCTATCCAGACAGGACAGGCGAGAGGAGCATAAGGCTCTCGGATCCTGCTGTCTCATGCACTCTCTCATCATCCCCCGAGGCTGTGACGATAGCCCTTGATGGCGATTATGCCGGAAAGCTCTACATCGAAATACATGATTCGGACATCGTTTCCGTGATGGCAGGAGATGAGGAAGCAGCTGTCGTGAAGACGGGAAGCGGCATTCGCTTCGAGGCTGTGAAAGGCAAGGCAGCATATGTCTGCAGGAGGGCATAGCATATGGCTTATTACGTAGTCCCCGACTTCGACGGGAAGAGGGAAGGCAACCGCCTTACCCTGATGCTCAACGGCGAGCTCGTGTATCTGGAGCCGTATGGCAGGAATGCCATCAGGTTCAGATCGTCCAAGTCGCTGAGGATAGATACCAGCCTCAACTGGAATCTCCTGCCCGTGGAGGATACCGATGTCGAGATCTCGATCTCCAGGGAGAAGGGTGTGCTGGTCAATGGCGATATAACCGCGGAGATCTCCGGGGACGGAACGGTCGAGTATTTCCGCACCAGCACGCATGAGCTCCTTCTCGGGGAGTCGTGGATAGATGGCAGGGTGCATACCGCTCCGCTGCGCAGGGCAAGGGAGTTCCGTGTGCTCTCCGGCGATTCCTTCAAGGTCGATCTCTATTTCAGGGCCGACAGGGATGAGCATTTCTACGGGATGGGGCAGGATGCCAATGACTGCTTCGACCTCAAGGGCTCCACTGTCGATCTCTTCCAGAAGAACGGCAAGTGCACGATTCCATATGTCTATTCATCGAAGGGCTATGGATTCATGTGGAACAATCCATCGGTCGGAAGGGCGGAGTTCGTCAACAACCATACCCTCTGGCATTCGGAATGCTGCCGCCAGATCGATTACATCATCATGACAGGGTCAAGCCTGCCTGAGATCAACAGGACATTCACAGCGATCACAGGAAGGGCTCCGAAGTTCCCTGAGTGGGCAGCGGGGCTCTGGCAGAGCAAGCTCAGGTATGAGACGCAGGAGGAGCTCCTGTCGGTTGCACGGGAGTATAAGAGGAGGGGACTTCCTCTTTCCGTGATCGTCATCGATTACTTCCACTGGACGATGCAGGGCGAATGGAAGTTCGATCCTGAGAAGTGGCCCGATCCCAAGGCGATGGTCGAAGAGCTGGATTCCATGGGCATAAAGCTGATGGTCTCGATCTGGCCTACAGTCGATCCGAGGAGCGAGAACTATGACTACATGAGCCGCCATAACCTCTTCATAAGAGGAGAGCGCGGCGTGGATGTGAACTTCATGTTCTTCGGTCCCCAGACATCATTCGATGCGACCTATCCCGAAGCGCAGCAGTTCGTATGGTCCAGGGCCAGGAAGAACTACTATGACTATGGCATAAGGATGTTCTGGCTCGATGAGGCCGAGCCTGAGATGCGTCCATACGACTATGACAATGTCAGGATGTACCTCGGGAATGCGGCAGAGGTGGGGAATCTCTACTGCGTCGGATATGCGAAGGGATTCTACGACGGGCTAAGGGCAGAGGGCGAGACTGAGATCTGCAATCTTGTCCGCTGCGCATGGTTCGGTACCCAGCGCTATGGCGCGGTCCTCTGGTCCGGCGACATAGCCTCCACGTTCGACAGTCTCCGCAAGCAGCTCAAGGCAGGTCTGAACGTATCGCTGTGCGGAATCCCATGGTGGACAACCGATACAGGAGGCTTCCTCAATGGCGACCCTGATGATCCTGTCTTCCGCGAGCTTATCGTCAGGTGGTTCCAGTTCAGCGTGTTCTGCCCTGTGCTGCGCCTCCATGGCTTCCGTCTCCCGGAGCCTGTGCGCCACCCGCTCGATCCCGATGGATACTGCGGCTCCGGCGGCCCCAATGAGCTCTGGAGCTTCGGCGATGAGGCATATGGCATACTCTCGGACTTCCTTTCACGGCGGCAGAAGCTCATCCCGTATATCATGAAGCAGATGGATAAGGCGAGCGAGGACGGCACTCCTCTGCTCCGTCCGCTCTTCTATGATTTCGAGGGCGACAGGAGGACATTCCTTGTCGAGGACCAGTACATGTTCGGTCCTGGCCTCCTTGTGGCTCCTGTGGTCGAGTATGGAGCGAGGGAGAGGAAGGTCTATCTGCCAGCCGGTGCCTCCTGGACGGATGCGAGGGACGGCAGGAAGTACGGGGGCGGCGAGGAGATAACGGTTCCTGCCGGTCTTGATACCATCCCTGTCTTCTATCGCGGAGATGCTGATCTGGGACTGTTCTGAGAGACGCTGAGGGAGGATTGGATGCGAATCGGAATAACGATAGGCGATCCGGCTGGAGTCGGACCGGAGATAGTGCTGAAGGCGGTTTCCGCCTTCAGCGTCCCCGATGCGGCGCTTGTGGCTTTCGGTGACATGCGGATACTGAAGAGGGCCATGGGCTATCCCGGAATGCCGCGCATCGCACTGCGTCCTGCTGCATCTCCAGAGGATGCCGTGGCCGGACCGGGAATCCTGAATGTCGTTGATATCCCATGCATCCAGATGGATGCATTCCAGGAGGGAAGGGAGGATGCTGCCTGCGGCAGGGCTGCCTACAGGTATATAGAGGAGAGCATCCATGCGGCCATGGCCGGCAGCATCGATGCCGTGTGCACAGCCCCGATAAACAAGGTCTCCCTCCATATGGCCGAGGTCCCGTACATAGGCCATACCGAGATATTCGCAGCCCTGACCGGGACGCAGGATCCCCTCACCATGTTCCAGGTGGACAGCCTGAGGATATTCTTCCTCACCCGGCATGTAGCGCTCCGCAAGGCATGCGATATGGTCACTTACGACCGCCTTATGGATTACGGGAGGCGCTGCATGAGGGCGCTCAGGCAGCTCGGTGTCTGCAGCGGCACTATGGCCATCGCCGGGCTCAATCCCCACAGCGGGGACCATGGGCTGTTCGGCAGCGAGGAAGAGGAGATAGTGAAGGCCGTCAGGGATCTCAGGGCCGAAGGGCTGGACGTTGAAGGACCTGCAAGCGCCGACTCCGTCTTCCACCAGGCTCTTCAGGGCAGGTACAGCAGCGTGCTGAGCCTGTATCATGATCAGGGGCATATAGCAGCGAAGACATACAGCTTCGACAGGACGATATCGCTTACGCTCGGGATGCCGATCCTGCGGACATCCGTCGACCATGGGACAGCCATGGATATCGCGGGGAAGGGGATTGCCTCCGAGACAGGCATGGCAGAGGCACTGAAGGCTGCATGCAGCTATGCTCCGGCCTTCAGAAGGGAGGCCTGATGAAGCTCAGCGAGCTCTCCGAACTCTATTCGCACTATCCTGATGGATCCACGGAGTGGTGGAATGCAGCGGCTTCGCCTATTGCGGATGTCACGGTGATACTCGATGACGATCCTCTGGGCGGGCAGGCTGTCAGCGGGGTCCCTGTCTATCTTGCCTGGGATCCGGAGACGATGTCCGAGGCTGTCCGCAGCAGGGCTTTCTTCATCCTGACATCCTCTCGCAGCCTTCCGGAGAAGGAAGCTGCTGCCGTATGCTACGAAGCGGCATGCAATGCTGCCCGCGCGGCTGCGGCAGCGGGGAAGACAGTGCAGATGGTATGCCGTTCGGATTCCACCCTCAGGATACATTATCCTGCGGAGAAGGAGGCTGTCGCATCGGCTCTTGCTGATGCCGGCATGCCGCAGTCAGGAGAGATATTCTTCCCGTTCTTCGAGGAAGGGGAGCGCTATACATATGGCCTGAAGCAGTACGGGATCCGTCCAGGCGGCTCCCTCATACCCGTTTCCGATATGGAATACGCCCACGACAGGACCTTCGGATTCTCCACGTCGTTCATCCCCGGATGGATGGAGATGAAAAGCGGCGGCAGGATACCAGCGGATTCGGTGGTCCGCCTGCCTCTGGATATCATCCGCAGGGGATCGGGAGAGATCGCAAGGAGGCTTGCAGGAGGAAGCGGCTTCATCCATGCAGTTGCAGACTGCATAGAGTACAGGGATGCGTTCTCGATAGTGCGTGCCGTTGCTGAGCTCCGCGCAGAGGGGCGGCATTTCATGATCCGCACAGCGGCTTCAGGAGTGCGGGCCGCTATATTCAATCATCCCGATCCGGTCCCGCCATGCCTTGCTGCGGAAGGCAGGATACTCATCGTCGCAGGATCGCATATAAGGAAGACGACCGAGCAGATCAGATGCCTTCTTGAATCAGAGGGAAGGATCAGGGCTGTTGTCTTCGACCAGAAGTGCATATTCTCGCCGGAGGCTGCGGAAGCGGAGAAGGCGAGGGCTGTGAAGGAGATAATGGAGGCTGCGGAGGCAGGTTTCGATGTGCTCCTGGAAACAGGGCGGGAACGCATAGATCTTCCGTCAGCCTCCCCTGAGGAGCAGCTGGCGCTCACTGTCGGAATCTCGCATGCATTCCTTTCCGTCGCAGCTTCCGTCAGGAAGGGATTCGATGCATTCATCGCGAAGGGAGGCAATACCGCCAGCGATCTCGTGCGCGGCTGCTTCGGAGCCAGATCCGCGCTTGTGGCAGGACAGGTCATAAGAGGCGTGCCCGCGTGGCGTCTGCCTGATGGGCATCTCGTTGCCGTGTTCGCGGGGAATGTCGGGGATGAGAAGAGCCTTCTGGAGGCTTACAGGAGGATGCGTGACGGTATCATCTCCTCATCACTACTACAGGCTGTATCGGATTCAGATGCGGTATCGTGATCGTTACAGCGGTTCCTGCATCCAGCTCGGATTCTATCGATAGGCCATACTCATCGCCGTAGTACAGCTTCAGCCTCTCGTTGATGTTCTCCAGGCCTATCCCGTTGCCGTCCGAGAGGTGGCTGCGGCTGCTTCCGGGATCGAGGAGCGATGAAAGCACATCCTGCGGCATCCCGACTCCGTTATCCGCTATCCTTATCGATATCCTGCTGCTCTCTTCGCTTACGGTGATCGTTATCCTTCCCTCTTCCTGAAGGTATTTGATCCCATGGTATATCGAATTCTCGACTATGGGCTGGATGATCAGCTTCACGGTCGGGGCATCCTCCAGGCTCTCTGGCAGGTCGATCGAGAAGCTGAACCTGTCCTTGTAGCGCATCGACTGTATCTCAAGATAGCTCCTGACATGCTGCAGCTCCTCCTTGAGGGTTATCACATCATGGCCCTTGGCTATCGATATCCTGAAGAGATTGGCCAGGGCCGTCACCATCTTCACCACTCCTTCCCTGTTGCCTGTCTCCGCCATCCATACGACGCTGTCGAGTGTGTTGTACAGGAAATGCGGGTTTATCTTGGCCTGCAGCGCGTCCAGCTCGCGCTGCCGCTTCACGGCCTCTGTCTTCCTCACTTCCTCCATCAGCTCCTCGATGCGCCTTATCATCACCGAATATGATTCCGAGAGCGAGGCCACTTCCTTCGATCTCCCGCCTGGAACGGGAGCGGAGAAGTCGCCATCCTGCACCCTGCGCATGCTCGCCTCGAGGCGCCTGAGGGGATTCGTGATGTATGAGGAAATGAGGCCAGAGAAGAGGAAGGCCAGCACCACGGCTGCCACGAGGAGGGCGACCAGCGTATAGCGGAAGGCGGCAAGGGAGCCCATCAGCTCATCCATGAACGCAACTCCGACGATCCTCCATCTGGTCTGGCCCACAGTCTGGATTATCGTAAGCCTTTCCCGGCCGCCGTATTCCGAGATGAATGTCCCGTATACATGCTCGTCAACACCTCCGATGTCTTCCCTGAAGGTCCCTCTGTCCAGCATTTCCTGCAGGGGATGATAGACGATGCCTCCATCGTTGGAGATGATGTAGATATAGCCGCTGCTTGCGAGATGCGCGCCTGTCAGCAGCTCCGAGACAGCATTGAAGTTGAGGTCAATGAGGAGCACGGCGGTCTCCGTCTCATGCTCGGTATCCCCGTAGTTTATGACAGTGGAGTAGGAAATGACGTAATCGGAGTATGGCGATGATGAGATATCCTGCGGATGGGGGCCGGTGAAGAATATATCGCCTTCCCCGTCTATGGCGCGCACGAACCACTGCTGCGCCGTGATCTCCTCCGGCGGCATATCCATGCTCGGATCCGTGGAGACTATGGCGTGGCCGTCAGGATCGAGTATCACGATCCTTATCAGGTCATCCCTGGAGCTTATTATCGCCTCCAGCCTGGTCGTTATCTCCTCCGTGCTGAGCTTCGATGTGATCCGGGACAGATTGCGGGCATAGTCGGATACATCGATGATGTCGGAGATATAGTAGCCGAGGTTGTTGTTCACCTGCGTGATTATCTCCGAGGCCGATTCAGCGGTATTCTCCGTCATGGCCCTTGTGAAGAAGCTGTTCACGACGATGCCCGTGATGAGCAGCGCTGCCGTTATTATGAGAGCCATGGCTCCTGCCATCAGCGTCCTTATCGAAACCGTCCTTCCCCTCATGCCCGATGCTGGCTCCTGTACTGCGAGGGGGAGAGCCCTACGTTCTTCCTGAATGTGAATGAGAAGTAGTTGGGTTCCGAGAAGCCTGTCTTCTCTGCTATCTCATAGGTCTTCGCATCGCTGTTCTTGAGCATCTCCTTCGCTTTCTCCAGCCTTACATTCGTCAGATACTGCACGAATGATGTCCCCGTCTCCTTCTTGAATGTCGTCGAGAAGTATGCAGGGGAGACGGATATCTCATCCGCAAGCTGCTCCAGCCCGAATACCGGATCGGCGTACCGTTCCTTTATTATCCTCTTGGCATTCTCGATGAACTGTATATGCGAGTTGGCCCTCGCTCCGGAGGCCATGCCGTTCGTCCTTACGGCCAGCTCTGCAAGGAGCTTCCCGGCACGGGATATGGTGTTTGCATGGGAGAGGGCCATGAAGAGATCCTCATCTTCCAGCAGCGTGGCGATATTCCGGCCATATGATGAGCATATCTCGGAGATTATCGATATCACGTTGAGCACCGTGTTCTGTATGTTCGCTGTATCAGTCAGCCCATGGAGGAAGCTGTGCACTGCCTTCTCCGTGTCCTCTGCATTCCCGAACTTGATGGCCATCACCAGCTCTGTCTTCTTGTCGGCCGCGGCTTCCTCATGCTCGTTCTCGACATTCTCCACATCCCCGATGCTTATTATGTGCTGCTCTGGATAGATGGAAGTGTAGTTTATCGCTTCCATGGCGCCCCTGTAGGATTCAGGGAGGCTCCTCAGCTGGGTCACTATCTCGCCGAGCCCCATGTTGAAAGGCCTTGAGAAGTAGTGGATTATCCTGGACTGCAGCAGCGATAGCGAGCGGTATATCTGCCTCGAGAAGAGAGAGGAGAAGCTCTTGTCCATCCCGGAAGAGAATATCAGGACGGACTGGTTCTCGTACTGGAACGGGATCATGTCCCGGCTGCTGCCAGCTGCTTCGTCAAGTATCTCCTCCATCGCGACGGATGAAAGCGTCTCTGGCGGAAGGTCTATCACGGAGACGGCGAACATCCTGCCTGAGAGAGGCACCTCGCATTCCTCTGCCTTCTCCATGAGCACGGCATCATCCAGGCGGCGGGTAGGGGCTATCAGGGAGATGAGGAACTTCTCCTTGTAGATGTCTATCGCGCTGCGGTAGAAGGCCTGCAGCTTCTCCATGTCGGAAACCCTTGCGGTATCCGCATCAAGCCTGGCCCTTGCCCTTCCCAGGACCTCCTTCATGGAGCTGACGCTTACTGGCTTCAGCACGTATTCCGCGACATTGAGCCTCATGGCTGTCTGCGCGAACGTGAACTCATCATAGCCAGAGAGGATTATCACATCCACGGTGGCCGAGTATTCCTCACGCACCCGCTCTATGAACTGGATGCCGTCCATGTATGGCATCCTTATGTCAGTGATTATCACATCGGGCATCGACTCGGAGACGATCTCAAGCGCTTCCCTGCCGTTCGAGGCCTCTGCAGCGACAGTGAAGCCGTATTCCTCCCAGGGCGTGAGCTCCTTTATCGACTTCCTTGCCTCATCTTCATCTTCTACAAGGAGTATCGTGTTCACTCGCCGTACATCCTGAGTATGCTGTCCAGGAACGAGACAAGCTTCTTCCTGAAGCTCTCGGGTTCCAGCACCTTCACCGATGTCCCGCTCTGTATTATGCGGAGCATCAGCTCTATTGAGTTCTCTGCCTTCATCGTGCAGATCCATTCCCCGCTCTCTGTCCTCTCCAGCTTCGGCGGTTCATGGGCGATTGCGGACAGCGAGTTGAGCGCGCTCTTCTCCGTCAGCCTCAATGTGAGGGGGATCATGTCGATCGCATCATACTGCGCTTCCTCTGCTTTCGAGAACGGCCGCAGGTTGTCGGGGATGGTATATGTCTCATCCAGCATCCTCGCTTCCGTTATCGAGGCGATGTCGAGGGTGATTATGTCCTTCGTATGCCTCAGCCTGCCAGTGACGGTTATCGGCTTGCGGCCATCCCCTTCATCCTTGTATCCGATGAAGTAGGGGGCTATCTCTATCTCCTCCTTGTCCGGTATCGATGTCGATATCCTCGCGATGCGCCCGGAGACCCAGCAGTCTATGAGCACTTCCAGGATCGCATTGTACCGTCCTGCCATGTTCCGGTTGCTCTGGATCGTCCTGTCTATCCTCTCCGCCAGGGACAGCGCGTTATCGCTGATCTTCGGAGCATAGGAGCGCATGTTCATCGCAAGCTTCCTCAGCCCGGAGGCAAGATGGGGATTCGCGAATTCGGCGGAGGAGGCAAGGGCCTCTGCCCCCATATTGAAAGCCAGGCTCTCATATATCGAGAGCTCCATCGGAGAGGAGTCGACATCCTTGTCCCTGAGCTTTATGAGGTTGTTCTCCTCGTAGATATCTATATGCTTCGAGAGGTCATCGACATATCTCGATATCGTTGAGCGATGCACACCGAGGCGACGCGCGATCTCGGCTCTTCTTATCCCCTCCGGATGCGATCTCAGAAGCAGCTCAAGCTGGGCAACGCGTTCGCCTTTCATCTCTCCTCCTTCCTGACGTTCTATTGTATCATAAGCTTTGCCGAACCATAAGGAGGAATTCCCATGCATGATGAGATAGAGAAGCTGGAGGTGAAGGTAAGCTATCTCGAGAGCCTGAATGCCGAGCTCAATGAGGTCGTGATTGCCCAGCAGAAGGAGATGGATCTCCTTGGGAAGAGGATAGAGCTGCTTGAGAGGAAGGTTGAGGATCTGATAGAGGAGTCAGGGGAGGCCAGGCCTAACCGCCGTCCGCCCCATTACTGATTCCCTGCGGCATCCCGCAGCCCGGGTGCTGATATGGGGTTTCCCTATACCAGCCCTGCTGATTCACCGTCTGACCCAGGTTGTCTCTGCCTCGAAGACGGGAATATCCTCTCCTTCCTCCGTCTTCTTCACGATGCGCGTGTAGAATGCCGGATTGCCTGCATCCAATGGCGATGGATCATCGGAGTATGTCTCTACGGCTATCCTGTCCCCATCGAATGTCTGCTTTATCCAATGGCAGTCGATGCTTTCTATCCTGTGGCTGTCGAGGAAGGAGAACGGGAATGCATCGCATGTCCAGTTAATGTAGCTTATGTTGTTTATGTGCCCGTTCGTGTCAGTATCATAGTAGTTCGTCACAGGAGCGAGGTCAGGAAGCCTGTATCCCGTGAAATCCTCTGCGATCCTCAGCTTGCCTATATCCGGATCGATGTATCTGATGCTCCTGTCAGGGATGGTGAAGTACTGCAGGGCCTCGTTCGGCCTTACGGGGCGCTTGCGCTCCATGTCAATCACTACCCAGTGGCTTATGGCGGTGAAGACCGGCGAGCCATCGGCGCCGCGGCCGGTTGCGAGACGCGGTGCGAACATCCTGAAGGGCTCCTCCGGCCATGTCTCAAGCTCCACCGTCTCCATCCAGTCCGGAAGCCTGTCTATGATCATCTTCGCACGTACGATGACCCATGTCTTGCTCTCCCTCTGCATCAGCTCGGCAATGCCGCAGTGGACAGCTGTGGAATGCTTGGCCGCGACTTCCTGGAGCATCGAGAAGAAGAATGGGACCTTTGCCTTGAAGAACCTGTCGGTATCGGCGCTGCGGACTTCCATCCCATCCCGTCCGATTCCGTTCTCATCTATCCTGAACATCCGCTCTCCTGTAGAAAAGCAGGATCGACCTGCCGTATTTCCTTTCATCAACGAGATGGAAGGTTCTGTATGAATCCTCCCACAGCTTCCTTTCCTCCGTGGGGATATGGATTATGAAAAGCCCATGCTCCTTGACGGTCCCGCTCTCTGCAGCAGCCCTGAGTATCGAGACCTTGTCCTCCATTGGGAACGGTGGATCGGCATAGGCTATCGAATATGAATAGGCCTGTGATGACAGGAACCTGAAGGCATCCATGGTAAAGAGCCTCCAGGTCTCTTCGACGAATGAGAGATTCGACTCGATCGTGCTTTTCTTTCCCTTGTCCATCTCAACGAGATGCACGGGATCCGCGCCTCTGGAAGCGGCTTCTATCGCCACGCATCCCGATCCCGAGTACAGATCAAGGAAGGAAAGCCCTGAAAGGTCCCCCAGTATCGCGAAAAGCGATTCCCTCATCCTGTCCATGGCCGGCCTTATGATGCCTGGCGGGCATTTGATCTGCCGCCTGACATACTTACCGCCTGTGATCCTCATTCTGCCTCGTCCGGCCAGAGTCCGAGCTGTGGGGCGATCCTGGTCATCCCGTCGATAGCCAGCTGTATCACGTCATTCACATCCATCTCCAGCATTGCCGCTCCATCGGATATGAGGGTGCGGTTCACTCCTGCCGCGAATGACTTGTCCTTCCATTTCTTCTTTATGGACTTGACCGTGATGCCCTTCATCTTCTCCGGCCTCATGAGAGCCGTGGCTGTTATCAGCCCTGTGAGCTCATCTACGGTATAGAGCATCTTCTCCATCCTGTGCTCGGGCTTCACATCCGATACAAGTCCGTATCCATGGCTGCAGACAGCGTGGATCAGCTCATCCGGGGCATCTATCTCCTTCAGCAGCTCAGGTGCCTTCCTGCAATGCTCCTCCGGGAACTTCTCCCAGTCGATATCATGCAGGAATCCGACGATTCCCCAGAATTCCGGATCCTCGCCGTATCTTTCCGCAGCCTCCCTCATCACGGTTTCTACCGAAAGCGCGTGATGGTAAAGGCTCTCCGATTCATTGTATTTCCTGAAAAGCTCTTCAGCCTGCTGCCTTGTAACCGGCATCCTATCGCCTCCTACCCACAGAAAATTATTGCATTTGCCTGAATATGTCCATCATCCAGCCCTCTCAGGCTTCCTTCTGAGAGCGGCAAGGGCGGCTATCATGGAGAGCGGGAAGATGATCGCCGCGGCGATCCCTGCCTTGAGCGAGCCCCCTGCCGCATCCGAGATGATGCCGACAAGAAGCGGGCCAGCCGCGCAGCCTATGTCTCCGGCAAGAGCCAGGAATGCGAAGACCGCTGTTCCTCCGCCCCTGAGCGCAGAGGAGGCCATGCTGAATGTCCCCGGCCACATTATCCCGACGGAGAGGCCGCAGAGGGCGCATCCCGAGAGGTTGATGACAGGAGGAAGGGGAGATGATGCGATGATATATGCAATGGCGCAGAGTGAGGCGCTGATGATCATGAACGATCCCAAGGCTATTCCCGTTCCGCGTTTTCCGCAGACAGCCCTCACTGTTCCCATCAGGACGGCAAAGGCAAGCGGTCCGGCAAGATCCCCGGCAGCCTTGCTTATGCCCAGTCCTTCCTCCGCGAATACGGAGGCCCACTGCGCGATTGACATCTCGCAGGCGCCTGCGGCGAACATCACGAGAAGGAAGAGCCAGAAGGCAGGGGTGCGGAATATGGACCGGGCAGTCTGCATCCCCGCGTATCCTTCATTCCCGTTCTTCGCAAGCGGGGTGAAGAGGAAGATCATGCCGTTGGCTATCGGGATGATCGCCCAGAGGAATGCCAGGATCTTCCACTTCCCGATACCGAATGCATGGAAGAAGAGAGTGGAGAGAAGCACGACAGCCGCGGATCCCCAGCAGTAGAACGAGTGCAGCAGGCTCATCGCCTTCTCCTTGTTCTCTGTCGGGCAGCTCTCCATTATCGGGCTGAGAAGCACTTCCAGGAGCCCGCCGCCGATGGCATATACCGAAATCGATACAGCTACGGCAGTGAAGGGATCGATCATGTCAGGAAGGATGGCAAGGAGCGCGAAGCCTGCTGCGGAGAAGATGTGCGCAGCTGTTATCATCGGTCTGTATCCGATCCTGTCCGCTATCCTTGCCGCCACTGCATCCGATGCAAGCTGCACAGAGAAGTTGAGGGCCGCTAGCATCGATATCCTCGACAGAGGTATCCCATAAGCTTCGTTGAAATGGGCGAACAGAAGGGGAGCGAAGCTGTTGACTATGGCTTGGACTATGTATCCTGCAAAGCAGGCCTTGATGGTTGTTCTGTAGTTCATCGCAGATGAATGCTGCCGCGCTCCGCAGCACGGCAGCATGATACATGCGTTTGCCTATTTCCTCAATACAGCATAGCCGTATGGCTTCAGGGTGCATTCGCTCTTCCTGTCTCCTGAGAGCACATCCGACATTGCGCAGGGCAGGGTGACCGTCCTTTCTTCCGTGGCATAGTTCAGGAGGAAGAGGTAGTCGCCTCTTGCTGCCGCGCTCACGCCTTCAGGTGTGTCTAGCACAGGCTTGACCCCGGAATCGGAGACCGCGGCATCCAGTATCCTCCAGAGGCCTTCCTTGTCAGGCTTCGCTCCGATGTAGATGCACTCTCCCTTCCCGAGCCTGTTGCGTGTGAGGCACGGCATGCCGCTGTAGTAGTCATCGGCATAGACCGCAAGCGTCTCTGCGCTCTCGATGCGGATCACATCGCACATATATGAAACGCTGCATCTCGTGCCATCATGGAACACCATCGCGTTGCTCTCCTCCGGCTTGAGGCCATCGATTTCCTCCACCCAGAGACCTGCGGTCTTCCTCAGAGGCCCAGGCTGTCCTCCCAGGTATGAGTAGTCGCATTCATTCGTGTATCCGGAGAAGTAGGTGAGGACCAGCGTGCCTCCGTTCTCGACGAACTTCTCGAGAGCCTTGGCATATTCCTCCCTTATCATGCAGAGCATCGGGGCGACAATGAGCCTGTAGCGCGAGAAATCCTGATCGAGGGAAATCACGTCAACGGGGATGTTCTTCCTGTTGAAATAGCTGTAGTAGTACCTGACTTCCTCCGTGTAGTCGATTCCCTTCTGTATCGAGCAGGGGATCTCCACTCCGAGCTTCTCATCCCAGTCATGGATGACCGCAGCCTCTGCCTTCACTGTCTGTCCGAGCAGATCCAGCGGAAGCTTCCCGAGGTCAGCGCTCAGTGCCTTTAGCTCCCTCGCGATCCTTGTATCAAGATGGCCTGCGTGGGAGATCATTGCACCATGGAACTTCTCGAATCCAGCCGGTGTCCTCCTGATCTGGAAATAGAGGGCTGAGTTGGCTCCATGTGCGATATTGGCAATGGCATACAGCCCGATCTCGCCCGGCCTCTTCGTAGCGCATACCTTTGCCCAGCTTGCCTGGTTCGGTGTCATCTCCATGATGAGGAATGGCTTGTCCTGGGAGATGAAGTTCCTCGAGATGTCGAGATTGAAGGCAGCCTTTGCAGGATCCTCGCCCTTTTCCGGATAGATATCCAGCGAGATTATATCAAGAGGCTCTGCTATCCTGTGGTAATCGAAGCGGCCGCGGAACTGGTAGTTGTTCGTGCAGACAGCATCGGGAATGGCAGCCTTGATGCATTCTGTCTCCATCCTGAAGAGCTTCTCGTGTGAGAGGGACATGAACCGTGCATACTCTATCGCTTCCGTAGGAAGGGAATCGAGGTCAGCCCCATCCCCGTTCACATTCAGATAGAGCTCATTCAGCTCTGTAGGTGCGAAGATATCCTCGAATGATGTATATGTGCGTCCCCACATCGCAGTGCACCATGCGGCATTGAGATTCTCTATCGTCCCGTACTTATCCTTGAGGTACCTGCGGAATTCCGCCTCGCAGTGCTCGCAGTAGCAGAAGCCGCTGAGCTCGTTGTTCAGATGCCAGAGAATGATGCCCTTCTCATCCTTGAAGTGCTCTGCAAGGGCAGTATCGAATTTCCTTACATAGCTAAGATAGGTCTCCGATGTAGGACAGAACTTCTCGCGCACGCCGTACTTGTTCGCTCTTCCCTTTATGTCTGTCCTGATGACTCCATGGTCCTTCTGGTAAAGCCATGACGGCGGGGCTGTGGAGCCAGTCGCCATGATTATGTCGATATCGGCCTTCCTCAGCATCGATACCACATCATCAAGGAAGGAGAAGTCGATCTTCCCGTCTTCCTTCTCGCTCATTATCCAGGAGTGGACATTGATGGTCACTGTATTGACACCGAGCTCCTTCATCAGCCTGATGTCCTCGTCCCATACTTCGCGCGGCCACTGTTCGGGGGAATAGTCTCCCCCGAACGGTATACGCCTGAGATCCAGCGTATTCATGTGATCACCTCTGCTGTGAAAGTCTTACGAATATATCCTGAACGCTCTGGAGGAATGATGTCCTGTCGAGCCTGCCGGCTGCATACTCGATGATTGCATCTCCTATGGCATCTGCTGCTCCGTTAGGATACTTAGGCCACTCCCAGCCGAGAGCCCTGCCGTCGGCAACAGCCTCGCTTACAGCAGCAGAGAGAGGTCCTACGATTTCCTCCGTCACTGTCATTGTCGTGAGTCCGGGAACGAATCCGAATACTTCCGTAAGATAGTACTGGCCCCTCTCGCTTGTGACGAGCCACTCGAGGAAGTCCTTTGCCTCCTCCTTGACAGCGCTGTCCTTGTTGACTACCCAGTATGTGGAAGGTCCGGCATAGAGGACATCGTTGAACTCAGGATCATCATTGATAGGCACAACCATGTATCCTGCGTTGATCTCGGGATTCATTTCCCTGAATGATACCCACCCGCCGTTGTTTGCCATCGTTATCGCATTCTCCTCGAAGGCGAATGTGCTTATCTGGCCTGCGAAATCAAGGTCGAGAGGATTCCCGTATGCGTGCTTGAGGCAGACATCAAGGAAGTCAACCCAGTCATTCATTATCTCATTGTTCACGAAATCAACCTCGCCACGGCAGGCAGCTTCGATGAATTCCGTAGGATTCTCCTGATGCGCTATCGCCACATTGAACATGAAGCGGCCAGGATTGTATGAGGAACCGAATGGCAGCCCTATAGGAGCAAAGCCGGCTTCCTCAAGCTTCGTGCAGAGGGCATCGAACTCGGAAAGCGTCATAGGAAGCTCCGTTATGCCGGCTGCTTCGAGCATATCAGGGTTATAGCAGAGGCCGTATCCCTCAAGGTAGAGCGGCAGTCCGTATACCTTGCCATCGATAGTGGCACCATCCTTTGCTGATGGAACCATATCACCGACCCAGGATTCAGCGGAGAGATCCTCGAGATGCTCCACCCATTCTCCCATCTGCGCGAATCCTTCATTGTTGAAGATGTCCGGAGCCTCGTTCCCGGCGAACTTCGTCCTCAGCAGCGTCTGATAGCCGTCTGAGGATGTCGATTCGACTTCGACCTTGATGCCTGTGAGCTCCTCATACTCCTCCGCAAGCTGCTGGAGGCTGTCAGCGATCTCAACCTTGAACTGGCAGATCCTGATGACTTTCTGGTCACCTGATTCCGCATTTCCGCTTGCGGAGATGACCGAGAGGGCGAGGAACGCAACGAGAATGACTGAAAGCAGCTTCTTCATTTCTTTCTCCTTATATTTATCCCTTGACTGCTCCTGCAACCAATCCTGCTACGATATTGCGCTGCAGCAGGAAGAATGCTATTGCGGCAGGGATGATGGACATCGTGAGTGCGGCGAGCGCGAGATCCCAACGTAGGGAATACTGTCCCATGAATGTGCTTATCGCGATGGGAAGGGTCCTGTACTGTGGCCGTGATATGACGATCAGCGGCAGGAGATAGTCATTCCAGAACCAGAATGTGTCGAGTATGACCAGCGTGAAGATTATCGATTTCAGGAGGGGGAAGACTATCCTGAAGAATATATGCAGCTGTGAGGCCCCTTCTATCATGGCTGCTTCCTCAAGCTCCTTCGGTATGCTTTTGAGGAATCCTGAGAACATGAAGACACCCATCGCTACGCCGAGTCCCCAGTTGGCGAAGATAAGGCCTGCGGTGGAATTCATCAGGCCCAGGGCATCGAGCACGATCACGAGGGGTATCATGATGACCTGGAATGGGATGATCATCTCTGCAAGGCAGAGTGAATAGATCAGTGCGTTGAAGCGTGATGGATGCCTCGTGATCCTGTATGCGGCCATGCTCGAGAAGAGTACGACGCCCATAAGGCTCACTATCGTGACTGTAAATGAGTTCATGAAAGCCTGCGGGAAGTCCATTCTCGTCCATGCAGCGGAGAAATTCGAGAACTGGATGGTTTCCGGCAGGGCAGCTGTATCCTTGGTTATCTCCCCAAGAGGCTTCACTGCATTCAGAAGAAGAAAATAGAACGGCAGGAGGAATGCCGCGCATATTATCGCAACGACTGTGACCCTCACCGCGGTGGACATCCTTCTCATCAGTATTCAACCTCCTTCGACCTTGTGAATCTCACCTGCAGGAGTGCGAGAATGAGTATGAAAACGAAGAAGACTATGGCCTTGGCTGAGCCCAGGCCATAGTTGTTCCGTGAGAATGCCTCCTCATATAGCTGCATTGAGGCTGTCGTTGTTGAGTTGAATGGCCCTCCTACGGTCAGGGAGGATACCAGATCATACATCGTGAATGTCTTCACCATGACCCAGAAGAGGCAGATCGTGACCGATGGCATTATGAGGGGAAGGGTAACAGAGAAGAACTCCCTGGCCTTCGAAGGCCCGTCCAGTATCGCGGCTTCCCTTATATCGCTGCTGATTCCGGTAAGCCCTGCGATGTATATGATCATCGTATAGCCTGAATACTGCCATGCTGACACTATGACTATCGCCCAGAAAGCAGGTCCGGGCTCACCGAGCCAGCTGACTCCCAGGAAACCCAGCAGCGGCAGCTTGGAGAGGGCCAGGAAGACCTTCTGGAATATGAAGCGCCAGATGAATCCCATGATGACGCCTCCCATGATGTTCGGAAGCAGGAGGAGCGTACGCGGCAGCCCCTGGATCTTCTTCGGGAGGGATGAGACAAGAAGCGCGAATCCAAGCCCCATGATGTTGGAGATGATCGTTATCGCCACGGTCTGCCTTATCGAGAACCATATGGCCTGCCAGAATCCAGGATCATCCGTGAAGATGTTGATATAGTTCAGGAATCCTATGAAGACCTTCTCTGAGGATATGCCGTTCCATCGCATGAAGCTCATGTAGATTGCATAGAAGAACGGGATTATTATCACAGGGATAAAGCATAAAAGCATTGGCAGCAGGAAGATAGTCTCATTTGCCAGGCTTTCCTTCCGCCTTGTGCCAAACCGGCTGGTCGCAGATGTCCTGTCCTTATCCATATATAGAGGGTAGAGCTGTGAAGAGATGGATTGGAACCTCGTATTTTTACCTATAAGGTGGATTATTTTTACATGCAGTAATATGATGGACATGTCATGCGGGCAACTCTGAAGCTGAAGACAATGGCTGTGTTCATCCTTGCTCTGGCTCTTTCTGTCTCCATGATCCTTATTTCAAGCTATTACATGACGGTGAATCATCAGAGGCAGGAGTACATACGCTATAACAGCGGGATGCTTGAGCTTGCCTCTGAGAATCTGTCCTCAAGGCTGTACCAGGTCCTTGAATCATCGCTCACCATATACCGTGATGACAAGATGATGAATATCCTGAGAGGGGTTTCCAGGGATCTGTGGGACACAAGCACCATCAGGGATTCACTGAGGACGATATTCAGCTCGAATCCCTATATATGCCAGGTATATCTTTATTCCGATGTGCTTGGCGCAGCCTATCTGGACAGGGGGAACGCAACTGCCCAAGGTACTGCCGGCGGCCTGATGCCCGGTGAGAGATACCCCTATAATTCAGTATCGCTGTCCGGGAAGATGCAGACCACCTATGGCTTTGCTCTGAATGTCCCTCCTGATAGGGAAGTCATCACGATGAGCCGCTCCATATATGATTTCCCAGGCGAACGCTACCTCGGTGAGCTCGATATAGATATAGATCCGGCATTCTTCGGGCATCTCGAGGATATCGTCACGGATGGAGCCGCGCTTGCATTCGTATCGGGGGATGGCACCATCCTCTATTCATCGGCTGCGGATTCCGCAGCCTTCGCGATAATCGATGACCTTGTCCTTTCAGGCTCTTCCGGAGTGTCGGAATGCAGCCATGAAGGCCATAAGCATACCGCGGTCTACAGCCTTGTGAAGCCGAATGCATCCTTCGATGACTTCTACATCATCAAGATCATCGCGGATGAGGCCATCACGGCAAGCGCGCGGGAGCTTGCGATCCGAAATCTCATGATAGGCGGCCTGATCCTGTTCTTCGCCGTGCTTGCGATGGCGAAGATCTCATCAGGCTTCGCCCGTCCGTTCGACTACATCGACAGGCAGCTCAAGCGGATATCCGAGGGTAATCTCACCGTCAAGCTCGATATCCGGAACGATTCGGAGTTCGGGGTCTTCGCCAGGCAGTTCAATGCGATGATCGATTCGATAAACAATCTCATCATCCGGGATTACAAGCTCGAGATATCCAACAAGAACAACCAGCTCAAGGCGCTGCAGGCGCAGATGGATCCGCACTTCATAAACAATGCGCTGCAGAACATCGGGGCCGAGGCGCTGCGCAACGGCAACAGGCAGCTGTATGACCCGATAATGCAGTTCGGGGAGATGATGCGCTATACGATGGACTTCGCATCCCTGATGGTGCCTCTCGAGAAGGAGATGCGGTATACGGTGAACTACCTCAATCTCCAGGCGATGCGATTCCGCGGCCGCTTCAGGTACAGCATCTCGAGCGAGGATGACTCACTCAGGGCAATCGTGCCGAAGCTCCTGCTGCAGCCGCTTGCCGAGAATGTGTTCAAGCATGGCAGATTCACCGATGACAGGGTCATGATGATAAGCATAGCCTCCAGCCTGCGCGATGGGGTGCTGCGGGTGGAATGCTCGAACGACGGAGAGGGAATCGACAGGGAGAGGCTCGCCAGGCTGCGCGGCATCATCGACAGGGCAAGGTTCACGGATGAGGAATCCTCCCACATAGGCCTCATAAACCTGTCCAGGAGGCTGTGGCTGATCTACGGCGAGAGGGGAAGCATACATATCGTCTCCGACCATGACAAGGGCTTCACGGTATCGATCGAGATAGAGGGGGTTGAGATTGGTCCTTCTGATAGTTGATGACGAAGAGGCCGTCAGGCTCTCGATAAGGTTCCTTGCCGATCTTGCGGGCCTCGGCATAGATGAAGTGCATGAAGCTTCCGACGGGCATAAGGCAATGCAGTGCCTTGAAAGCCATCATGTCGATATAGTGATCACCGACATAAGCATGCCGCATTCCAACGGAATCACGCTCATGTCGTATCTCCACAGCCGCTTCCCGGATGTGAGGATAATCGTCATAAGCGGCTATCAGAACTTCGAGTATGTGCGGGAATCGATGCGCAGCGGCGCCATCGACTACCTGCTCAAGCCGATAGACCCTGAGCAGCTCAACAGGGTGCTGAAGGAGGCGGTGGAGAGCATAGAGCCGGAGAGAGGGAAGCTCTCCGGACTCGATGACATGAACTTCAGCGCGCTCCGCTCCTACATCGAGGAGAACCATCAGAGCGATATAAACCTCGATTCCCTGGCCTCCCGCTTCGGCTTCAATCCCTCATATCTCTCGCGCCGCTTCAAGCAGAAGTACGGTATCGGGATCATAGACTACCTTGCGCAGGTGAGGATACGCCATGCCTGCTCGCTCCTTGCCTCTACAGATCTGCGCATCTCCGATATCGCAGGCTATGTCGGATATTCCGACGAGAAGTACTTCAGCCGCATCTTCTCCCGGGAGATGCATATCAGCCCGAAGAACTACAGGAAGAGGGACAGGAAGCAGCCTTAGCCTTCGCTGCGCTTCCCGCTCTCCTGCATCCTCGCCATCTCCCTCCGGAGGACGGCATTCTCCGCCTTCAGCAGCCCTATGTCCTCCCTTACGAGCTTCTCTGCCTCGCTCCTGGCAAGCTCGATTAGCTCGAGGTCGCTGGTGAGCGATGCGAACTTCAGATGGAGGAATCCTGACTGCCTGTCCCCTGATATATCCCCCGGGCCTCTTATCTGCAGGTCCTTCTCCGCGATCAGGAAGCCATCATTCGTCTCCTTCATCACGGACAGCCTTGCCTTTGCCTCTTCCGTCAGGCTGCGGCCATAGACAAGGAAGCAGTATGAGGGAAGCGTGCTCCTTCCGACCCTTCCCCTGAGCTGATGGAGGGCCGCAAGCCCGAAGCGCTCGGCATGCTCTATGACCATGCATGTCGCATCGGGGATGTCTATCCCGACCTCGACGACCGATGTCGCGACGAGATATGATAGCTTCCGGTCCCTGAATGCATGGAGTATTTCCATCTTCTCATCATCAGGCAGCCTTGAGTGGATGAGCGCCGATGGCACGCCGGGATACTCCTTCTGCAGGAAATCGAACATCCTTGTCACATCCCTGAGGTCGCTCTCTCCCTCGTCATCTATCCTGGGGTAGACGAAATACGCCTGATGCCCTCTGGTGAATTCCACGCCTACAGCGCGGTACATGCTCTCCCTGTTGTCCTCCCTCAC
This sequence comes from uncultured Spirochaetaceae bacterium, assembly GCA_944392935.1. Lineage (GTDB taxonomy): Bacteria > Spirochaetota > Spirochaetia > Sphaerochaetales > Sphaerochaetaceae > Ornithospirochaeta. Next base: position 28,837 of record CALXYI010000003.1, read on the forward strand.
GAGGTATGTGCGTATAGGGATCCTGCCTTTCGGCATCGTGCGTATCGTCGATACGCTGTAGCCTGCATAGAGCGTAAGGGCAAGCGAGCGGGGTATGGGGGTCGCTGACATGGACAGGATGCTGCAGCCCTCGCCTTTATGCGAGAGCGCTTCCCTCTGCTGCACGCCGAAGCGATGCTGCTCATCTATGATCGCATACCTGAGGTTCCTGAATGAGACATCCTCGGAGAAGAGGGCATGCGTGCCGATGACAAGATCCGTCTCCCCGTTGCTGAGTGATTCAAGCAGCAGCCGCCTCTGCTCTCCCTTCACGCTTCCTGTTATGAATGCGATCCTCACCCCTGTCCCTTCCAGGAGGGCTGCCGCACCATCTGCATGCTGCCTTGCCAGAAGCTCTGTCGGCGCCATGAACGCAACCTGGGCACCGCTGTCTATCGCATGCAGCGCCGAAAGCCATGCCACGAGTGTCTTCCCCGAGCCTACATCCCCCTGCAGGAGCCTGTTCATGGGCATCCCCGAGTCAAGATCCTCACGGATCTCATCGGCTGCCCTGAGCTGGTCCCCGGTAAGGGTGAAGGGGAGCGAGGAGAGGAGCAGCCTCTCCCTCCTTGATGGCCGGGAGCGCACTCTCCTGCCTGTCCTTGCGCCTTTCCTGAGCAGCGACAGCTCCATCATCAGCAGCTCCGTGAAGCCCAGCGTGCGGAGGGCTGCCGCAGCTTCATCCATGCTCTCCGGGAAATGCAGTGCCCTGTAGGCTTCCTCATGCCGCATGAGTCCGAGGCGCCGGTACATTCCGTCAGGGAGCTCGTCTGGGATGGGGGAGAGGGCCTGGAGCGCATATGAGGCGGCAGAGCGCATCATCTTCTCCGAGAGCCTTCCGGAAAGGGGATAGACAGGCAGTATCCTTCCAAGCCCGATCTCCTCCCGTGTCCTCTTCACCTCGAATGATGATATCTGGTATATGCCCCTGATCCTCTGGACCTTCCCGTGGATATACCATTCCGAACCTATCGACAGCTGGCTTTTCAGGAAATACCTGTTGAAGCAGAGCAGCTCGATGCGCGTCCCGTCATCATCCACGGCAGCCACCTTCAGCGTCCTGCCGTTCCTCGTCGGGAAATCGGAATGCCCTATCACCGTTATCCTGCAGGCTATCGACGGATCATCGACGCCTGCCATCCTCGCCCTCCTTTCCTCCCGTCTGTCATCATAGGCGCGGGGAGCGAAGCGGAGCATGTCGCCAAGCGTTGCTATCCCGAGGGCAGCGAGATCCTGCGCGGCCACTGCCCCGATTCCAGGGGCCTCGGTTATCCTCCCCGATGCTTTCATCCGGTCTCCTATATCGGCAGGTTGAGGGCCATCGGATAGAGCAGCTCCAGGAAGAGGAACCTGAGCACGAAGTAGAGCGCTATGGTTATAGCCAGGGCAATCAGCGATACGGTGCTGTCGCGGGGGATGCTGCGTGAGAAGCAGCCTCTGACAAGATCCGTGATCGGATCGGAGAAGGCTGCCTGCATCCCTGCCTGGTACATCGCGCTGCTATGCGTGAAAGCGGCTATGAGGCGGAATATCTGCATCATGATGATGAAGAACAGGTATACGGAGATTCCGTATCCCCAGAATGCCGCTATCAGCTGCGAGATGATTATCCCGAGCGTAAGGCGGCCGAATGTCCCGAATACCGAGAGCAGCGATACCACGACCGAAAGCAGCCCTATGGCCACAAGAGGCGAGAAGTCGAGCCTTCCTGCCCTTGTCCTGTCCGAGCGGAATACGGCAAGGTACGGGTCGACTATCCTCGCTATATAGTATGTGAAGGATCCTACCCTGGGGTAGGGCCTGAACCAGGATATGATTATCCTGATCCAGATGAGGAATGAGTATATCTCAAGCAGCCTCGCCGCGAAGAGCGAGAGTTTCATAAGCGCGTCCATCCGGCCTCCTAATATGGAATTTAAGAAATCCACACCTTTCTGACTATAGGCAGTTCCTCGAGATCGGCTATCAGTCCCTTTGAATACTCGACGGAGTACATCCCTCCAGCCCTGAGCTCCTCGTCCTCCATGCTGTCGATCGTCAGCGATATCGGAGTGAATCCTTCATGCTGCTGCAGCTTCGAAGCCAGCATCCTCAGCTCGTCGGGATGGTATGACTGCCTCCTGCCGAGCTCGATGTGCACCATGGAGATCGCCTCCGGCTTGAGGTCGCCGGGAGCGCAGACCTCCGCTATCGTGAAGGAGAGCTTGCCTTCCTCTCCCTTCCTCGTGAAGGTTCCCCGGAAGCCGTAGACCTGATCCTCCGCAACGGTATCGCGGAGCGAGGCGTAGATGGAAGGGAAGGCGACGGCATCGATGTCCCCCTCCTTCGTCTGGAGGTTGTATATGCCCATCTTCTCCTTCTTCGCCTTCGTCATCACCTGCCTTATGGATGTGACGAGCGCTATGACCGATGTTTCCTGATCGATAGGTATCGTCCGCGGATCGGACAGGTCGGCCCTGACGCATGCGGCTATCTGGTTCGAATATTCATCGAGGGGATGGCCGGAGATGTAGAAGCCGAGGTATTCCTTCTCCATCTGCAGCTTCTCCTTCATCGGCATGGGCTCGGCGCTGCGCATCGTGAACTGCCCGATGGCCGGATCGTCATCCCCGAAGAGCGAGAGCTGCCCGTATGCCGTGGTCTCCTTCGTATCCCTGTCGAACCTGAGCGCATCCTCGAGATTCGCAAGCAGCGTGGCGGCATCGGTTCCCATCTCATCGAATGCCCCTGCCTTTATGAGGGACTCTATGGTCTTGGAATTCAGGCCATCGCCCTGGCGGGAAAGGAAGTCCATGAAGTCCTTGTACGGGCCGTTCTGCTCCCTTTCCCTTATGATCTCCCCGACGATGTTCTCGCCGACGTTCTTTATGCCTGCAAGCCCGTATACGATATCGCCGTTCACGACATTGAAGTGCTTCTCGGAGTTGTTGATCGACGGAGGCAGTATCCTCAGCCCGTATTTCGGAGCGAGATTGAGGTATTCCGTGAATTTCGCGGGATTGCCCATCTCGTTGGTGAGGTTCGCAGCGAGGAACTCCGCCGGATAGTTGGCCTTGAGGAATGCTGTCTGGTATGCGACGACGGAGTAGGCGACTGCATGCGATTTGTTGAATCCATAGCCTGCGAATGGCTCGAGGATATGGAATATCTCCTCTGCATGCTCTTCCGTGAAGCCGTTGCGTACAGCACCGGCCTTGAACTTCACCAGCTCCTCGGCAAGCTTCTCCTTCTTCTTCTTGCCCATTATCCTGCGGAGGTTATCGGCCTGGCCGAGCGTGTAGCCTGCGATTATCTGGGCTACCTTCATGACCTGCTCCTGATAGACGATGACCCCGTATGTCTCCTTCAGCTCATCCTCTAGGCAGGGATCGGGATACTTGATCGGCACCCTGCCGAACTTGGCATCGATGAACTGGTCGATGAACTGCATCGGGCCGGGCCTGTACAGGGCATTCAATGCGACAAGCTCCTCTATAGTCTGCGGGTGCTCGCGGCGGAGGATGTCTGCCATTCCGTCTGATTCGAACTGGAACACGCACTTGGAATCGCCTTTGCACAGCATGTCGAATGTCTTCGCATCATGCTCATCGATCCTGCTGATGTCGAAATCAGGCTCCTTCTTGTGTATCAGCTCCACGGTATGCTTTATGAGCGTGAGCGTCTTGAGGCCGAGGAAGTCCATCTTCACCAGGCCGCAGTTCTCTATCTGCGTCATCGGATACTGCGTGGAGATCGCTCCTGTCTTCGGATCCGCATAGAGCGGCACATAGTGATCCAGCGGCTCGCGTCCTATCACGACGCCTGCTGCATGGAGGGATGAGTGCCTGTTCAGCCCTTCCAGGCGCCTTGCCGTATCGAAGAGCTCCGCATAGATAGGCCCGCTCTTCTCTATCTCCCTGAGCCTCGGCTCCTGCTCGAATGCCTTGTCGAGCGTCATCTTCAGCTCGTCAGGTATCAGTGAGCATATCCTGTTCGACTCATCATACGGGATGTCGAGCACACGGCATACGTCCTTCACCACGGCCTTGGGCTTGAGGGTTCCGAACGTGATTATCTGCCCGACCCTGTCCTTCCCGTAATGCTCTGTCACATAGTCTATGACCTGGCTCCGTCCTTCGAAGCAGAAGTCCACGTCGAAATCAGGGAGGGATACGCGTTCCGGATTCAGGAAGCGTTCGAAGATGAGGTTGTACTTCATCGGATCGACATCGGTGATCGTCGTGGAGTATGCGACGAGCGATCCGGCGCCGCTTCCGCGCCCGGGGCCTACCGGGATCCCGTGGGTCTTCGCCCAGTGGATGTAGTCGCGGACGATGAGGAAGTAGGCGGGAAAATCCATCTGTATGATGATGCTGAGCTCATAGTCAAGCCTCTGCTGGAGAGCGGGAGTGACTACGGGATACCTCTTCTTCAGCCCCTCGTTTGCGAGGTATGTGAGGTATTCCGCATCGGAGGAGAACTCCGGCGGGATGGTGCATTTGGGGAGTATCGGGCCGGGGAAGCTTATTTCAAGATGGCAGCGCTCCGCGATCTTCCCGGAGTTCTCAACCGCTTCCGGGCACCAGGAGAAGAGATCTGCCATCTCTTCCTCCGTGCGGAAGTAGTATACCCCTTCCTTGTACCTCAGCCTGTTCCTGTCCGTCTTCTTCGCCGCAGTCCCGATGCAGAGGAGCGTGTCATGGGCGTTCCAGTCATCCTTCTCTATGTAGTGGATATCATTGGTGCATACCGGCGGTATCCCGCATTCCTTCGAGAGCCGCAGTATCCCCGGAAGCACCTCCCTGTCCTCGTCGAGCCCATGGTCCTGCATCTCCAGATAGTACCTGTCGCCGAAGAGATCCCTGTACCACAGCGCCGTCCTCTTCGCCTCATCATACCTGCCTGCGAGGATTTCCTGCGCGATCTCTCCGGCAAGGCATGCCGACAGGCATATCAGGTCCTCGCTGTGCTCGGCAAGCACTTCATGGTCGATCCTCGGCTTGTAGTAGAAGCCTTCCTTGTAGGCGATCGAATTGAGCTCCATGAGATTGTGGTAGCCCCTGTCGCTCATCGCGAGGAGTATCAGATGGTAATACCTGTTGCCTTCCGAAGACGGGGAACGGTCCTTCCTGTCCTTCGCTATGTAGAACTCGCATCCTACGATCGGATTGATGCCTTCCTTCCTGCATGCCTCGTAGAACGATACGGCACCGAACATGTTCCCATGGTCGGTTATCGCGAGAGAGGTCATGCCTGTGGCCTTCGCCTTCGCAATGTACCTCGGAATCGAGGCTGCGCCGTCGAGAAGGGAGTAGTCCGTATGGTTATGGAGATGTACGAAGCTCATGGATGGATATTATAAGGCAAGGGAGGGCGATGGAAAAGGCGGCAGGTCATCCCGCCGCCTCCTGCTGCGCTCCTGATCCCTGTCAGAGCCCCATGCTCTTCATGAATCTCAGGAGGTTGTCCATCGTCAGGCGCATATCGCTCTCTGCGCGTGTCTTCGCCTCCTTGAAAGGCACCGCGACGCGGTTGGTGGAGAATATGCCGGTGACGCCATTCTCATATGCACCTTCGATATTGTCGCCTATATCGCCGACGATGGCGGCTACAGGGACTCCCATCTCCTTTGCCCTTCTCGCGACACCGATGACCACCTTGCCTCTGAGCGACTGGCCGTCGATCTTGCCCTCGCCGGTGAAGATCAGATCGGCTCCTGCTGCAAGATTCACGAAATCCGTGACATCGAGCACCGTGTCGATTCCCATCTGCAGCATGGCGCTGAAGAATGCCTTCATGCCGCCTCCCATGCCTCCGGCCGCTCCGCTTCCGGGAATCTGCTGGAGATCGATCCCGATGTCCCTGATGATGACTTCAGAGAGCTTCCTCATCTTCCCGTCGAGTTCCTCGACCATGGCCGGGTCTGCACCTTTCTGTGGCCCGAAGACCGCTGCAGCTCCTGTAGGTCCGTAGAACGGATTGTCGATATCGCACATGGCTGTTACGGGAAGTGCCTTGACTTCCTCTGCGAGGGTGCTTGTATCAATGCGGGCAATCTTATCCAGCGTTCCGCCTACCGGTACGAATGCCTTCCCGTCTGCATCGTAGAATGATACTCCGCAGGCAGCTGCCGCACCGCATCCGGCATCGTTGGTGGCGCTTCCTCCAAGACCGATGACAAGCTTCTTCGCGCCGTTCTTCGCAGCGTGGAGTATGAGCTGTCCGACACCGTAGGTAGTCGTCTTCGATGGATCCTTTCTGTCTCCGACCTGTGGAAGCCCTGCCGATGCGGCCATCTCGATCACGGCCGTCCCATCGGGGAGCATCCCATAGAAGCTGTCTATATCCTCGTTCCATGGTCCCTTTGTCTTCACAGTGACCTTCTCGCCCCCGAGGGCCGCCAGGAAGGCATCCACGCTTCCTTCCCCTCCGTCCGCTACCGGTATCGATACGATCTGGCAGTCGGGGTGGTAGGCGAGAATCCTCTCCTTCATGATGGAGATGATCTGTTCACTGGACATCGTCCCTTTGAATGAATCCGGAATAAGTACTGCTTTCTTCATAGAAGCCATGATACCAGATATCCGGTGAGTCTACATCCTTTTTCTTCCTGTCCGGATGCAGTTTGATGCGATTCACGCCTCATCGGAGGGCAGGGTGAGCGCCCTGACGTTCAGATCCTCTATGATGGAGCGGAGTATTCCGGCCGTGCGCACCTTCTGCAGCTCAGAGAGCCCCTGGAAGAATGAATCGATGAATGTGAATACCATTCCCTCGAGATTCCCGAGCTCGGTTTCGTCAAGGGGGAAGCGCAGGGAGGAGAAGATATTGTCTATATCCCTTGAGTAGCAGATCCCGATGGATGGATAGGTGAAGGATATCCTCGGATTGAGGAGGATGTCCTGATCGAGGGTGCCTGTGAATGCCGCAGAGACAGCCTCATCCGGCTCAAGCATGAACGATCCTATCCTGGTGAAGTACTGGCAGTTCTTCTCCGTGAAGGCGATCCTGACCCTGGAGATCATTCCCTGCGGAGGCAGCATGATGCGCCCGTTCCTGTCCAGGAGGCGGGTCAGCTGCATCCATCTGGAATGAAGCCTCTTCTTCTTTATGAACCTCACCTCCGCCATCGCATCGAGCGCGATGAGAGTACCCGGGAAGGATGTCGTGAAGCCCTCCGTGCATATCGTCCCCCCGATCGTCGCCCTGCGTGTTATGAGGCGGCTGCCTATCGATTCGATATTCTCTATGAGCACCTTCGGCAGCACGGCCTTGCCTGTGTTCAGTATCTCGTCAAGCGTCACCATCGCCCCGAATTCGGCGAACCTGTCGTTGCGCTGGAAGCGATGGAGCTCCTCGATCTCGCCCAGGTAGATTATCTCGGCATTCATCCGCCTAGAAGGGTAGGAATCAGGGCGTGACATGATGAACGTTCCCCCTGCCCAGAGCGATGAGGCCGGGTAGTGCAGGATTATCGAGGCATATTCGCTCAGATTCGCGGGAGTATGGATATTAGGGGAGCTGAGACCTTCGTACATTCCTCTTCCTCCTTAGCTCGATGCCACGCTGGACTATCATTATCTCGTCCTCCGGATCCATGCACGGGCATCGCACCATCGCCAGCTCGCGGAGTATCTGCTCCTTGTCCGTTATGGCCTCATCGATCAGCGATTCGAATATGATCGTGCGCGATGCATAGCAGTCAGGGCATGGATAGGCTCCGACGCTCTCATATGCCTTCTCTATGTCGCGCATCCCGCGCGTCCGCCTGAAGCTCTCGAACGTGACGACTGTCTTCCCCCTGATCTCGAATGCGGGGACCATGCATGAGAGCATGGCCTTCCCGTCGACAAGGACCGCGCAGAGTCCGCACATGGCTCCTGAGCAGTGGTTCACGCTGCCTTCCTCCCCCATGTTCTCCCTGAGGATGAGGGAAAGGGGCTTGTCGGAATTGAGCGAGAGCGTAAGCGTCTTGCCGTCTATGGTGCAGTCGATCTTCATTCCTGTCTCTCCCTGTATAGCTTCTCTATCTCGCCAGCGCTTACCGGAAGCTCTGCAGCCCTGCTTCCTATTGCCTGCGCAAGCGCGTTCATCAGCGCTCCGAGCGTGAGTCCCCTTGCAAGCTGCTGCACCGAGGATACGGTGTCATCCGTGCCTGTCTCCCTTATGCTTATGTGCATCCTGAAGGAAAGAGGTATCGAGATGCCGTTCTCCCTGAGCGTCAGGAGTATCGTGCGCCGTATGGAGTTGATCAGGGATATCCTGTCCATTATCGAGGGGAATGCGAAGGAACCCCAGACTTCCATGGCCATGGGGATCATGCTGCTGCGGTCGATCCTTATCCCGCATACGACAGAACCGTATCCCGAGTTCTCGAATTCGCATGGATATGATGTGTTCTCCGCATCGAAGCGCAGCGATACCGGGGCCTTCTCGCTGTCCTTGAGGACGCTGAGCCTCCTGGCGGCGCTCTCGAGCTGCGGCGTGAATGATGCGACAAGGCGCGAAAGCACATCCGGGCCGGTGTCTATCGTGTCCGGCCCATGGCTGAGGAACACCACGTCATCCGGCCTGCCCGGTATTATCCTCCCAGCGATGCGCTTCTTCCAGGAGCTTATCGTCCCGTGATGCTGCAGGGCTGATGTGTTGATCGTGACATTGCCTTTCTGCGTATATGTCATCATCGCGGAGAAACCGAGCTCCTTGGACAGCGTCGTTGAGAATCCCGATATCCCGGCACCGCTTGCGATCCCTATTCCCCTGAGGTACCCAAGTATCCCGAAATCCTCCTTCTGGAAGGTGTCTGCGGACCATTTCCTGTCATAGGAGGAGGCATCATCGGCTTCCCTGAGGCATTTCTTCACCTCATCGAGCTCGAATCCCGGGATGTAATCGGTGAATTTCCTCTTGTCCTTCTCAATGCTCGCCCTGTACAGGCTCGGAGTCCTGTCCAGAAGGCTTGCCACGCGCGATATGTGGTATTCAGTCGATGCAAGCGCCTCGCTGTATCCGAGGGAGCCGCAGAATGCAGCGGGGTGGTTAGGGGATGAGGCGATCCTGACCGATGCGTGGTAGCTCTTCAGCGGATATGGCGGGATGAGCCCTGCCATGGCCTGCCTCTGGTATTCCTCGGGGGCGAATGCGAAGGCACCCTGGTCAACTGTCATCTGCACCCTCTCCGCAATCGGCTTTCCATCCCCATCGACGGATATGCTTCTCCTCACGATGATCTCGGGACGTGAGAATACGCCATCGCTCCTTATCTCCGAGGGAAGCCCTGTCCTTATCGTGGCGGTGGCTGCAATCGCTGCAAGCACCGCAGGATCCAGGAGGTATTCATCATGCTTGGCCGTGTATGGCAGCGCGTGCATTACTATGCTCCTCCTCGGATAGCCCGTAGCGCGCTCCACGGTGGAACGCACCAGCTCCATCCACTCCGTCGGGGCCTCGATGTGCATGTTGGCGCCTTCCATCCATGCCGTGACCGTATACAGCCTGCTGTTCCTCTGGTAGATCCTCCTGAGCCTGAACTCGGTATCGATCTCCTTCAGGTTTCCGTCATCCTCCGGCGCCTCTCCCCATCCGTATTCAAGGCTGTCAGGCAGATCAGGCTCCGCCAGATCCTCGATAGGTTCTGTCTTCACTGATATCTCCCTCATCAGAAGCGATGCGGATTCGTAGTCGGGAGCGAAGAGGGCAAGCACGATCTGCCCGGGATAGGAGACTGTCTCCTTCGCTATGATCGGCATCGTGCGGCCGAGGAATGATATCTCATTGCTGCCCGGGATATCGCTCCCCGTTAGGACAAGGTATCTCGCATCGAGCGGCGGCAGGACAAGATCGGAGATGCGCACTCCGCCTTCGGAGGCGTGCAGCAGTAGGCCGCATCGCATGTTGTAGCGGGAGAAGTTCTTGCTGTCTGCCATACCGAGAAGGATACCACCTCTTACCTGCAGGCGCAACGGCAGCGGATGCTGTGGCGCGCCTGCTTTGGTGCTGATGCCCCATGGCACCCTCCTGTGCTATCATTCAGGCATGAATGCCAAGGAAGAGATAGATAAGCTGACAAGCGAGCTGAGGATATACCAGGATAAGTACTACAAGGAGGGAGTGTCGCTCATCGCGGACAGCGAGTACGACCGTCTTGCCGACCGCCTGATCGAGCTTGAGCGGGAGCATCCGGAGCTCCAGCATCCCGATTCCCCGACAAAGCGCGTAGGTTCCGATCTCACCAATGATTTCCCCGAGGTGAGGCATACGATACCTGTCCTCTCCCTGGACAAGGCCTACTCGGATGAGGCCGTCCTCGATTTCTTCTCCAGATCGATACAGAAGGAAGGGGGAGCGCTTTCGTTCGCGGCAGAGGAGAAGATAGACGGCATCTCGATGGTGCTCTATTACGAGGGCGGGGTGCTCCGCCGTGCCGTTACGAGGGGCAATGGAGAGATCGGCAATGATGTCACGCCCAACATAATGACGATGAGGAGCGTCCCCCTCTCGCTTCCTGAGCCTGTCGATATAGCGGTGCGTGGGGAGGTCTATCTCGAGAAGTCGGATTTCCTCCGCCTGAACGCGGAGGAGGCGGACGAATCGAAGAGAGCTGCCAATCCGCGCAATCTCGCCGCGGGTACGGTAAGGCGGCAGAAGAGCATCGAGGCTGTACGCGTTCCCCTTACGATCTTCTGCTATGAGGGGTTCTGGAGCGACAGGTCCCAGACGCCTCCTGACCACCTCCATATCCTTGCCCGCCTCAAGGGCCTCGGCTTCAGGATCAATCCGCACCTCGCGTTCTTCGATTCGACAAGGGAGAAGGCCGAGGAGAAGCTGCGCTCTGCCGGACTTGACGGCAAGGCGTTCGCTTTCTCTGATATCGGCGGGTTCATAAGGGAGAAGAGCGCTGAGCGTCCATCGCTTGCCTATGAGATAGACGGGCTTGTCTTCAAGATCAATGAGCTTGATGTGAGGGAGAGGCTCGGATACACCGAGCATCATCCGCGCTGGGCGATTGCCTATAAGTTCGAGGCGCCGCAGGCGGAGGCGAAGCTCCTGGACATAACGGTGCAGGTAGGGCGTACGGGGCGCATCACTCCCGTCGCGGAGATAACCCCTACGAAGCTCGGAGGCTCCACGATAAGGCGTGCCACGCTCCATAACCAGGAGTATATAGATGAGCTGGAGCTCGCCATCGGCGATACTGTCTCGATATCGAAGCGCGGGGATGTGATACCCGCTGTCGAGAGCGTGACAGAGAAGAACAGCTCCGGCAATACCACTTTCGTGCTGCCTGCGGAATGCCCTTGCTGCCATGCTCCGATCGTGCAGGTAGGAGGGCTCCAGTACTGCCCGAATCCCGGATGCCCGGATCAGGTGAAGGGCAGGATAGCATATTTCGCATCCAGGGATGAGATGGATATAGAGTCCCTGGGCCCCAGGACTGTGGAGCTCCTGTATGATGCGGGGATCCTGAGGAGCGTGGAGGATATCTATACCGCCGATTACTCTGCCGCAGCCTCCCTTCCCGGCCTGGGGGAGAAGAGCATCGCGCTGCTCGAGAAGGGCGTGAGGGAGAGCCTTTCCCGCCCGTTCTCCACAGTCCTGTCTGCCCTCGGCGCTGCCGATATCGGCAGGAAGAGCGCGGAGATGCTGGTCCGCAGCGGCTTCGATTCCATAGAGAAGATCCAGAACGGCACGGTCTCTGGCTTCGCGGCTATCCCAGGCTTCGGGGAGCTTACCGGTGAGCGCATAGTCCAGGCATTCGCCTCGCCGTCCCTCAGGAAGACGATAGAAGGGCTCAGGAAGGCAGGCGTGCATCTCGATGCCAGCCAGGATGCGAAGGGAGAGGATCTCCCGAAGACGCTCTCAGGCACGGTCTGGTGCATAACAGGCTCGTTCGAGGCATTCAATCCGCGCTCGAAGGCTCTCAGGGAGATAGAGAAGCGAGGTGGACGGACAGTCTCATCGGTCACCGGCAATACCACTCATCTGCTTGCGGGGAAGGGCGGAGGCTCGAAGAGGGCGGAGGCGGAGAGGCTGGGCGTGGAGATCGTCAGCGAGGAGGAGTTCATGCGTCTTATCGGCATGGAGGCAGCGGCTCCGGATGACGGGCAGCTCACCCTTTTCTGAGGGTAGTGCCCCAAGGGGCGCAAAATATGCTATAAGGAGGCTGGAGGCAAGGAATGAATATACTTGCAGAGGAACTGAACAGGACTCTTTCGGATTCGGTAGCCTATGGCTTCCTTTCTCCGGTCGGCCGGAGGATGTATTTCCCTAAGGGCATCGTTGCCCAGAGCGACGAGGCCAAGGAGAAGGCCAGGAGATACAATGCGACTGTCGGGCTTGCGACGAGCCATGGCGAGCCTTTCTATCTCGAGGATATCTATTCGGCTTTCCGCGAAGGGGAATTCAAGCCCTCGCAGATCTTCTCCTATGCCCCCGGCGGCGGCGACAGGACGCTCCGGGCCCTCTGGCGTGACAGCATGATCGCGAAGAACCCCAGCCTCAAGGGGAAGAGGATGTCGCTTCCTCTCGTCACAGGAGGCCTTACGCATGCGATAAGCATGGCCGCGATGCTCTTCGTCAGCGATGGCGATGAGGTGGTATGCCCGGATCTCTTCTGGGACAACTACGACCTGATCTTCTCCGATCTCATCGGAGCCAGGGCCGTCGCATTCCCGTTCTACGGCGAGGACGGAGGCTTCAATGTCAGCGGCATGAAGGAGGCCCTTCTCTCCGTGAAGGGCGACAGGGCGAGGATAATCCTCAATTTCCCGAACAATCCCACAGGCTACACGCCATCGAAGGATGAGATGAGGAGGATAGTGGAAGCGCTCGTTTCCGTTGCCGACAGCGGCAAGAAGCTCCTTGTGCTCTCCGATGATGCGTACTTCGGGCTCTTCTTCGAGGATGACACCGAGAAGGAATCGCTCTTCGCATACCTTGCGGATGCCCATGATGGCATCTTCGCGATCAAGGGAGATGCAGCGACGAAGGAGGAGATGGTGTGGGGTTTCAGGGTAGGGTTCCTCACATATGCCTCGAAGGGATTCACCGATGCCCATCTTGATGCGCTGACGAAGAAGACACTGGGCGCCATAAGATGCACCGTCTCCAACTGCGACCGTCCGGGACAGAGCCTGATAGTGAAGGCGATGCAGGGCGGGGATCATTACAGGGTCGATAAGGAAAGGCTCTTCGAGGAGATGAGGAAGCGCTACCTGATAGTGCGCAGCGCAGTCGAGCGCCACAGCGGGGATAAGGTGCTGACGCCTTATAGCTTCAATTCCGGCTACTTCATGGCATTCAGCACCAATGGCCATGATGCGGAGGAGCTCAGGACGTATCTTCTCGACAAGTACCAGATCGGTGCGATAAACATCATGGGCCGCACGCTGCGGCTTGCATACTGCTCGGTAGAGCCTGAAGGTCTCGATGAGGTTGTCGATACAGTCTACAGGGCTGCAGGGGAGCTATGGAACTGAGCACGAAGCTCTATATCCTCGGCGACGACGGCAGCAAGTTCCTTGGGGCCGGGGTATTATGGCTTCTTGAGAGCGTCGAGGAGAAGGGCTCATTGCTTTCTGCTGCGAAAAGCATGGGACTGTCCTATACAAAGGCCCGTGCCATGCTCGATAATCTTGAGAGGAATCTCGGCTGTCCTGTCCTGGACAGGAGGAAAGGCGGGGCAGAGCGCTCAGGTGCGACGCTTACGCCTTTCGCGCATAGACTGATCTCCCTGTACAGGGGATTCCAGGATGATGTGAAGGCAGAAGCCGACAGGCGCTTCTCATCCTTCCTTCTTTCCCTGGATAAGCTCATGGAGGAAGAGAATGAGCAGCGAACGATATGACTTCACGATCGAAACGCTTGGACCGGCGAAGCTGAACTCCCCGATAAGGATGTCCAAGAAGGGTGGCGACGGTCTTGCCGACTATGTTACCGACAACGACCGCATCCTCTATTCGATAGAGACGAAGCAGGGAGCGGATGACAGCATACATCTGCAGAGGAGCGAGACGATAGAGCTGGCAGGGCCGCGTGAGAGGATCTACTTCAATCCAGCCCATGTGCATGCCGCCATCTGCACGTGCGGGGGTCTCTGTCCCGGTCTCAACAATGTGATCAGATCCGTTGTCCGCTGCCTCTGGTACCGCTATGGAGTGCGCCGCATCTCCGGAATACAGTATGGATACCTGGGCCTTCTGGAGAATTCCCCCTGGCCTGTCATGGAGCTCGATCCCGATGTCGTCGATGACATACAGGACAAGGGCGGCACGATCCTGGGCTCAGCGCGCGGCGGCGGCAAGCAGGTCGAGGAAATCGTCGACTCTCTGGAGAGGATGAACATAAACATCCTCATATCCATAGGCGGCGACGGAACGCTCCGCGGTGCGTATGATATCGGGGAGGAGATCAGGAGAAGGGGCCTGAAGATATCCGTGGTGGGAGTCCCGAAGACGATAGACAACGATCTCTCCTTCATCGATGCATCCTTCGGCTTCGATACCGCCGTATCCATGGCGGCTCCTGTCATAAGGGGAGCCCATGTGGAGGCGAACGGATCCATAAACGGAGTTGGGATCGTGAAGGTGATGGGCCGCGAGTCAGGCTTCATCGCTGCCAATGCATCCCTTGCGCAGAGCGATGTGAATTTCTGCCTCATCCCGGAATCCCCGTTCGATCTCGATGGGCCGAACGGCCTTCTGGAGAATCTGAAGAGGCGGCTTCTCGAGCGCGGGCATGCAGTCATCCTCGTTGCGGAAGGCGCAGGGCAGGAGTTCATCCCGCCATCAGGCGAGACCGATGCCTCCGGCAACCTGAAGTTCCATGATATAGGGATATTCCTCAAGAACAGGATCAAGGAGTACTTCGCGGAGCAGGGGATAACCGCATCCATCAAGTACATCGATCCTTCCTACATCATACGCTCAGCTCCGGCGAACAGCTATGATTCCATCTACTGCGCCCGCATCGGAGCCCACGCCGTGCATGCCGCGATGGCCGGAAAGACGCAGTGCATAGCATCCCGCGTGAACAACCAGTATGTGTATATACCTATAAAGGTCGCCGTATCCCAGCGCAGCCATGTCGATACCGAAGGTTCGCTCTGGAGGGATGTCCTGGAGAATACAAGGCAGCCGTTCTCGATGAAGAACAATGCCTGAAAGCGATGGGCGGGAGCGATCCCGCCCCTCTTTTTTCCGTATACAATCAAGAGGATATCATTTCAAACAGCCTGCATATCCATCCAGCTATTTGCATGAACGCAAGGATTTGGCTTGATCAAATCCCTGAAACTCCAGAAATGGAATCACGTTTCATAAAAATCCGAAAATTATCAAGGAATTTTCTGAAAACCTCTTTTCATTGTTTTTCCATCTCGCTATATTGGGGTCAGAAAGTGGAAGCAGAACTTCCATTCTAACCTCCTTTTGTTCCCCATAAGCGGTTTACCTCCTTTTGCCCGCTGTGGGGTTTTTTATTTTCCGGGATAATTGCAGATTCACTACAGTCAAGACTTAGCAAATCGCTTCTTTACTGCAAGACTCCCGATTGACGAGGACCGCTTCGATGAGAATGGATCACTCTGAATCGAGTGGATGGATCTCGATTATCGCCGTACTCATCTGAAATCAAACATTCCTGATTGCAAAGCCCTTTTGCTCTATAGTAGAGTGAGTCTGATTTCCATTGACGGAGGTAGTCGATGATTAGTGCAAGGGTTACCCCCCCCCCATCGCAGGGTGATGCGTACATTTGCTTGGTCGATTTTAGCTTTATTCGCCATTCTTGCATTTCCATCCTGTGATGGTCACCTGGATTTACAGCCTCCCACGGATGATGAGGAACGTCCTGTGGATTCCGATCTTCCACAGTATATTCCTGAAGCGGAGTTTGCCAGGATAGGGCTTCTTCCTCCTGAAGAGATGCCTGCAGGGGCAACTGTGGATAAACGTTATGATTCCAGCCTTGCCAAGTCTTCTCTTTCAAGGGCTTCAGGAACGGGAGCGATGATTGCTGATATCACACTATCTGGTTATATGTACAATGGTTACAGTTTCACAACCACAAATCCTGTCACTGTGACTTATCCTGCAGCACCTGCAGGGGAAGAAAATAGACATACGCTTGAGAAGTTCATCATCAATGTTGTTGATTTGATTATGGTTCCAGAAGGAGATGAAAACGGCAAGAAGGTCTCTGTCTTTGATTCTGCAGGGTACATTCCTTATGATGAGACCAAGGTAGCGGGCAATACTGTGATCACTGTTTCGGGTACATCAGTGACAGAAGTAGCGAATGTACCTGCATCCTCTGCTATAGTCCTGGATCCATATGAAGGCTCATATGAGGTGAATGGAACGGAAGTCAGCAAGGAAGAAGCTGCAGGAATGGATGGCTCTGAAGAGAAGCCATATACGGTATCTAGGCTCAGTGATCTTCTTGTTCTGGATAGCCTGTTTGCTTCTTCCACGAGCGTTAATATCAGGCTTGAAAGCGATCTGGCTATAACAGCTGGGTGGGTAGTTGCAAATGATATGATGGATCCGATCACCATCTCTGCTGGGGAAAACGCAGCAATTGATTTCAATGGACATACGATTACATACGAAGTTGCTGGGGATCTCAGGCCATTCCTGGTGGAAAAGGGCGGTTCGCTGATATTCAATAACGGTCCATCCAATTCCATCGAGAATGGAAAAGGAGGAGTGACCATTACCAGCCCAGAAGCGCTTGGGCTTGTTGATAACTATGGGAAGCTTACCATCAACGGCGGCAGTTATGACATCCGGACGAAACAGGGAACTTGTGCTATCAGATCGTTTGAGGATGCTACGATAACCATCAATGATGCAAGATTCTATTTCCCGTATACAGGCGGAACGCTTCTCTCGTATGGAACTGCATATATAAACGATGGATATTACTATAGCAATTCAAACTCGCAGCTATATGGTGATCTGTATACATATAACATCAGGAATGCCGGCGGCAATATGATTATACGGGGCGGTGAGGTTTATGGCATTCAGGGTGGAATCTCTACTGCCTCTGGCTCGCTTGTTATTGATGATGTCTATTCTGAAACCGGAGAAAGAGAGGTAGAGGGGGAGATGGTGACAGCATCGTTCTATGCTGTTTATGTAGCAGGTGAGGCAGGTGAGACATCATGCACCATAAATGATGGGACTTTCGTTTCCGGTATCAGGAACGCCCTCCATGTAGGAAACAGCAATCCTGGTGGTGATGGAGGAATCATGGCTGATGCTGCATGTGTGGTGAATGGTGGGACCTTCAGATCAAAAGAAGGCTCATATGATGTGGCTGTTGATTATGGAATCGGAGCGCTCACTCTTCGAGGCGGATCCTTTGCGCATAGGGCCGTCAACGTAACTGATGAGGGCACTGTAATCGAGCCATCAATCATTGATTCATACACAGCCAAGGGCTTCCACGTGGACGAGATGGCAGGAGGCTTTGCTGTTATAGCGGACTGAAGGATCTGCATCCGTGCTATCATGATCATCACCCTTCGACGGGGTGATGATCTGTGCTTTATCACGCTTGTGAATTGGTCTGATGATTGGACAGGGCCTATTTCCGGATAGACGGAGAGCCTGCAGATGCAATCGGGGCTGTGCTGGAACGGTCTGGATGCAGGATCCCTGATGATAGTGCCCGGCTATATTCCTCCAAATCTGGAGAGTCTCAGGGATAGTCTGCTCTGACAGGCAGTGTGTATAATCATGGCGGAGGCGATATGAAGAGACCCATCCTTCTGCTGTCTGTTCTTGCAGCGCTGCTGCCTGTTTGTGCTGATTCATTCACGCTTGTGGATGAGCATGAGTCCGGGATATATAGCTCGGTCTACCGGTCATATGTGCATGACGGGACGGGATTCATGGTTGTCTACGAGGAGAATGCCGCGGGGAACATGAGGGCAGATCTCGCATTCCGCACGCCTCAGCAGGATTATGGTGATCTCAATCATGTATTCGAGCATTCACTCCTCTCCGGCTCCGCCCGCTATCCTTCAAGCTATCTCTTCTTCGATCTGAGCAACCGGGCATACATATCGCAGGCGAATGCCGGTACGTATCAGGGAGTGACGGATTACTATATCGAATCGCCGAGCGCGGAGCAGCTCATGAAGGGCATCGATATCCTGATGTCACTTGCCGAGGATCCGGATCTCATACGGAACGAGAATATCTACCGCAGGGAGGCCGTGCGCTATGATCTCAGGTCTCCTGATGATGATATCGTTCCTGCCGGCACTGTCTTCAATGAGGATATGGGCTACATAAGCAGTGAGCCGATGGTCATGTACAGGGAGATTATCAGCGGGCTGTACGGAGATACATGCGCCGGGTACTACATCGGACAGCTCCCGCTGCATCTGGAGGACAATGCATATTCCCGTATCCTGGAGATCTATGATGAGTACTACAGATGGGACAATGCCGTTCTCTATCTATACGGTGAGCTTGATATCGAGGCTGTGCTCGATTTCCTGGACAGGGAGTACCTCGCAGGCTCGGAAAAGGTCGGTACTGATCTTTCAGTATACCTTGAAGGGGATCCTGAACCGGGTTTCAGGGAGAAGAAGGCCTCGCTTCCTGTCCCGTCCTATATTGAAGTCTCGGATACATCCTCCGCAATCGCCTATGCATTCGGCATCTCGGATCTCACAGGTGAGGAGCGGTATGTGCTGCAGCTGATCGCACAGTATATCTCGGCAGATGGAGGCATGCTCCAGAGAGCTGTGTCCGGCAGAGGTGTCCAGGGCAGGGCGACCTTCCTCTCCGGCGGTGCGATGACACGGCCTATGATGGCCTTCATCCTTGAATATACCTCTCCAGATCAGGCTTTGCCGTTCAAGGAGGCTATTGATTCGATGCTGGAATCGCTGGCAGAGGAGGGTATTCCTGATGCCGAGCTTTCATCATATGCGGAAGCGATTGCGGCATCGAGCGCCTACAGCGAGGAGATGGGCAGCATAGCTGCGGACAATGCCCTGAAGCTGCAGGCTTCGTTCGCCGCCACCGGCGGCATATGCGGTATACGGGATTATGAGTCCGCAGTCCTCAGCCTTGCGGAAGGAGGTGCATCCTCTGCCATGAAAGTCTTTGCTGCGCTGAGGGATGAGGCTCGGCCTTCCGTCATGGTGACGCTTTCTCCAGAGCCAGGGCTTCTTGAGGACATATACCAGGGATTGGATGATCATCTTGCAGAGATGAAGGAAGGGATGTCCGATGAGGAGATAGCGGCTCTGGTGGAGGATACGAGGGAGTATTATGAGTGGGTCGGGCTTTCCGATATAAACCACTCCGTCGGGATAGACAGGAACGATATACCTGATTTCACGGTGAGCATCGATCCGGAAGAGAGGATGGAGGATGGCGTCAGGATAGTGAGGATCCCGGTGGATGCTGCCCTTGTCTATGCTGAGATCCAGTTCGGAACGGGAGATATAGCACCGGAGGACAAGAACGTCCTTGCCCTCTTTCCCCTGCTTCTTTCCGCGATACCGACGGAGACGATGGATACCGATTCGATTGCCGCGGCTGTGCAGGATCTCTGCATGGATCTGGATTTCTCGCTTTCGGCAGGTATCGATGGCTCTCCAGTGCTCTCCGTTTCCTTCTATGCCGAACCTGATGAGGCAGAAGCTGCCATATCGCTTGTGGCCGACCTGCTCTCATCATCGGATTTCACGGATCGAGAGGCCATCACCGATGTGATATCGCTGGAATACGAGGACTGGAATCCTCAGCGCATCGTTTCGAACCGTGCTCTGATGATCGAGATCGGCAGCAGCCTTGGATCAGCTGACGAGGCGTATTCCATCGATCTCTATCTCTGCGGCTTCCATGATTATCTGATCGGTCTCCTTGATTCATATGATGAGGCGCTGCCTGAGAAGCTCCAGCGCGTCAGGGAACGGATCCTCAGCCGTGGGGATATCTCTGTCATCATCGCGGGGGATGCAGAGACGATCGCTGCTGCAGATGAGGCAGTCATGGCCCGCCTTTCCACGCTTCCTATGGGAAACTGCGAGATTCTTTATGAGATTCCGGAGCTTCCTGATAGGATCGCCCTGATAACAAACGGCACTGCCTCAGACCTTATCTGCACAATCCCCCTTTCCGGAGGGATTGAGGGCAGGTTCCTCCCCTGGATAACGGCAGCAACCACTATGGAAGTGCTGCCTCTCAGGCTTTCAGGCGGAGCGTATTCCGTGCTTTCCGCTGTCTCTCCTCGCCGGGATGCGGCTGTTGTCCTTACCGCAAGCGACTCCAGGCCTGTGGATAGCCTGAGGACGATAGGCGGCATGTGGAAGGCCATGGCGGAAGAGGGTGTTTCGGATGCGGATATGAATGCCTATGCGCTATCTACGATGGCCGGAATGGCCTCTCCGCGCGGACCTCTCATGGATGCGGTTCTCCAGTATCATCTGATAGGCGATTTCGGGGAGGAACGCCTCCTTGATATCATGAATGGCCCCAAGGATTCCTCCCCAGAGGATAAGGAAGAAGCCCTCCGGGCTCTGGATGAGGCATTCGCCTCCGGACATATCCTGCTTTCAGGCCCATATGATCAGATATCCACAGTGCTTGATGGATTCGATGCTGTCATCGATCTGCGATGAGAATGGAAAATCCCCAGGCTTTCCTTCCTGCAGGATGGCAGTTACTTCCGCTGCCCTCTGATTCTTTCAGCCAGCTTCTCGACTTCCTCGACAGAAAGTCCAGTGGAATCCGCAATCAAGGGCATGCTCAGCCCCTTCCTTATCAGATTCATGGCTATCTGCTCTCCATCCTTCCCCTCAGCGAATATGTCGAGGATGACGGAGTGGCTGCCTATGCTTGAGAGGTGCTTCTGGGCCTGCACGCTGATGACGGTGATGTCATCCCGTCCTGTGAGGGTGCGCACGAGATGCTCCGTGCCCTCTATATTGCCGTCGAATCCCCGCATGAAGCCGATGTCATCGGCAAGCGTCAGCTCCTCTATCCTCTTACGGTATTCCTCTGGAATGGGCGGAATCATCTTTCCCTTCATATGTTTCTCCTAAAGGGATATACGCCTCAACCTCTGATTCCTGCCGTATTCTTCATTCATTGATGCTGATCTCTAGCCATATGCGTAAGCCATGCTATCATTGGGCATGAGTGAATATACATGCCAGAGCTGCGGGCTTGGAATCGATGACGAGTCGATGCTGGGTACGTATCCAGATGGAAGGAAGAATGCGGATTACTGCAGCCACTGCTTCAGGGACGGAGGATTCACGCATCCGGATATCACCATGGAGGAGCAGATCGAGCTCAATATCTCAGGCGACAGCCTGGAGGAATTCAACAGGAAGGAGGATGTCTCATTCTCCTCTGCGGGGGCGAGGAATGTGATGGCTATGTACTTCCCGCGTCTCAAGAGGTGGATGGACACGGAGAGGAAGATCGGTTGGATGATCGAACGCATCGGCTATGCCGTGCTCTCCACGCTCTCTGAAGAGGGATATCCTCGGCCCTCCGCTGTCGATATCATCGCAAGACATGGCATCAGGGAGCTCTGGATGACGACGCATTCATCCTCGGCGAAGGCTGGGAACATAAGGCGGGATCCACGCACCGGGCTGTGCTTCGTGCATGAGGCCGACAGCGTATCGCTGACGGGAACCGCCGGGATCATCTCTGACAAGGAAAACCTTGAGCGCTTCTGGGAGGACCGCATGCTTCGCTATTTCCCCCTCGGACTGGATGATCCTGAGTACTGCCTCATCCGCTTCCGTCCGGATCATGCCTCTTTCTGGATCGATGGGGCCAGAGGGGAGCTTACCATCGGATGATGGCCGCTTCCTTCCAATTGTCCTCTGCTTCTGCTATGATGGCAGCATGCAGAGGAGGAGGAAGCTGCAGCCGGGACTGCAGCTTGCATTGGGGTTCTTGCTCATAATAGCGGTGGGTGCGGTTCTGCTGTATCTGCCTGTGTCGCATCAGGAAGGGGTGGACCTTCCGTTTCTGGATGCGCTCTTCGTCTCTGTCTCCGCAGTCTGCGTAACCGGTCTTACTCCTGTGGATATCTCAGCGACCCTATCCCTTTTCGGATCTACGGTCCTGATGCTCCTGATACAGCTCGGCGGGCTCGGATACGCTGTCGTGGCTGTCATCATCATACGCCTGGCAAGCGGCAGGATAGATGTCTCGACAGGCAAGCTCCTGCATGATTCCCTGGGTGCGGACCATAGGGTAGGCACAAGGAAGCTCCTGCTGCTGGCCCTTTCCGTCACAGGTATCGCCGAGGCGCTTGGAGCCATCATGCTCTTCATCCCGTTCTCTTCCCGCTATCCCCTTGGATGGGCTGCGTATCTTGCTGTATTCCACTCCGTCTCGGCATTCAATAATGCGGGCTTCGATCTCTTCTCCGACAGCCTGATGAAATGGAACGATGATCCTGCAGTGCTGATTGCCATCGCCTCCCTTATAGTCCTCGGCGGCCTCGGATTCATCCTCTATGGGGATATCCTGGATCATGCAAGGCATGGCAGGAAGGTCTCGATCCATAGCAGGATAGTGCTGTCCACCACAGCCTTCCTCATCATCTCCGGCACGGTCCTCTTCCGCCTCATACTGCCGGACGCAGACTGGAAGAATGCATTCTTCCAATCCGTGACGACCAGGACCGCTGGCTATTTCTCCTACGATCAGTCCACGCTGCCGCCTGCTGGCATCGTGCTTACCGTGATCCTCATGTTCATAGGCGCCTCTCCCGGCTCTACGGGAGGAGGCGTGAAGACCACATCGTTCTATACAGCGGTCAAGGCCGCATTCTCCCTTCTCCTCCTGGGACGCGGTCCCTCTGCATTCAGGCGCGGGATAAGCCTTGATTCGGTGATGCATGCATTCTTCGCGATCATCTTCTCGGTGCTGATCATCTTCTCCGCATCATTCCTTCTTGCCATCACCGATCCGCAGTTCTCCGTAGGGGAGATCCTCTATGAGACTGTATCCGCATATGCGACAGTGGGGCTGACCATGGGCATAACGCCGTACATCTCGCCTGCGGGCAGGATCATCCTGATCATACTGATGTATCTGGGCAGGGTAGGATTCATGACTATAATATCGGCATTCGCACGTCGCAGTGCGTCAGGCACGAAGTACATAGAGGAAAGGGTCATCATAGGTTGATATGGGAAGGAAGGACGGAAATCAGGTATTCGGCATAATCGGGACGGGCAGATTCGGGCTGGCAGTGGCAGAGGAGCTTCTCCAGCGGGGGAAGGATGTCATAGCCATCGATCAGGACCAGCTGCAGCTCAAACCTCTCTACGATACTCCGGCTGAGGTGTTCGTAATCAGCGACATCTCCCGTGAATCGCTGATGGAGACGGGCATACAGGAGGCTGACACGGTGGTTGTCGGAATCGGCAAGGATGTTGAAGGATCCATCCTCGCAGCCCTGAATACCATGGAGCTTGGTGTGCAGCATGTCGTATGCAAGGCCATAAGCGATGACCATGCGAAGATACTGAGGAAGATAGGCGCTGAGGTCGTCTATCCGGAGATAGAGATGGGCAGGCGCACTGCGATCAAGCTCACGGAGAAGCTTGCGGAGGATATCCTGCCGCTGTCTGAGGAGTTCTCCATCATCCAGATACGCACGCCGCAGGAGCTTGACGGGCAGAGCGTGAAGGACATCAGGATACGCGAGCGTTTCGGCATCACGCTCATAGCCGTCGTCAAGGATGGCAGGGCAAGCGGAAGCATCGGCCCTGACACCGTCCTCCATGCTGATGAGATGATGGTGCTCTCAGGAACCAACAGGAGCCTCGGGAAGTTCCAGGATTCCCTTCAGTCCTGATCCGTGATTTCCATCCGGTGAATATTGTTGTCGTGCGTCCATTGGCTTATAATCACTGGGTAAAAGGACGCTGGAATTGAAGGTGCATCAGGCTGACTTCTCGAAAGGGAAGGTATCGACTCTTATTCTCCGTGTATCGCTTCCACTCATAGTGGCGGAGCTTGTGAACCTGCTTTACAACATGGTGGACAGGATATATATAGGCCATCTTGCGGAGAATGGCTCCCTTGCCCTCACCGGTCTGGGGCTTTGCTTCCCGATAATCTCCCTCATAAGCGCTTTCGCAAAGCTTTTCGGCTCGAATGGAGGTGCGCCGCTATGCGCGATGGAGAGGGGCAGGGGCGACCATAGGGAAGCTTCGCTCGTGATGGGCAGCTCATTCACGCTTTCGGTCGTGACGGGATTCCTGCTGATGATGATCGTCCTTATATTCCACCGCCCCATACTCTATGCATTCGGAGCCAGCGATTCGACATATCCATATGCCAGGGACTACATGCTCATATACTCGATAGGTACCATCCCCGTGCTTGTCACGCTGAGCATGAATGCCTTCATAAACAGCCAGGGATTCGCGACGGTCGGCATGATAACCGTCATAATCGGAGCCGTTCTCAACATCATCCTCGATCCGATCCTCATCTTCGTCTGCGGCCTCGGAGTCAAGGGCGCTGCGATAGCCACCGTTTTCAGCCAGACTGTCTCGTGCATCTTCGCCATCGCCTTCCTCAGGGGGAAGAGCGTTGAGCTCAAGCTCCGCTTCTCCGATATGCATCTCGATCTCCACAGGAGCCTTAAGATCATGGGGCTCGGCACCAGCGGATTCACGATGGGGGCGACGAATTCCGTCGTGCAGCTCGTATGCAACAAGTGCGCATTCATCTGGGGAGGGGATCTGTATGTTGGCGTCATGACGATCCTCAACTCAGTCAGGGAGATCTACAATACCTTCATCCAGGGAATCGGCGGAGGCGCCACTCCTGTCATGAGCTACAACTACGGAGCTAAGGATGGCGAGAGGACGCGCAAGGCCAGCGATTTCACGCTGCTCTGCATCTTCGTCTATGCCCTCGTGGCATGGATCGTGATCATCACATTCCCGCGTACGATGGCGATGTTCTTCACCCAGGATGCGGCTATGCTTGAAGCTTCCGTGCCCGCGATGAGGATCTACTTCTTCGGCTTCATATTCATGGCGTTCCAGACAGCGGGCCAGCAGACATTCGTAGCGCTTGGCAAGGCCAGGCATGCTGTCTTCTTCTCCCTATTCAGGAAGGTCATCATAGTCGTTCCCCTTACGATGATCCTCCCGTACTTCTTCGGCATAGACGGCGTCATGCTCGCCGAACCGATAAGCAATGTCGTCGGAGGCACCATAGCCTATCTCTCGATGCGCCATGTCGTAATGCCCGAGCTGCGGGCGATGAAGAAGGAGAAGGACGCCGCTTCCGCCTCTTCAGATACGTGATATCTGCATCGAGTCCGCATGCTGGTAGCCAGGAAGGGAGCCTGTGATTATCACGGCGAGATCCCCTTCCTTCAGCAATCCTGACTTCATTGCAAGATCTATTGACTGCTGCCTCATCTGGTCCTTGTCCTCCGTGAAGGCCGCAAGGATCGGTACGACTCCATAGGCAAGCCTCAGCTGCCTTGTGGCCTTCGGATCGGTGACGCAGGCGATGATCGGGCAGGATGGGCGATGCGAAGAGGCAAGCCATGCCGTGCGGCCTGTGTTCGTCATGCAGATTATCGCATCGGCATCCATCGAGAATGAGGCATCCACCGCTGCGATCGCTATCGTTTCCGGGATATCCTCCGCCTTCTGCCCGCTTGAGAAGAAGAGCTGCCTGCGGTCGATCTGGCTCTCGGTGTATTCGGCAACCTCAGCCATCGTCCTCACGGCCTCGACAGGGTGCTTCCCGGCGGCGGTCTCCCCGCTGAGCATCGTGCATGCCGTTCCGTCATAGATCGCATTCGCGATGTCCGATACCTCAGCCCTGGTGGGGCGGGAATGCTCTGTCATCGATTCCAGCATCTGCGTTGCCGTGACAACGATCCTGCCTTTGAGATAGCACTTCCTGACTATCATCTTCTGGATGGCAGGGAGCTCCTTGAAAGGTATCTCCACTCCCATATCGCCTCTGGCGACCATTATCCCATCAGCTTCATCGATGATGCTGTCGAGGTTGTCTATGCCGCTTCGGCTCTCGATCTTCGCGATTATCTTGATCCTGTCGCCGCCATTGACGGCAAGGAGCTTCCGCATCTTCCTCACATCATCCGCGCTTCGCACGAAAGAGGCTGCGATGTAATCCACATCCTCCTCGATCCCGAAGATCAGGTCCGCCCTGTCTGCTTCCGATATGAACTGCTGGTCGATGTCCACGCCGGGGATGTTGATCGACTTGTTGTCCGATATCCTTGCCGTATTGTTGACACGGCATATCACATCCCGCCCGCTGAGCCCTGTTACGGTCAGGGAGCACAGCCCGTCATCTATCAGTATCGCCGTTCCGGGCTCGACTTCCTCCGCAAGATATGGATATGTGATGGCGACTCCCGTGCTGTCCCCTTCATGCCGTCTGTCAGGATATAGCGTGAAGGATGAGCCTTCCTCGAGGATGGCGCTTCCGCCGCGGAAGCCGAGTGTCCTTATCTCAGGACCGCGTGTGTCGAGTATGATGGGGATGTGGGTGCCGAGCCTGTCCGCCACGCGTCTTACGCGCTCGATGCGCGCTCTGTGCTCATCGTGGGATCCATGGGAGAAATTGAGCCTTGCGGCATCCATTCCGTTGCTTATGAGGGCTTCTACCATCTCGTCTGAATCAACAGCCGGTCCGAGGGTGCAAATTATCCTGGTTCTGCGCATATAGACCTTCTTATAGTCAGGATATTATAGATATTGTCGGACTTTTGTGAACTAGATCCGTAAACCCTCTTTCTCGCGTCTTGCAAGGATAGGATCAAGCTGCGTCCGCATAAGGACTGTGCCTATAACGCATGAGAGTATATCCGATATGCCTTCCGAGAAGAACGCGGCTTCGGCTCCGAAGAAGATCGGGAGCGTCACGGAGGCTATGAGGAAAGTCACCTTGCGCGTAAGCGAGAGAGGCAGCGAGATGCGTATCTGCCCGAGCGCTGTCATCATATCCACATTGATATACTGGAATGACAGCGGGATGATCATGCACTCGTATATGAGCATATACCTCGAGGCCCTTGCCAGTATCTGGGCATCGGATGTGAATAGGGAGGCGAAGAGCGATGAGCCGATGACCGTGAGGATGAGCATCACCGCAGTGTACCCTGTGACGAGCAGCTGCAGGTCCCGGATGCTTTTCCTCACCCTGTCAGAGAAGCCTGCGCCGTAGTTGTAGCTCACAAGACCCTGGCAGCCTGCGGTCATGCCACCCATCGGGTATGTCACCAGTATATGGTAGCTCTGCACGATGGTCGCGCACGAGATGAGGATATCGCCCATATCCGGGCCTCCGTACTTCTGCAGCATCGCGTTGAGGATGATCAGCAGGAGGCTGTCGGTGGAGATTATTATGAATGATGAGAGCCCGAACTTGATGATCCTCTTCACCTGCTTCGGCAGGAAGCCGCGGAACCGGAGCCTTATCTCCGTATTGCCCGTCCTCAGCGCTGCGATGCAGATCGAGGCAGAGCATATCTGTGAGATTACAGTCGCTATCGCGGCACCTTTCACTCCGAGGCCGAATGCGAATATGAATACCGGATCGAGCACGATGTTCATGCATGCCCCCGCAAGCACCGATATCATTCCTTTCTTCGACTGCCCCTGGTTTATTATGAAGCTGTTCAGACCTGTGGCAAGCAGGGCGAACGGTGTTCCCAGTATGTACCATCCGAGGTATTCAGAGGCATACGGCAGGGTCGTGCTGGAAGCTCCGAATGCCATCAGCAGCGGATCGCGCAGGATGAAGAACAGCGGTGTCAGGACCGCTGAGGCGGCTATCAGTAGATAGAAGCCCGTGGTGAGTATCTTCTGTGCGGTCGCATGGTCGCCGTGCCCTTCATGCATAGCCATGATAGGGGCTCCTCCCATGCCGATGAGTGTCGCGAATGATGAGAGGAATGTTGCTATCGGGGCCGCGACACCGACACCCGCAAGCGCTATGTCGCCATATACCGCTATATGCCCTATGAACATCCTGTCAACGATTGCGTATAGGACATTGACAGCCTGGGCCAGTGCCGTCGGGATCGCCAGGCTGAGGACAAGGAACCAGATTCCATCCTTGCCAAGATCGTAATTCCTGCTTCTTCTCATAGCTGCACCATTGACTGCTTGGAAAGCTTCGCGTCCCATAGGCATGCATCATGATCAATGCCTGCCTACCGCTACGCGCTTCAAATCGGCGTGTCCGGCACCTACTGCGCGATATCATATATCCCTTGATACTGTCTGTCCATGCCCATAGTAAGCAATCATTCCTAATGGTTCCGCACATCTTCCCCTGCTGCTAATATGACAGGCATGAAGAGCATCAGGGTAAGTGCGGCAGTCATCCATTCCGATGGCAGGGTATATGCGACAAGACGCGGTCATGGCGAGTTCCGCGGGCTATGGGAATTCCCCGGAGGCAAGCAGGAGCCTGGCGAGACCGGCGAGGCAGCAGCCATCCGCGAGATAAGGGAAGAGCTCGGAGCCATGATCGGCATCGAGAAGCATCTCTGCACAGTTGAGTATCAGTATCCGTCATTCCATCTCACGATGGACTGCTATCTCTCATATGTGAAGGAAGGGCAGCTCACCCTGTCAGAGCATGATGATGCAGCATGGCTGTCAATCGATGAGCTCGATGCAGTCCAGTGGCTGCCTGCGGATGTCCTTGTCGTGGAGGAGCTGAAGAAGCACTTCGCCAGCGTGCTGTGATCATACCGATGATGTTAGATAGTCATAGATATCGCTGCGGACAGGGATCTTGAGCCTGTAGAGGATCTCGAATGCGGGTTTCCCGTCTACCTGGACCGGAACAGGTTCACCCTCTGCTTCTATCTCCCCGAGGAAGTAGAACTCCTTGCGTCCATCATCCTTGTTCTTCCTGACGAAAAGATAGATGCGGTTATCCTTGTCCTCCGGAGTGCGCTTGTAGATATGATCAGCATCGCTGCTGTCGATCGACCTTGGCTTCTTTGAGAAGGCTATTATCTCAGAGGGAGACAGGAAACGGTCATCGTAGCTTATCGCATCCGGTTCCTTCTCGTAGTTGATGAATACTGGCAACGTCTTTGTGGGCTTGTCATATTTATAGCCTCCTATATTGAGGGGTGTCTCACTTCTTTCCCAGCAGAGCAGCCTGCATACATCTTCATAAGTATACTTCTCGGAAAGGACGAATGACGTGCCTGGATAAGGGTTGCTGTATGCTTCCATGTATCTGGCAAGTCCATCTTCAACAATATCCCGAAGCTCTGAGCAGAATGCTGGATCGTACAGCATCCTGCGGAATCCGTCAGTCAGCAGGCCTGTCTGCTCATCGATTATGGCACAGCCTGAGTATTTACCTCTTTGGTCTGCCGTCTTTGGGAACAAGCAGGCGAGATTGACGGAAATGGAGTGCAGCAATGGACCATCCATTCCATATGCTGCTGTTTTGCCTGCAGCCTGAAGCAGCTCCCCCTCAAGGACTTCTGCGAGGAATTCAAGTTCATATCTGCGTTTTCCGGATGAGAAACTCTCGGAGATGTATACAAGCATGTTTTCCTGAGCCTCCGTGAGAGCTGCCTTGAAATCCGGTTCGGCTTTCTTCAGGAAGCTGTAGTATGAGCCGTACTTATCCACATATAGCTGGATGTCTATCGTATTGTCCTTCCTGAAATCGCTTATGCGGGGTATGCGGCCGAGCTTGTTCTTCAGGTCCAGGTATTTCTCCTTGAGGAACCTGGCTTGTGAGAAATCCGCATTGTCTATCCTGCGGTAGATCATGTCCCTGGCTATCGGATCGAAATCAATCGTCGAACAGCCGGGAATCATCCTTGTTCCTTCCAGGGATATTCTTCTCAGATTATCCTTGTCATACGATGTATCGCCAGATAGTGCCACAGGTATGAGATAGTTCCTGTCATAGTTCGCGATGAAATCAAGGACGATCACGAAATCCTTTTCCGGATCCTTCCTGAGTCCCCTTCCAAGCTGCTGGACGAACACTATCACGGACTGTGTGGGGCGAAGCATGATTATCTGGTTCACTTTCGGTAGATCCACGCCTTCGTTCATCACGTCAACGGAGAGGATATAGTCAAGTGCCTCGCTCCCTTCCTCTGCCTGAAGCCTCTCCGAGAACCTGATCCTCTCATCGATCGATGTGCTTCCGGATACCGCGGCTGTCCTCAGCCCCCTCTCATTCATGAGCCGTGAGAGCTCCTCGGCCTCCTCGGTCCTGCTGCAGAATATGAGTCCTTTGACCCTGTCCCCTGCATGCCCGTAGAACCTTGCCTTCTCGATGATCCTGTCCACCCGTTCCTCTGATACGAGATGGGAGAATGCCTCCTTATCCTCCAGCTGCCGTCCATCCACGGCGATATCGCTTATCCCGAAATAATGGAAAGGGCACAGAAGATCGTTCTCCAGCGCCTCCTGGAGACGTATGTCGCATGCGATATTGTAGTCGAAAAGCTCATAGATGTTGAAATGATCAGTCCTATCAGGTGTCGCTGACATGCCGAGGAGGAAGGCCGGGGTGAAATAATCCAGTATCCTCCTGTATGATTCAGCTCCGGCCCTGTGCACTTCATCAATGATGATGTAATCAAAGAAATCCGGCGGGAATGCGCGGTAGACATCCTCCTTGGCGAAGGTGGATATGGTTGAGAATATGTACTTCCTGTCTGTTTCCCTCCTTCCGCCTGTAAGGTACCCGATATCCTTGCATATTCCTGATCCCAGTATCTTCTCGAAGCTTTCTGCGGTCTTTTCCAGTATCTGTCCTCTGTGCACCAGATAAAGCATATGCTTGGGATTGAATGCCTTGACATCAAAGCAGCTGAGATATGTCTTCCCTGTACCAGTTGCCGCTATTATGAGGGCCTTCCTCTTTCCTTCCCTCCTGAGAAGCTGCAGGGCTTCAGTGGCTTTCCGCTGCATCAGGTTCGGTTTCGTTATATACGTCTCGATATGCTCCCCCTGATCACGGAGCAGCCTGGCTTTTCTGTGGTATTCCCTGTAGCGGATCTCGTATTCCCTGATCCAGCCATATGAGAGGGGAATGGCCTTTTCCCATAGTTCCTCGAATGCAGCAATGAAGTCAGCTGTATACTGGCCATTATTCATTGATGTTATATAAACATTCCATTCACGGTTTGTTTTCAGTGCAGTCTGTGTTATATTCGAGCTTCCGATTATGATGGTTGCCTGCTCTCCGGAGATGAAGCCGTATCCTTTTGTATGGAAGCCTTCGCCCGTTATGACCTTCGTTTCGATGAAGGAGGAAAGCGACAGAAGCCGCTTCAGGGCCTGAGGCTCGCTGAATGTGAGGTAATCTGTTGTTATTATCCGGCCTTTTACTCCTCTTTCCTCCGCTTCGGCAAGGCTCTGCAGCAGTACCTCGAGTCCGCTCTGGTTTATGAATGCAACAGAGAACATGAAGCTGTCTGCCTGTCGCAGCTCGCTGTTGAGGCAGTCACAGAGAAGCCGGGTCTCCTTTGTGTTCGCTATTATCTGTGGCTGCAGCTTCCGCTGGCTCTGTGCCCTGTGGTCTACGAAAGCTGTGTATGAGGCTTTCGTGATCTCCTCTGCTGTTGCTGTCATGTGTCCAGGATAGCAGCAGAAGCGGAAAATGTGCAGCTTCCTGCTGCTGTCAAGCCGTCACATTATGTTTTCGCTGGTTGCTCCCGGGAGTTGGCATTTCCGTTCATTCTCTGCGTATTGGAGGTTCTATGAGGATAATCGCTGTTTGTCTTATCGCGCTCCTTGCCATTGCGGGCTGCGATATGTCTGGGATGCTGGGAATCGACAGGCTCTATGAGTCGGCTATGGACAGGAGCCTTCCGCTTGTCTCCGGCGATAGCATGCTCTATTTCGGGTTCAGGGTCGAGAGCGCGGAGGCTGCAGGCAGCAGTCTCCATGTCCATGGTGATAAGGACGAGGTCTTCATCATCTCCAGCGGCATGATCACGAATGCCATGGGGGACAGGATAGCAGTGGAGGCAGGAGAGGGGAGGATACAGCTCATGCTTGCCGGCTGCGATCCTCTCGTCTTCTCTGCATCGTGACTTTCCTCTCGGCTATGATCCTTTCGATCATGGCCGAGACATCCTCCGGACTCTGCCTTATCTCATGCTCCCAGACACGGATGACCGTGTAACCCATGCTCTCAAGCACATGGTTCACTTCCACGTCCTTCTGCATATTCCTCTCGATCTTCGGTATCCAGTAGTCCCTGTGCGACTTTATGCTGTCCTTTCTGTTCTCCCAGTCGTAGCCATGCCAGAAATCACCATCGCAGAAGATGGCTATCCTGTATTTCCTTATCGATATATCCGGATGCCCGTATACGGCCTTGCTGTTCTTCCGGAAGCGCAGGCCTCTGTGCCATAGGGAACGGGAGAGGATCCTCTCGATGGATGTATCCCTTCCCCGTATCCTGGACATGCAGTAGCTGCGCTGCTCCTCCGTCATCAGAGCCTCTTCTCTTCTCCGAGCTCCCGTTCGGTGACGAGCTGGACATTCTCAGGTGACCTGCCTGCGATGAACTGCCTGGCGGCGCATTCCCCTTCAAGCCTTCCCGGGGCACTGCGGTATGCCATGAAGCCATGGTATGCCCCCTTCGCTTCAAGGGCCTTCGCCTTGGTGCCTGCGGCATTGAGGGCATCTGCGTAAAGCTTGCCATCATCGGAAAGCGGATCGAGCTCTGCTGTGATGATCAGTGCAGGCGGGAGGCGCGAAAGGTCGGGGCTCAGGGCTGGTGAGAACATCGGCGAGAGTATGTCCTTGGGTTCGCGCTCATAGTTCTTCACATAGAATGAGAGCATCCTCTCGTTGAGCATCGGGCTGTCCTTGTGGTCAAGCATCGACTGCGTCCTGAGACGGCAGTCAGTGATCGGGTAGAACAGCAGCTGGCCAGCCAGCTGCGGGCCTTTCCTGTCGCGGGCGAGGAGGGCTGTCACTGC
Source organism: uncultured Spirochaetaceae bacterium (assembly GCA_944392935.1). Taxonomy (GTDB): domain Bacteria; phylum Spirochaetota; class Spirochaetia; order Sphaerochaetales; family Sphaerochaetaceae; genus Ornithospirochaeta. Next base: position 61,855 of record CALXYI010000003.1, read on the forward strand.
TGCGAGGTTCCCTCCTGCGCTGTCCCCCGCGATGAATATCCTGTCTGGATCGACCTTCCAGTATTTCGCTCCTTCTGCTGCCCACAGCAGTGCATCGTAGCAGTCTTCCGCAGCTGTCGGGAACCTGTATCTGGGAGCAAGGCGGTAGTCTATCATCAGCACCGCGGATCCGGTGACCTCGGCGAAATGCTGCATGAACGCAGAGTAGAACCCCATGTTCCCGAATACCCATCCGCCGCCATGGCAGAAGATCGTGAGGGGTACAAGCCCGGTGAGCGCGGAGAGCTTGGGATTGGAGAAGTAGTATCCTGTGACAGCTCCGTTCGTCACCGGTATGACGAATGTCGAGACGTAGATGTCCTTAGAGGAGCGTACGAGCTGCCTTGCATCACGCCGCGTGATCGTCATTGTATTTATATTGTTTATCAGGTCGTCCGAAAGGGATTCCGGGTCTCTTGCCTGGAAGCGGCTTGAGAGCTCGATAATCCTCCTCATCCGGCCTGTCAGCTTATATTCCGGCATAATGACATCGTATAGTTAATAAGCTGTGCAGGCAAGTGCAAAAGCCTTTTCAGGGCTCTGGTGGCCCTTTGATGAGTATCTTCCCCAGGTTCAGCAGGAATACCGCGGCTGTCACGGAGGCGGACAGGGCGTCTGAGATCGACTCCGCAAGGAATACGCCTTTTACCCCCAGCGGGGTGGATGAGAGGATATAGACGAGGGGGATGAGCAGGATGATCTTCCGGAATATGGCCAGGAAGAGGGAGATCCTGGCCTGCTCGAGGCCGAGGAACGTGTTCTGGGAGCAGCTCTGGAGACCGAATATCGCGAAGCCCGTTATGAAGAACTTCATGTATGGAGAGGCGTATGCGATGAGGGCCTTGTCGGATGTGAACATCCCTATGATGGCTGCGGGGAGGAGGTTGCATGCGGATGAGATGATGAAGCAGTACGCTGCCTCCACTGCCAGTGCGAATCCGTATATCTCCTTCACCCTCCCGTTGAGGCGGGCGCCGAAGTTGTAGCTCACAAGCGGGGTGACTGCCTGGTTCATCCCCATGAGAGGCATCATCGCGAATGACATGACGGAGGAGAATATGGTCATCGTGCCCACTGCCATGTCGCCGGCGAGGAACTGGAGACGGGAATTGAATACCACGTTTATGGCGGCTTCAGTCGCGCTCATTATGAACGGGGATACGCCGAGGGCTGTTATCTGCATCAGCAGCCTCCTGCTGATGACCGGCTTCTGCATGCGTAGCCTCATGGTGCTGCGCCGGCTGGAGAGGAAGAGAACGACATACAGCGCGGAGGCTCCCTGGCTCAGCACGGTGGCTATCGCCGCGCCGGAGGCACCCATTCCGAATACGAATATGAAGACAGGGTCAAGGATGATGTTGATGATGGCTCCTATCACGACAGTGAGCATGCTCATCGTTGTCCTTCCCTGTGCTGATATGAATGGATTGAGCCCCAGCGTCAGCAGTACGAACGGGGTCCCTATGAGATAGATGGAAAGGTATTCATCCGCGTAGGCGGCTGTTGTCTCCGAGGCGCCGAAAAGGTATATGAGGTCTGCCTTCAGCGCATAGAAGGCAGCCATCAGGATGAATGACAGCACCACCAGCGATGCAGCAGCTGTGCCGAGGATCTCCTCTGCCTTCCTCTCCTGCTTCTGCCCGAGCCTGATCGCGGCAAGGGGACCGCCTCCGTTCCCTATGAGATTGGAGAATGCCGTGATGAGCAGGATCACGGGATAGGTGATGCCCACGCCCGTGAGGATATCCGCACCGGCAGCTTCGATGTGGCCGAGGTATATGCGGTCCACTATGTTGTAAAGCCCGTTGACAAGCTGCGCGACGATAAGGGGCAATGCCATAGACAACACAAGCCCCGGCACACGCTTCGTACCCAGTTCGCTCTGCTGCATGGCATGACCATACCACTAAGCCCCTAAACAGTGAATAACCCTGCGGAATCCGATAAAAAACTGCATATTGCATTAAATATTTATGCAAGGTAGTGGCATAATAGGCTTGTTTGTGTATAATTATGCCATATTCTGGAGGTGGTTATGGTCAAAGCGGCAATACTCGGTGCTACAGGCTATGCCGGAGCGGAGCTCGTCCGCCTGCTTTCATATCATCCTGATGCCGCAGTCGTATACCCGGCATCCCATTCCTATGCGGGGAAGAAGTTCTCCGATATATACCCGGGGATGAAGGGCGTTGCGGATATGACGCTCAGGGAAGACGACATCGCAGCGGCAGCGGAGGAGGCCGATGTCATATTCCTTGCGCTTCCGGCAGGGCTCGCATCCTCGCTCGTGAATGAGGAGATCCTCGGCAAGGCTGCCGTGATAGATATCGGAGCTGACTACCGCCTGCATGACAGAGGCATATACGAGAAGTGGTACAGGACCGGGCATCACTCGCCCCAGCTGCTTGGGGAGGCTGTATACGGACTGCCTGAGATACACCGGGCAGATATCAGGGGAAGGCGGCTCATCGCCAATCCGGGATGCTATACGACCTGTTCCATACTCACGCTCTATCCTCTGCTGAAGAACAGGCTGGTGGATACCAGGGGAATCATCATCGATGCCAAGAGCGGCACGTCAGGAGCAGGCAGGGGGGAGAAGCTTGCCTCGCTGTTCTGCGAGGTCAATGAGTCGATAAAGCCCTACGGGGTCGCCTCGCATCGCCATACTCCTGAGATAGAGCAGGAGCTCTCGGAGGCTGCGGGGGAGAGCATCACGCTTCAGTTCACTCCGCATCTGGTACCGATGAACAGGGGGATACTCGCGACATGCTATGCACGTCTCAGGGATGGGGTGTCTGCCGCGGATGTCGAGGAGGCGTATTCCATGTATTCAGGGGAGCCTTTCATCAGGATCATCAGCACGCCTCCGGAGACAAGGTTCGTGAAGGGGACCAATACCGTTGATATATCCTGGCGCCTCGATGAGAGGACGGGGAACATCATAGCGATGGGAGCCATAGACAATCTTGTGAAGGGCGCGGCAGGACAGGCCGTGCAGAATATGAACATAGTCTTCGGCCTTGACGAGACGGAAGGGCTGATGGGAGGAGCGGGGTCGCCGTTCTGAGGGAAGGATGATATGGAGATACTCGAAGGCAGCATAACAGCACCGGCAGGATTCGCCGCAGCCGGGATACATGCAGGACTGAAGAAGGCGAAGAAGGACATGGCGGCCATAGTATCCGCCTGCGATGCGGTGACAGCCGCGACATTCACGACCAACAAGGTGAAGGCAGCTCCGGTGATCTGGGATCAGGGAGTGCTGAAGGGCGGCATGGCCAGGGCTGTGATCGTGAACAGCGGCAATGCCAATGCCTGCACAGGGGAAGACGGGCTCAGGGATGCGGAGACGACTGCGGGGATAGCGGCATCCCTTCTGGGGACGGAGAAGGGGAAGGTCTATGTATCCTCTACCGGCGTCATAGGCGTGAAGCTCGATATGGAGAGGATCGTGAGCGGCGTGAGGACGCTCTGCCCGCTCGTGTCCGCAGACGGCGGGCATGAGGCGGCGGAGGCCATCTGCACGACGGACACATTCACGAAGGAAGCCGCAGCCTCTGTGATGATAGGGAATGTGAAGGTCACTGTCGGAGGGATGGCGAAGGGATCCGGGATGATACATCCCAACATGGCCACGATGCTCAGCTACATAACCACCGATGCCGTCATTTCACAGGAGACGCTGCAGCATCTTCTCGGAGCGACTGTCGAGGATACATTCAACATGATATCCGTAGATGGCGACACATCCACGAATGATACATGCATCGTCCTTGCGAACGGCATGGCAGGCAATGCGGAGATCCTGTACGGCACGAAGGAATACGAGGAGTTCAGCGAGGCATTCAGGCATGTCCTCGGAACGCTTGCCCGCATGATAACCCGGGACGGTGAAGGGGCAGGGCGCTTCATCGAGATGAAGGTGTCCAATGCGCTCTCGAAGGAGGATGCGAGGAAGCTTGCACGCTCTGTCGTATCGTCATCGCTCGTGAAGGCCGCGTTCTTCGGCTCCGATGCTAACTGGGGCAGGATAATGTGCGCCATGGGCTATTCCGGCGCAGATTTCGATCCATCCCTTGTGGATCTCTCCTTCACGTCCCCTGCCGGTACCATTGAGGTCGTGCACTCCGGCGATCCGGTCCCGTTCGATGAGGATGAGGCCAAGCGCATACTCCTCGAGAAGGAGATAACGGTGGCTGCGGACTGCCATCAGGGCGCTTCATCCGCCGTAGCCTGGGGATGCGACCTGACATACGACTACGTCAGGATAAACGGGGACTACAGGAGCTAGCCATGTACGAGAAGGAACAGGCGAAGGCCGAGATACTCATAGAAGCCATACCTTATATCAGGAAGTTCGCGGGAGAGACCGTCGTCATAAAGTACGGCGGCTCCGCGATGGTCGATGAGAAGCTCAAGAAATCCGTCATAAAGGATATCGCGATGCTGAAGTACATAGGGCTGCATCCGATAGTGGTCCATGGCGGCGGCAAGGAGATAACGTCGCTTCTTTCCAGGCTCGGGAAGGAGACTGTCTTCGTTGATGGCCTCAGGGTCACCGATGCGGAGACTGCAGGCATCGCGGAAATGGTCCTTTCCGGTTCGGTCGGCAAGAGCCTTGTCGAGAATCTGGAGGCTGTCGGGATACAGGCATGCGGCATCAACGGCAAGGACGGGCATACGCTGCTGGCGAGGAAGAAGGTGGATGATAAGGGCAGGGACCTGGGATTCGTCGGGGAGATAGAGAAGGTCGACGCCCATCTGATATCCACGCTGACGGGTGCGGGATTCGTTCCTGTCATCTCCCCTGTCGGAGTCGACGCGTTCTCGCAGACATACAACGTCAATGCCGATTACGCGGCATCGGCGATCGCAGGGGCCCTCGGCGCCCAGAAGCTCATATTCCTCACCGATGTCGAGGGCATCCTCCGCGACAAGGATGATCCGCGGACGATAATCCGCAGGATGAATGCGGACGAGGCCAGGGAGATGATAGCTGATGGCACGATAAAGGGCGGCATGATCCCGAAGGTGGAGTGCTGCCTGGATGCCCTCTCGAAGGGCGTCAAGTCCGTGCATGTCCTCGATGGAAGGCTTCCGCATTCGATACTCCTCGAGATATTCACAGCAGAAGGCATCGGCACGATGCTCACACCGGAGGTTGGAAATGGCAAATAAGGACATAGTGGATCTCGCTTCGGCGAACTACATGGATAACTATTCCCAGTTCCCGATATCCATAAGGAGCGGGAAGGGAGTCACTGTCACTGATGAGGACGGGAAGGAATACCTTGATTTCGTGGCGGGCATCGCAGTCAATGCGCTTGGGTATGGCGATGAGGAGGAGAAGGAGGCGCTGCTGTCGGTGATCGGCAGCGGGGTGCTTCATGCATCGAATCTCTATTACAACAGCCATGCCGTGCATGCAGCTGCGATGCTCAACCGCGCTGCAGGCTCGGATGAGGTCTTCTTCTGCAACAGCGGCGCGGAGGCGAATGAGGCAGCTCTCAAGATGGCGAGGAAGCACGGATCGGCAAAGGGGAAGACGGAGATCATCTCGTTTTCCCATTCATTCCATGGCCGCACATATGGTGCCATCACCGTGACAGGGCAGGAGAAGTACCATAAGGGCTTTGCTCCGATGCTCCCTGGTGTCGTCTATGCCTCCTTCAATGACCTCGATTCAGTCAAGGCTGTCATCTCTGAGCGCACTGCAGGGATAATCGTAGAGCCGCTGCAGGGAGAGGGAGGGATAATCCCGGCTGATAAGGGATTCCTCCAGGGGCTCAGGAAGCTTGCTGATGAATATGATGCGCTTCTCATCTTCGATGAGGTGCAGTGCGGCATGGGCCGCACAGGAAAGCCTTTCTGCTTCCAGAACTATGGCATCGCTCCAGATATCATGACTCTTGCGAAGGCCCTTGGCGGAGGGCTTCCGATGGGGGCTGCCGTCGCATTCGGGAAGGCAAAGGGGATCTTCTCCCCCGGTGACCATGCTGCGACATTCGGAGGCAATGCAGCATCCGCGGCGCTTGCGGAGGTCGTGCTGTCGCGCCTTCCGGAGCTTTCCGGGAATGCCGCCGCGATGGGTGCGTACCTCGGGGAGAAGCTCAGGGACATCGTCTCCCGCTATCCATCGCTCTGCATAGAGGAGAGGGGGATGGGGCTCATGAGGGGCATTGATCTCAGGATACCTCCCCGTGATGTGGTCGCGAAGTGCATGGAGAAAGGGCTCCTTGTCTGCTCCGCAGGCTATACGGTGCTGAGGTTCATACCGCCATTGATCGTTACGGAGGCGGATATCGACAAGGCTGCGGCCATAGTCGATGAAGCGCTCTCGGAGCTTGCGTGAGAAAGAGGGAAGGCAGCATGGCGCTGCCTTCTTTCCCGCATCAGGTATTGTTCATCATCACGCGCTCGCAGACATCCGCCACATGCTCGCAGGCATCGGTGACCTGCTCGAGATACCTGTAGATATCGCGCCATACGATTATCTCAAGAGGCTCCGTCTCCGACGTATGCAGCAGGCGCATGTTCTGTATGAAGATGCTGTCGGCCTTCTCCTCGAGGGTGTTGATCCTTATGATCTTCTCCTTCAGTGTCTTCGAACGGCGGAAATTGCGGAAATCTGCCATCATGTCCTTCATCTCGCTGCAGCACTGCTCGACGACTGCCACGGCCTCATCTATCTCCGGCCTTATAGTGCGGATGTTGTCGCAGTAGAGGCGCAGCACGACATCCTCGATCTTGTCGACGACCTCGTCAAGGCACTGGCTGAGCACCATGATGTCATCACGCTCTATCGGTGTTATGAATGCCTTCGCAAGAGCATTCATCATATCATGCTTCTTCCTGTCGGCATCATGCTCTGTCCTGTGTATTTCCTCTATCACCGGAGAGAGATTGTCCGGGTCGTACTCCGTGATGCAGCGCCGCAGTATCGCAGCTGCATCGACAGCATGCTGCGCGCAGCCCTCGAATGTGTCGAAATAGAATGTGTCCTGCTTCTTTGCCATCGTTGACTCCTTAGAATATGGCCAGGAAGACCTTTGCCATTATGAAGCTTATGAGACCGCAGCCCGGGAACGTGAATATCCATGTGAGCATCATATCCCTGACTACGGAGAAGTTGATCGCGCTGAGTCTCCTGGAGGCTCCCACGCCCATTATCGCGCTTGTCTTCGTGTGCGTCGTCGATACAGGTATGCCGAACAGAGAGGACAGCAGGAGGCACAGCGAAGCCGCTATGTCGGCGCTGAAGCCCTGGTATTTCTCCAGCTTGACCATATCCATGCCTACCGACCTTATTATCTTCTCGCCGCCCACGCTCGTTCCGGCTCCCATGACCACGGAGCAGAGAAGCATCAGCCACACCGGTATCAGGACGCCGTGCACGCTTGTCTCGCCGTTGGCGAATGCGATCCCCAGGAACAGCACTCCGATGAACTTCTGCCCATCCTGCGCTCCATGCATGAAGCTCATCGCGGCGGCTCCTGCCATCTGCGCGTATGTGAAGAACCGGCCGGTCTTCCTCCTGTCCATCCGCCTGCATATGGCTATCACGGCCCGGCATGCGATGTAGCCTGCGGCGAAGCCCAGCAGGATGGAGAGGAAGAGTCCGTAGATCACCTTGATCCATTCCGCCCCGTTGACGCCAGCCAGGTTCCCGTGCGTTGCTATAGCGGCTCCCGTGAGCCCCGCGATCAGGCTGTGGCTCTCGCTTGTGGGGATTCCGAAATGCGATGCCGCGGTGCTGTATACGACGATTGAGAAGAGCGCGGCAGAGAGCGCAAGGAGAGCTGTCTCCGTATCGCTTCCGAAATCGACCATGTTGCTTATCGTGGAGGCAACCGAGGCATTTATCTTCGTCATGATGAGAACGCCAAGGAAGTTGAATATGGCGCTCATGATGATTGCCGGACGCGGCCTCATGCAGCGTGTGGTGATGCATGTCGCTATCGCGTTGGGTGCATCCGTCCATCCGTTCACGAATATCACGCCCAGCGTCAGGAGTACGGATATCGTCAGTACCGGAGTCGAGAATACCTGCTGCAGGAAGTATGAGAATGGTATATCCATCTTTTCCTCTGCAGTCATCGTAAATGATGCGTTAATTCCATGTAAATTGCGGACTAAGCATAAAACTATTAAAAATGTGTTAGATGTGCTCCCGCTGGCGGATTGATCCGTCCTGGGGGTGTGTTGCACGATGTTTTATTCATAAATCTGCAAAACTATGCAGACGATATGCATTTTACTATTAACACTGCATTCCATACCGGCTATCATTTCGGTATATCCGGCAAAACCAGGAGGTATTATGAAAAGAATACTGTTTATTGCTCTTGCCATAGCCGCTCTTCTCGTGCCGCTCTCAGCTGGCGGAAGCAGCGAGGACGGGACTACCGTCAGGATAGGCGTATTCGAGCCGGCATCCGGCGACAACGGTGCTGGCGGCAAGCAGGAGACGCTTGGCATCCAGTATGCGCAGTCGCTGACGCCGACTGTGGAGATCGGAGGGACTGTCTACGACGTGGAGCTCGTGCTTGCGGATAACGAGAGCTCGAATGACAGGGCTGCGACAGCTGCGTCGATGCTGGTCAACGAGGATGTCTCCGTGGTCCTCGGATCCTACGGATCCGGTGTCTCGATAGCCGGAAGCGATATCTTCCGTGCAGCTGGCGTTCCTGCGATCGGAGTCACATGCACCAATCCGCAGGTGACTGAAGGCAATACCCATTATTTCCGCATCTGCTTCCTCGATCCGTTCCAGGGCACCGTGCTTGCAGCCTATGCCTACAATACGCTCGGAGCCCGCACCGCATACTGCCTTGCGAAGCTCGGAGATGACTACTCCAGCGGCCTTGTGAACTACTTCGTGGAGGAGTTCGAGGCTCTTGGCGGCAAGTGCATAATGGAGACATTCCCCGATGGCAACAGCGACTTCACGTCCTATATAGCCAATGCCAGGAACGGCGGAGCTGAGGTCTTCTTCTCCCCGACATCCACGGAAGCTGCCCAGCTGATCATCGACCAGTCATCCAGCCAGGGGCTCACGATCCCCCTCCTTGCAGGCGATACCTGGGATTCCAACGTCATCCTGCAGGCAGCCAAGGGCAAGGATGTTGATATCACGGTGACGACGTTCTATCCGGAAGGCGCCAATCAGGACTTCGATAACGGCTTCAAGGAATGGGTCAACGCGGATTCCACCCGCCTTGCGAACAATGGCGGCGATGATACCGTAGCTGCAGTCACGGCCATGGGCTATGATGCATACAACTTCGCGCTCCAGGCTATCAGGAATGCCGGCTCGACCGATCCTGCTGATGTCATGGAGGCTATCTGGACGACGGAGATCGATGGCGTCACGGGCCACATAGAGCTTGAGAGCGTCAATGGCGATGCCGTCCGCAATACCGTATACGTAAAGCATTGCAACACCGAGACAGGTGCCTGGGATGCCCTCCCGGCTGTTGTCGTAGGTGAATGATCGACTGAGACAGGCGGCGGCTGCGGCTGCCGCCTTCTCCAAGGAGCATTATGGCTGGGTTCTTCCACGATAATCTCTCATATTTCCTTTCCGGGATATCGGTAGGGGGGCAGTATGCCCTCATAGCCATCGGCTATACCATGGTCTACGGTATCCTGCGCCTGATAAACTTCGCGCATGGGGATGTCTTCATGATAGCGGGCCTTGTGATGGTCTATCTCTCGGCCTCGCTTCCATTCACCCTCTCCATTCCCCTCGTGATCATAGCGACTGTCCTCCTCGGCTTCGTGATAGAGCGCGTGGCTTACCGGCCTCTGCGGTCTGCACCGAGGATGTCCGTCATGATAAGCGCTATCGGAGTCTCATACCTGCTGCAGAATGCTGCGCTCTATTTCACGGGAGGGCTTGCGAAGGTCTATCCATCGATCCCGGGGCTCTCCGACACTGTTGTGATATGGGATGCCACTACGAAGATCGTCACGCTCGTGACGCCTTTCCTCACGATTGCGCTAGTGGCGGTGCTCACCCTTCTCATAAAGCATACGAAGATAGGAATGGCCATGCGCGCTGTCTCAAGGGATTTCGAGACAAGCCAGCTCATGGGCATAAGGATAAACAGCGTGATATCGATAACATTCGTAATCGGATCCCTGCTTGCGGCCGTCGCCTCCCTGCTGTATTTCACGAACTATGCATCCGTGACGCCGGTGAGCGGCAGCATGCCTGGGCTGAAGGCGTTCGTCGCAGCTGTATTCGGCGGCATCGGCAGTATCCCCGGGGCTGTGATCGGAGGATTCATCATCGGGATCTGCGAGAATATCATCCGGGGCGGCGCATCCATATTCGGCATCCCCGGAACGGGCTGGACCACATTCTCCGATGCCTTCACGTTCGCGTTCCTGATCGTCATCCTTGTCGTCAAGCCCACAGGGCTCTTCGGCGAGAAGGCAGTGGATAAGGTATAGGAGGCAGCGATGGATAGTGCGTACAGGAAAAGGCTCATCGCCATATGGATCGGGATCGCGGCTGTCTATCTTGCGGTCCTCCTGCTCGATATGACACTGCGTCCGACCTCGATGCTCCTTACAGTGCTGAAGAAGGGTGCGATCTATTCGCTTGTCGCGGTATCGATGAATCTCCTCAATGGATTCACGGGGCTCTTCTCGCTCGGGCAGGCCGGGTTCATGCTCATCGGGGCGTATACATATGCGATCCTCACTATGCCGGGTGATGTGAAGACATCCGAATCGGTCTACAAGTACTATGAGTGCTTCATCACGTTCGATACCGGGGTGTTCATCGGCCTCGTTGCCGCGGGGCTGATGGCGGCTCTCTTCGCCTTCCTCATAGGGTGGCCTGTGCTCCGCCTTAAATCCGATTACCTCGCGATCGCGACGCTCGGATTCGCGGAGATAATCAGGGCCATATTCCAGTGGGATGTGCTGGGACCCGTGACGAACGGGGCGAATCTGCTCAGGTCATATATAGATCTCACGCGCGTGACGCTTCCGTTCACCGATATACCGTTCCCTCCGACGCTCTTCGTCTTCATGGTCTCCGGTATATGCATCCTGATCATCGTCCTGCTGATAAACTCCTCATATGGGCGTGCATTCAAGGCGATAAGGGATGATGAGACAGCAGCGGAGGCCATGGGGATAAACCTCTTCCGCAGCAAGGAGCTGAGCTTCGTTATATCATCGTTCTTCGCCGGCATCTCAGGAGCGCTGCTGGCGATGTTCCAGTACACCGTGCAGGCACAGCAGTTCAAATCGATGATGACATATGAGATCCTGCTGATAGTCGTCATAGGGGGCATAGGGTCGATATCAGGGTCCTGCATCGCCTCGTTCCTGTATATCACGCTCTCGGAGTGGTGGCTCCGCGGCCTCGATATGGGCACTTTCCTCGGGATAAGCGCACCGTCGCTGTTCCGGTCAGGATTCCGCAAGCTCGTATTCTCCGTGATCATCATGGTCATCGTGCTCTTCTTCTCCCGCGGCATCATGGGGGATAAGGAGCTCTCGATTCCACGCATGCGCGCCGCATTCGCCCGCGCTGCGAAGAGGATGAGGAAGGAGGCGGCAGGATGAACAGCATGCTTGAGCTCAGGAACGTCACAATGCAGTTCGGGGGCGTCGTTGCCGTCAATGATTTCTCCATGCATATAGAGGAAGGGGAGATCGTGGCCCTCATCGGCCCGAACGGCGCCGGCAAGACGACCGCATTCAACTGCATAACAGGGGTCTATGAGCCGACTAACGGGGAGATACTCTACCGTGGGCGCACCATTGCGGTGAACCATCCGCGGGGGAGGATGAAGAGGATCTACGGCGGCCTGCATGGCGATATGTACGCATCGCGCAGGGTGCTTAACCCGACTCCTGATGAGATCACCAGGCTCGGGATCGCCAGGACATTCCAGAATATCAGGCTCTTCAGGAGCATGACGGTCTATGAGAATGTGCTGACTGCAATGCACCTCAGGGCAAGGCAGAATGCCCTCTCCGCAGTCTTCCGCATAAGCTGGAAGGAAGAGCAGAGGATGCGGGAGGATACGGAAAGGCTCCTGAAGGAGCAGGATCTCTACCAGTACAGGGATGAGAAGGCAACGAGCCTGCCGTATGGCAAGCAGCGGCGCCTTGAGATAGCCCGTGCGCTTGCCACGGAGCCGGAGCTTCTCCTCCTGGATGAGCCTGCAGCGGGCATGAATCCGCAGGAGACGAAGGAGCTGAGCGCATTCATCAGGGAGATAAAGGAGCGCTACTCGCTCTCCGTCTTCATGATCGAGCACCACATGGATCTGGTCATGGATATCTCCGACAGGATATATGTCCTTGATTTCGGCTCTCCGATAGCCGAGGGCAGCCCTGCTGAGATACAGCGCAACCAGAGGGTGATAGATGCATACCTGGGGGTGAGCGAGGATGTTTGAAGTCAGGAATCTCTCCGTGAACTATGGCGGCATCGAGGCTGTCAGGGATATATCGTTCTCCGTCGATGAGGGCAGGATAGTTACTCTCATCGGAGCCAATGGCGCCGGCAAGAGCACGACTCTCCGCACAATAGCAGGGCTCGTGAGGCCACGCAGCGGGAGCATCATCTTCGACGGCGTGGATATAACAGGCAAGGATCCTACTTATATCGTCAGCCGCGGCATAACGATGGTGCCTGAAGGCAGGAGGATCTTCCCGGACCTGACGGTCATGGAGAACCTCAGGATAGGAGCGTATCTGCGCAAGGACAGCATCGAGGGGGATATAGACTGGGTCTTCTCGCTCTTCCCCCGCCTGAAGGAGCGCAGCTGGCAGTATGGCGGCACGCTCTCAGGAGGAGAGCAGCAGATGCTCGCAGTCGGAAGGGCACTGATGTCCAGGCCGATGATCATGATGATGGATGAGCCTTCGCTCGGACTTGCTCCTCTTGTCGTCCGCGATATCTTCTCGATCATCCGGGAGATAAACAGGCAGGGTGTCACGATCCTCCTTGTCGAGCAGAATGCGAATATGGCTCTGCAGGTCGCAGATACAGGCTATGTCATGGAGACGGGAGTGATAACGCTCTCCGGACGCGGCAGCGATCTGATAAGCGATGAGGCTGTCAGGAAGGCGTATCTCGGCAAGTGAGAGGATCCGCTTCCAATATTCCCGGGAAAGGTTAATATTGGATGCGTGAGGAAGCTTTCTGCCGAGGAGAAGTTCATACAGATGACAGAGACGCCGGTAAGGCGTCTTGTCTATACGCTTGCGGTCCCTACCGTCATAAGCAACCTGATATCCACGCTGTACAATGCCGCGGATACATTCTTCGTCGGGCGCATATCGACATCAGCCTCCGCTGCGGTAGGTGTCGCGCTCTCACTGCAGGCAGTGATACAGGCAATAGGCTTCTTCTTCGGGCAGGGAAGCGGCAACAGCATGTCACGGCAGCTGGGATCGCATGAGGAGAGGACTGCGGAGACACTGGCTTCCACCGGCTTCTTCTCGGCATTCATCCTCTCATCCCTGCTGGTGGTTCCGGGAATCATCTTCCTGCGTCCGCTTTCCATCTTCCTGGGTTCTTCAGGGACGATCCTGCCATATGCCATGGAGTATATGTTCTGGATATTCCTCGCATCGCCTTTCATGGCATCCTCGCTGGTGCTTAACAACCAGCTGCGCTTCGAGGGCAATTCATTCTACTCGATGATAGGGCTCGCTTCAGGCGGCATCCTCAACCTGGTCCTCGATCCGATCCTCATATTCGGATTCGGCATGGGGATAGCGGGAGCTGCCATAGCAACTGCCATAAGCCAGGTCGTCAGCTTCGTCCTGCTCCTTGTCCTCTCGGAGAGGATCGGCACTGTCCGCATAAGGCTCGGTTCCTTCAGCCCATCACGAAGGATGTATGCGATGATAACCAACGGCGGCCTGCCGTCGCTATGCCGCCAGAGCGTCTCCAGCGTTGCCATGATATGCCTGAACAATGCAGCCCTCCCATATGGGGATGCCGCCATAGCCGCCATGGCCATTGCGAACAAGATAGGCAACTTCACCAATTCAGTGCTCATCGGAGTGGGGCAGGGCTTCCAGCCTGTGTGCGGATACAATTACGGGGCAGCGCTCTATGGGAGGGTAAAGGAGGCTTTCTGGACATGCGTCAGATCGATGTCCGTCTTCCTTCTATTCCTTGCCGTCGTGGAGTTCATATGGGCAGAGCCCCTCGTGGGATTCTTCCGTGCCGGCGATGCAGCTGTCATAGCGATAGGCTCCGTGGCCATACGACTCAGATGCTTCACGATAGTCCTCTCATCCTGGCTTATGATAAGCAATATGTTCCTTCAGACGACAGGCAGGATGTGGCGGGCCTCTGTCCTGGGCTTCTCGCGCCAGGGCCTGATACTCATACCTCTTGTATGGCTGCTTCCGGCTTTCATGGGCATATGGGGAATCCAGATCGCGCAGCCGCTTGCCGATGCCGTCTCGTTCGCCATCTCGATTCCGATGACGGTTCCGGAGCTGAGGGCGCTGTCTAGATGAAGCTCATGGAGAGATCCTCTCCGACCGTGACTGAGTAGGCGGCTATCCTCCTCCCGTCGCTGAGGAATGAGAGGGTTACATGTCCTTTGCTGAGGCCGCGGAATATGTATTCGGAGCTTCCATCCGCTGACCGGGTCACTCCATGGAGCTCTATGCTTCCAGGCCCCATCTCCTCCCATGTGATCATCCCGCCGTCCTCTTCCACCGGTATGGATATGAAGCTCCTGTCCTCTGAGCCTTTCCCCGGCATGCTCTGGCAGGAGGAGAGGAGCAGGGTGATGATGACCATTGCAGATAGCATCTTCCTCAAAGCTTCTCCTCCTCTATGATGCGGCAGATCCTCCCATATAGGCTGTCGAGCTTCATGAAATCCGCCTCCATCTTCTCCTCGCTCACTTCCTCCAGCAGCGAGGCTTCATGCGCAAGCTGCCCAAGCCCGGCCTTCTCGGCCTTCTTCCTGAGATCATGCGCGGCCTTCCTTGCATCCTGCCATCTGCGCCCGGCGATGCAGCCCCTGAGATCCTCCATCCCTGAAGAAGAGGGGAATGCCCTTATGGCCTCTGCAAGGGCAGGCACATCGCCGCAGTATGCCTCGACCGCGGCATCATAGTCCAGACCTATCCTGTCTGCTATTCCTCTTATGCTCATACAGAAGATAATAACCTTCCCGGGGAGGGAAGGTTACATGCGTTGTGTGTTTTCCTTGTGTAGGTGAAGGGATCAGGCAAGCACGCCGTAGATTCCGTTCACCGTGACCAGGAGGATGATGATCGGGAGTATCCAGGCACAGTAGAATCTCAGTCCTGCAGGCACTTTCAGGCCTTTGCCCTGATTCGCCTCCTTAAGGAAGTTCTTCCATCCCCAGCCTGAGCGATGCGTGCAGAAGAGGACGAAGACGAGGCTTCCGAGGGGAAGTATGAGGTTGGACACCAGGAAATCCTCCGCATCAAGCACGCCTGTGCCCTCTCCGAAAGGCTGGAAGCCGGAGAGCACGTTGAAGCCGAGCACGCACGGTATAGAGAGGAAGAACAGAAGGATGAAGTTCAGGATCACCGCATTCCTCCTTGTCCATCCCCTGCTGTCCATCCAGTATGAGCAGATGTTCTCGAATACGGCGATGAGGGTGGAGAGCGCCGCGAATATCATGGCGAGGAAGAACACCGCGCCCCAGAGCCTTCCGCCTGCCATCTGCGTGAAGACTGTCGGCAGCGACAGGAAGAGCAGCGACGGCCCGGATCCCGGCTCCACGCCGAATGCGGAGCATGCCGGGAAGATTATGAAGCCTGAAAGCAGCGCGATGGTCGTATCCAGGCATATGATCCTGACGGATTCCCCGCCGAGCGTGCGCTCGTTGTCGAAATAGGACCCGAAGATCGCCATTGCCCCGATTCCCAGGGAGAGCGTGAAGAATGCCTGTCCCATCGCGGCGAATATCGATTCCGAAAGCCCGTACTCGTGTACGAGGTTGCCGAAATCCGGACGGATGTAGAACAGAAGGCCTTCCGTGCTTCCCGGCAGTATGCATGAGTGTATAGCGAGGATGAACATCAGGATGAAGAGCACGATCATCATTGCCTTCGTTATCTTCTCCACTCCGTTCTTGAGCCCTATTATGACTATTCCTGCTGTCAGCAGGAGCGCGAGCGCCATCATGGCGATCTGCAGGGCAGGGGCTGCGGTAAGCGCGGAGAAGAATACGCTGACAGCAGCGGCATCCATGCTTCCGTTGAGCCCTCCTGATATGAATGAGAAGAAGTAGTACAGGAGCCATCCCGTCAGCACCGAGTAGTACATCAGCAGGATGTAGTTGCCTGCGACTGCAACAGGTCCTTCGATATGCCATCTGGTGCCTTCCGGCTCAAGGCGCCGCAGGGCTCCTCCGATATTGAGCCTTGCAGCCCTTCCTATCGAGAATTCCATGATCATCACGGGCAGGCCCAGGATGACGAGGAACAGAAGGTAGATGAGCACGAATGCGGCTCCGCCATACCGTCCTGTGATATAGGGGAAGCGCCAGACATTCCCCAGTCCTATCGCGCATCCTGCGGAGAGCAGTATGAATCCCAGTCTCGATGATAGTCTTTCCCTAGCCATATTCCTTTCCTTTATGCATTCCTTGCGGGGTACTGCGGATCGCTGGTGTACAGAAGCCCGAGCTTCCTCAGTCCGGATATGTCCCCGTTGGATGGTATGTGCGTGAGATGCACTTCAGCGTTCTTCAGCAGAGGCAGCGCCTCAAGCGCCTTCCTCGCATCCGCATCCTCGGAGGCGCTCATCGCAAGCGCTATGAGTATCTCGTCAAGGTTCATGCTGACGCCCTTTCCGCTGAGAATGTCCCTCTTCATCGCTGTTATGCTGGCGATGACAGAGGATGATATGAGGTCCTTGTCCTTCGATATCCCGGTCATTGCCTTCAGCGCATTCAGCAGGAGCGCCGAGCAGGCATGGAGGGTTATCGAGTTGTGCGCCGTGATTATCCTTCCGTCAGGCAGCTCTATCGCTGCGGCGCATACGGTCCCGTTCTTGCCCTTGCCCCGCCTTATCGCATCCTCCAGGGCTTCCCTGGAAGGCACGACGACATTCCTGTCCTCTGGCTTGAGTCCGGCCTTGTCCATGATCGCGGAGATCCTGTTGACGGTCTCCTTGTCCGCGATTCCGGATACATAGTCGCTCCTGATCGCGAAATAGCGCCTTATGATTTCCTGCTTCCCCGCTTCCCTGCAGGCATCGTCATCGGTTATGCCGAATCCGCACCTGTTCACGCCCATGTCGGTGGGTGAGCGGTAGATGCATTCGCCTGTGATCCTCTCCAGTATCCTCGCAAGAAGCGGGAAGGCCTCGAGATCGCGTGAATAGTTCACGGCGATGCTGCCATATGCGGAGAGATGGAAGTGGTCGATGAGGTTCACGTCGCCGATATCGGCAGTTGCCGCCTCGTAGGCAACGTTCACAGGATGGTCCAGCGGCAGGTTCCATACGGGGAACGTCTCGAGCTTCGCATAGCCCGGCTTCATCCCGCGCTTCGCCTCATGATACATCTGCGAGAGGCATGTCGCGAGCTTTCCCGAGCCGGGGCCGGGGGCAGTGACTATCACGACAGGGGCCGATACCGGTATGTATTCGTTCCTGCCGTATCCTGCCTCGGATACGACCACATCTATGTCGGAGGGGTAGCCCGGAGTCGCGGGATGCGTATAGACATGTATCCCCATCCTCTCAAGCTTGTTCTTGAAGACGGTGGCCGCAACCTGGTTCTCGAAGCGGGTTATGACGACTTTATCGCATTTCAGGCCATAGGCAGCGAAGTCATCTATCATCTTCAGCACATCGGAGTCATAGCTGATCCCGAAGTCCGATCTCATCTTCCGCCTCTCGATGTCTCCGGCATATATGCAGATTATCACATCGATCCTGTCTCCCAGCGCCTGGAAGACCTTCATCTTGCTGTTCTCGTCGAATCCCGGAAGCACGCGTGCTGCGTGCTTGTCATGCAGAAGCTTACCGCCGCATTCTATGTAAAGGTGCCCGGAGGAATTCCCCCGGACCCTTTCAAGTATGCAGGCTGTCTGCTCTTCGACGTATTTGCTGCTG
The DNA here is from genome assembly GCA_944392935.1 of uncultured Spirochaetaceae bacterium. GTDB lineage: Bacteria > Spirochaetota > Spirochaetia > Sphaerochaetales > Sphaerochaetaceae > Ornithospirochaeta. The sequence continues at coordinate 79,999 of CALXYI010000003.1, forward strand.
TCGAAGCCGATCCTACGCATATTATACGTAACCCTCCGCAAGCATTGCGCGGCTCACCTTCATGAAGCCGGCGATGTTGGCGCCATCGACGAAGTTGTTCTTCTCCGAGTATGCCTCTGCAGCCTCGCTGATGTTCCTGTAGATGTTCTTCATTATGTTCTGCAGCTCCTGGTCGACCCTCTCGCGGGACCACTGCATCTTCGTGGAGTTCTGTGCCATCTCGAGTCCGGATACGGCGACACCGCCTGCGTTTGCGGCCTTCGAAGGAGCAAGGAGCACACCGTTGCCCATGAGGATGTTCTCAGCCTCGATCGAGCAGGGCATGTTCGCACCTTCGCCTACGAGCTTTATACCGTTCCTCACAAGGTTCTCGGCATCTGCCTTGAGTATCTCGTTCTGCGTTGCGCACGGGAAGGCGTAATCGGCCTTGATGTTCCACACCGGATTCGGATCCGCGGGGTTGCGCTCGATGTACTCGACGCCCTTGAAGTGCTCTGCGTATTCCCTGATGCGGCCGCGCCTGATGTTCTTGAGGTTCATGACCCACTGCAGCTTCTCGGGAGTGATGCCGCTCTCATCGTAGATCATGCCGGAGGAATCTGAGAGCGTGACGGCCTTCGCACCGAGCTGGTTGAGCTTCTCGACTGTGTACTGCGCCACGTTGCCCGATCCAGAGACGAGGCAGGTCTTCCCCTGGAGGTCCATGCCATTGCCGGCGAGGATCGCTTCGGAGAGGTATACAAGCCCGTAGCCTGTGGCTTCCGGCCTGATGTTCGATCCTCCGAAATCCATGCCCTTGCCTGTCAGTATGCCCGTGAATGTATTGGTGATCCTCTTGTACTGGCCGAAGAGGAATCCTATCTCCCTCGCGCCCACTCCGATATCACCTGCGGGGACGTCTGTGTCAGGGCCGATGTGCCTGTAGAGCTCTGTCATGAAGGACTGGCAGAAGCGCATCACCTCGGCATCGCTCTTGCCCTTCGGGTTGAAGTCGGATCCTCCCTTTCCACCGCCCATGGGAAGCCCGGTGAGGCTGTTCTTGAAGGTCTGCTCGAATGCGAGGAACTTCATGATGGAAAGATTGACCGACGGATGGAGCCTCAGGCCTCCCTTGTACGGGCCGATGGCCGATGACATCTCGACGCGGAAGCCCCTGTTGATCTGCACCCTTCCCTCATCATCCATCCATGGAACACGGAACATCACCACCCGTTCAGGCTCGGTCATCCTCTCGAGGATCCTGTGGTATGAGACCTCAGGCAGCTCCTCTATGATCTTGTCTATCGACTGGAGGAATGTGTAGACAGCCTGCTGGAACTCCTTCTGGTCAGGATCCGTTTTCAGTACATGCTCGTATACGCGAGCGGTTTCGTCATGCATTTTCTGTTCTTTCTCCTATAGCCCCCGATGATAAAGACATCGGGGAGGAAGGAAAAGGTCCGTAGGCTCCATTATATGGAGATTCCGCTGCAACATGGAATTAACATAGGGCTGTTATATTCGCCAGAACAGGCAATGCTATGGTAGACTGGGAGCGGAGGTTTTTATGAGAATAGGAATTCTGACAAGCGGCGGGGACTGCCCCGGTCTGAATGCTGTTATCCGAGGATTCGCCAAATATGTCTTCAACAACATCAGGGATGTGGAGCTGATAGGCATCTCCGAAGGCTATCTCGGCCTCATAGAGAAGGATACGAGGAGGATGCAGCCTTCTGATTTCTCCGGTATCCTCAATGTCGGAGGCACGATCCTCGGTACTTCGCGCACGCCTTTCAAGAAGATGAAGGAGGAGGACAGCGACGGGAAGAGCCGCCTGGATATGATGGTGAAGAACTACAAGGCGCTCGGGCTGGATGTCCTTGTGACGCTCGGAGGAGGCGGAACGCACAAGAATGCCGGACTGCTGGCGGATGCCGGGCTGAATGTGGTAGGGATCCCGAAGACGATCGATAACGATATATGGGGAACCGATGTGACGTTCGGATTCCATACCGCTGTCGATATCGCCACCGAGTGCATCGACCGCATCCATACCACGGCCGCAAGCCATGGCCGCACGATGCTCATCGAGCTGATGGGACACAAGGTAGGCTGGCTTACGCTCTATGCCGGCATAGCCGGAGGTGCTGATATCATACTGCTGCCGGAGATGCCGTATGATCCCGATACCGTCGTGAAGATGGTACGCCGCCGCCTCGATACGGGCAAGGACTTCAGCATCATCGCCATCGCGGAAGGCGCCATGAGCGCTGCCGAGACGAAGATGAAGAAGAACGAGAGGGCAGAGTACTGGAATGGACGCGCCACCGGCACGGAGAGGCTTGCGCAGTATATCGAGGAGAACGCAGGCGTCGAGACAAGGGTCGTCATCCCAGGCCATCTCCAGCGTGGCGGCAATCCTTCGCCATATGACAGGTTCCTGTCCACGCAGATGGGTTCATTCGCCGGAGAGCTCGTGAAGAACGGCAAGTTCGGAGTCACCGTTGCCATGCGCAACAATGAAATGACATACAACCGCCTCTCGGATGTCGCAGGAAAGCTCAAGTATGTTCCTGTCGACGACCAGCGCATCGCGATGGCGAGGGCAATCGGAATCTACTTCGGGGATGAGAAATAACCAATGAGGATAGCTGTAATAGATTTCTCAAGCACGGCTTTGTCGCTGCTGGTCGAGGAGATCAGCGGCGAGATGATGTCATCCGTCGTCGGTCTCAGGCGGTCGGTATCGATACTCGATTACATGAACAGGAAGGGCAGGCTTTCGGAGAGGGGTATCGAGAAGGTCATCGATTCGATGCGGTATCTGATAGAAGCCGCAGAGAGGGTCGGAGCTGAATCCATACGGCTGATCTCCACGGCCTCGATGAGGATCATATCCAACTATGAGGAGGTGGCAGATGCCGTGCGCAATGCCACCGGCCTCGATTTCGATATCCTCGATGGACGGGATGAGGCCTATGCCGATTATATGGCCAACAGGGAATATGCCGCCCTCGGCGATTCGCTCCTGCTGGATGCGGGAGGCGTGTCAGCAGAGCTTGTGGATCTCAATTCCTCATCAAGGAAGGATATGTTCTCTCTTCCGATCGGCCCGCTCGCTCTCTTCAGGCGCTTTCCAGGCATGTATCCGGATGCGGATGATGCCATTGCCATAAGGAAACGCATAGCGAAGATATATGAGAAGAACAGGGTGTATCCCGGGAGGATATTCTCCCATATCGTCCTCGTCGGAGGGAATGCAGAGGCGCTGTACAGCGTCTATGCCGACTATTTCTCGCTGCCCGAGTCCTCCCTGAGGGCTATGGACAGGAAGAAGCTGAAGAAGCTCATAAAGCACCTTCTCTCATCGGAGGAGCGGTCCATGCTCTTCATACGCAATGCTCCGGAGAAGGTCCATACGCTCATACCTGCCGCCCTGCTGGCTTACGAGACGGCATCGCATTTCTCGGCAGACGAGCTTGTGATTTCAGATAAAGGGGTGAAGGAAGGATATCTCCGGATCCTTGTGGAGGGATAAATGGGAAAGATGACGCACGGTCTCATAAGACCGCCTTACATAAACAGGGAATACTCATGGCTGCAGTTCGACAAGAGGGTGCTGGATCAGGCAAGGGACCCGGGGAACCCCCTGCTTGAGCGCTGCCGCTTCCTATCGATATTCATCTCCAATCTCGATGAGTTCATACGTGTCAGGCTGGGTTCCCTGATGAATCTGGAGCTCCACAGCCCCACATATACGGACAACAAGACAGGAATGGATGCGACAGAGCAGATAGCGGCCATACTCGATATGCTCCCAGGCCTCTACCGCAAGTCTGACGAGACATTCACGAGGCTCCGGAAGGAGCTCAGGAGCGCCGGTGTCGATATCCTCATGCACGATACGATCTCGCAGGCGCAGAAGACCAGGGCATTCCAGTATTTCCAGGAGAACATGGTGCCTTTCCTCTCGCCGCTCGTGCTTGATGCCAAGCATCCGATGATACGATTCGAGAACCAGAGGCTCTATCTTGTCCTCCGCCTCGAGAGGGACGGACGTGAGATGTTCGGCGTCGTATCGATGGGCAGGCGGATCGAGAGCCTCGTGAGGATAGGCGGAGGCAAGAAGGCGAGGGTGATGCCATCCGAGGAGCTTCTGTATCTTTTCGGCGATTCCCTTTTCCCGAGTTCCGTGGTGAAGGAGAAATCGCTTCTCCGCGTGACGCGCAATGCGGATTTCGAGGCATCTGTCGAAGATGCCGATATAGAGTATGATTTCGATTTCTCCAAGCTGATAAGGAACAGGGTGGAGAGCAGGGGAAGCCTTGCTGCCGTGCGTCTTGAGATGAATACCCAGTCCGACGAGCTGAGGCAGTTCCTGATCAGGCACCTCGGGATAAGGAAGAACCAGGCATTCCTCGTGAATGGCTGCTTCTCCTACAAGTACATGTTCCAGCTCGACGAGTTCTTCCCTGATGACGTGAGGCCATCGCTGCGCTATCCGGTATTCCGCGGCAGCATCCCCGCGGGGCTGCAGCGGGGCGTGATGATCGATACCGTCCTCAAGCGCGATGTCTTCCTTTCGTACCCATTCCAGTCAATGGATCCGCTGCTTTGGCTCCTTGAGGAATGCGCCGATGATCCGAGGGTGTCGAATATAAAGATCACCATATACCGCCTCGCCAACAACTCGCGTGTAGTCGCTGCACTGACGCGCGCAGCGGAGAACGGCAAGGACGTGTCGGTGGTCATGGAGCTCTGCGCGCGCTTCGACGAGGAATCGAACCTCAGCTATGCCCAGCAGCTCCAGGAGGCAGGCTGCACCGTATTCTACGGCATGGAGAACTACAAGGTTCATTCGAAGATCATATCGATAGTCCTCCGCGATAACGGGAAGGTGAGGTATATAACGCATCTCGGCACCGGCAACTACAATGAGAGCACCGCCAAGCAGTATACCGATCTGAATATCATCACGTCCGACCGGGATATCGGGCTGGACGGGATCGCGTTCTTCCGCAATCTCGCCACGCTCACCATGGATTACAAGTACAGGAAGCTCCTTGTGGCTCCGGAGACGCTGAAGGCCGGGATCATGGCTGAGATCGACAAGGAGATAGCGAAGGGCGCCGAAGGATCCATAACATGCAAGATGAACTCCCTCTCGGACAAGGAGATGATAGACAAGCTCGTGGAGGCTTCCCAGAAGGGCGTGAAGGTGCGCCTTATGATACGCGGCATATGCTGCCTTCTTCCTGGTGTCCCCGGCTATACGGAGAACATAACGGTCAAGAGCATCGTCGGGCGCTTCCTCGAGCATTCCCGCATCTATTCGTTCGGTTCCGGGGATATGTTCATATCATCGGCTGACCTGATGACGCGCAATGTGGACAGGCGTGTCGAGATCGCGACACCCGTACAGGATCCCAAGATAAAGTCAAGGATCCTCCGCATGCTCGATATCATGCTCCAGGACAATGTGAAGGGACGTGTCCTGGGAGCGAATGGCAAGTACACGGAAGTGCAGGATGGGACTGAGAGCATAAACAGCCAGGAGAGATTCCTGGAGATGTTCAGAGGGTGATGGAAAAGGCCGCATGTCAGTCGATATGCGGCCATCCTGAAGATTGCGTGACTCAGATAAGCAGTGCTCCTCCGGTTATGTTCACTGCCTGTCCGGTCATGAATTCTGCCTGATCCGAGGCAAGGAAGCAGACAAGCCTGGCCACATCTTCTGGCTGTCCCAGCCTTCCGAGGGGAGTCATCTTCACATAGCCATCCCGGACTTCCTCCGGTTCCATGCCTCTTATCCTGCCTTCCCAGACTACTTCCCTGTCCTGCATTTCGGTCTTTACCCATGCAGGGCATACGCAATTCACGTTTATATGATGTTCAGCCAATTCAAGAGCTAGCCCCTGGGTGAATCCTACGACTGCGAATTTCGAAGCCGAATAATGGACGAGGTATGGAGCGGCCAGCTTGCCGGCCATTGAGGCGATGCTTACGATCTTCCCCTTCGTGCCGTTCTCTATCATGTTGCGGGCTACATATTTTGAGACATGGAAGACTCCTTTTGAATTCACATCGAAATTCAGGTCCCAATCCTTGTCATCCATATCAATGATCTTGATCATGGAAGAAACTCCCGCACAGTTTATAAGGATATCTATAGGTCCGAATCCAGAGGCCGTTTCATCGACGACCCTTCTTGTTTCATCATCGTTTGTGACATCCAGCTTCCTTGCAATGCATTTTCCAGGTCCTTTTTCCGTAAGCTCAGAGGCAAGCGGCGTTATCCGCGAAATGTTTATATCTGTTCCTATGACAGTTGAACCTGCCTCAACGAAATGCTCGGCAATCTTTGCCCCCATAGCTCCGCCGATACCGGTCATGAAGACTGTTTTGTTTCTGAATTCCGGATATGATAACACGAGTGAGCCTCCTATAGATATGAAAACGTTAACATATATCGTAATTATTTTGCCGATATTTCATCCTGTCAACAAAAATAATAACTTCTTATAAATTATAAATTTTCCTTGACAGCTGCAAAAAACGAAAAATATGATTACGTTATCAGAAAGGAGTTCGAAATGAAAAAATCAATTGCTGTTATCACAATACTGCTCATGTCGGTAATGCTGATTTTTGCAAGCGGAAATTCCGAAGATCAATCCACGAGGACAATCAGGGTTCTTCTTAATGCCCATCCGTGGCAGGAAGCAATAGAGCCTCTTCTTGATGATTTTACTGCGCAGACTGGAATCGAGGTTGAGCTGACGGTGCTTGGAGAAGATGTCTATTGGGATAGAGTCACGTTGGGGCTGAGTTCCGACGAACCTCCTTTTGACGTTTTCATGCTTTCTCCGAATCAGACGGGTTTCGTTGCATATCAGAATGGATGGATTGCCGCCCTTGATGATTACGTAGGCCAGAACCCGGATTATGATTTCGGCGATATCTATCCTTATGTAGTCGATGGCTTCCGTTATCCTGATACTTCCGGGCACATCTATGGCATCCCCCTGACCATGGAAGTCTACATGATGTTCTACAGGAAGGACCTTCTTGCCGAGCAGGGGATAGATGCAGCTTCGCTCAAGACGCTTGATGACTGGATGGAAGTCCTTGAGAAGCTTGATCAGGCTTATAGCGATCAGGGTATTTCCGCGGCTGTCATCAGGGGGCAGGATCCTACGATGCCTGATGAGCTTCTTGCCGCTGTTGCGAATCACTGGGGTGATAGGCCTTTCATTCCTCAGAGGATGTTCTATTTCGATGAGAACTGGAATACGCGCTTCACGGATCCGGATATCGTGGCTGGTTTTGAGGATTGGGCGAAGATCCTCAGCTACGGTCCTGTCGGGTCGGAAGCATTCACATGGTATGACTGCACAACTGCATTCGCTTCTGGAGCTGCCGCAACCTATTGGTTCGATGCTTCGCTCTTTGCTTCGACATTCGAGGATCCTGAGCAGTCCGTAATAGTCGGGAATGTAGGATATCTTCCTGTACCGCCTACGGAGACAGGACATGCAACTACCCACTGGGGATGGGGTCTCGCGATTCCGGAGAAGTCACCGGTGAAGGATGATGCCTGGGCATTCGTAGAGTGGGCGACAAGCAAGGGAATCGAAACCCAGACAGCTCCGCAGACCTATGGTCCAGTAAGGGCTTCAACCTGGGTGGAGATGGAGCCGGTTTTCGGAGAGGAGTTCTCCAGTGCGGCTTCTGAGGCTCTTTCGATATCGATACCTGGATATATGTATTTCGATGGTGCCAGGGAAGTGTGCGATCGCATCATAGATGCAGTGATTGCCATGAGCAAGGGTGCTGATTCCGCAGCAACGATGGAGACCCTGGATAAACAGGCACAGGAAATCGTTCAGAAATACAACCTGCAGTGATGTTTGCCTTGCCGGTTGATGAGTCTGGATGATAGACCGGCAAGAATGAAAAGCCAGGGGAGCAGCCGCTGCCCTGGCTCAGAAGAAGGAACTGGCAATGAAGACACAGACAAGATTCATGATACCTGCATTGGTAGTGATGGCTATTGTTATCCTTGGGCCTCTCATGTGGGGTATAGGAGTCAGTTTCTGCGATTGGAACTGGGCAGAGCCTAATGGGATGGATAACATCCGTGTATCCGGTATCAAGAATTACATAGAAATGCTTCAGGATCCTCTTTTCAGGAATTCGATTCTGAATACTTTCCTGTTTTCCTTCATTGCCCTGGCCGTCGAGTTCATTCTCGGTATGGCTTGTGCGTTGCTGCTCAATAGCATCCGCAATGGGGCATTGCTTTACCGGACAGCATTGATGTTCCCTCTCATGCTGTCTGACATCGTTGTAGCTTTGATGTTCAAGATGCTGCTGAATCCATCGCAGGGCATCCTGAACCGTATGCTGATGGCTGTAGGGATGGCCAGCCCGATAAACTGGGTAGGTGATGCTTCGCTTGTGATCCCATCGCTTGCATTGGTTGATGCATGGTGGCAGAGCGGTAATCTGACATTGATAATCCTTGCCGGCCTTCAGTCAATCCCGCAGTCGCTTATCGATATGTCGATGGTTGATGGAGCTTCGGCATTCACAAGATTCCGTTATATTGTTTTCCCATATACCCAGCCGTTCATAAAGACCGCGATAGTGCTCCGCCTTATCGACCTGATGAGGGTATTCACGCTCCCGTGGGCCATAACAGGAGGCGGTCCTGGCAGAGCTTCTGAAATGACGCAGGTGTTCATATATACGCAGGGAATGGGCAAATACATGCGTATGGGCTATTCGAATGCTCTTGCTGTCACATTCGCTCTGATAGTCGTTGTGGTGATTGCCTTCATCCAGAAATGCTGGAAGGCGGAGGAATGAGATATGAACATGAGGAAAACCGCTGATTCATTATGGCGATATCTGCTTCTGTCGCTTATCTCCCTGATTTTCCTGCTTCCTATCGTATGGCTTGCTGTTGTTTCCGTGGAAACTCCTCGGAATGCAGAGGTCTCGCTGTCCTCTGTGATGTCGGCGCTGATTGACAATTATTCAGATGCATGGAAAACCGGCGGGTTCGAATCAGCTTTCATGAATACCTTCATAATAAGCATATTCGCAGTGCTGCTCTCTGATATTCTCGGCTTGCCGATGGCTTTTGTCCTGGCAAGGGCAAAGAACATGGGATATGGCTTCCTGGAAAGGGTCCTGTTCTTTTTCAGGATGCTGCCTGAAATGGTTTTCCTCCTTCCTCTCTTTGTCATATACAGGAAGATCGGTCTGTTCGATACGGCCATAGGCATGGTACTCGCCTTTCAGATCATAACGCTTCCGTATACCGTAGTCCTTCTGAAAAGCTACATATACAAGTTATCGCCATCCCTTGAAGATGCGGGAAGGGTAGATGGCTGCACGGAGATGCAGGTGCTTTTCAGGATCACGACACCGGCAATCGCTACGGGATTGGCTGCGACGAGTATCCTGTGCTTCATATCGATCTGGACGAATCTCATGTTCCCGCTGGTGCTTTCATATTCGGAAGCCCAGACAGTATCCATAGCTATTGCAAGCTTCAAGGGATACGGGACATTCAAGTGGTCTACTATGGCGGCAGGTGCTGTGCTGACAACACTTCCGCAGCTGGTTTTATTCGGATTCATTAACAAGTATCTGGTAGCAGGTCTTACTGCAGGTGCTGTTAAGGAATGATATAGGAAATTCAATTCAAAAAGGAGATTTTGGAGATGATCAAGATGGATGAGCGCTTGTTGGAAGTCAACAAGAACACCGAAATACTTTCGGCGTATGTCGCTGCTGATTCTATGGAGGCCTCTCTCGGGAAGAATCAGGAGAAGTTCAGGCAGCTGGCAAAGGTGATCTTTGATTACAACCCGGAAATCCTGCTTTTCACAGGCAGCGGAGCTTCGTACTGCACGCTTTACACGCCGTTCTATTACATGAGGGCGAACAGCTCGATGCAGGTCGTCCATAACTATGGTCCGGTTATAGAATTCGAGAAGGATCAATACCTTCTGGACAAGCTTAAGGAGCGTAAGGTCTTCGCGATCATTGCCTCATATTCCGGGAAGACAGCTGATACGGTAAGCGTCAGCAAGTTCCTTGGTTCATTCGGAACTCCTCGCATCGCTCTTTCGAAGTCTGCTGATGGTCCTTTGGCGAAGACATGCGAATATGTCCTTGATTATGGTGATAAATGCCTCTATACAAGCGCTATGGCGAATTGCCTTAGCCTTATGGCTGAGCTTCTCAGCCTCAGAGGGGAAGCGGTTGCCGCAGATAGGCTCAGGAACGCCCTTGCGGAAATCCCTGGCAAGATGCGCAGCGTGATCTCCAAGTGCGAGAAGATAGCGATGGAATGCCTGGAGAAGGTCAAGGATGAGGATTTCTTCTATGTGGTTGGGGATGGGGCTCTCTGGGCTCTGGCATATCAGCTGGGCTATACCAATCTCACGGAATACTCACGGGTGCATGCTGCATGCATCCGGGGATGCGAGTGGAGGCATGGAGCCCTTGAGATCCTTTTCAGGAAGCCGGCTATGATCCATCTTATCGGCAATGATGCTACAAGGGATTATTCCCTTGCTACGGCTGCTTACTGCGAGAAGCACGGAGCGAAAGTCGTGAAGTTCGATGTAAAGGATTACTTTGAAACGCTGCCGGAGCTCGCTCCTTATGCGCTTCATATCGTAACCCAGCTGTTCTTCCTGTATCAGTCTACCGAGAGGGGCATCAACATGGATGATTACCTGCAGATGCATGTGACTCCGTATAAACCGGGGGAAACGTATTTCTGATGTTCAGGAATATTCGTGCTGCGATATTCGATATGGATGGGGTCCTGGTTGATTCGGAACCCCTCCATATCAGGACGGATGCAATCGCTCTGGCGCATTTCGGGGTCGAGCTTGATCCTGAGACGTTCAGAGGCTATACCGGTATGGACAACCATGTATTCTTCCATGATATGTGCATGAAGCATGGGCTCAAGGCCTCCCCGGATGAGGTCCTTGAGTATAAGAATGCCCTTCTTCTTGCGATATATGAGAATGATGGTGTCCCTCTGGTGCCAAGGGCTGCTGAAATGATGTCGGAGCTGAGAGGCGGAAGGTTCTCCGGTATCCGTTTCGCTATAGCCTCATCATCCGGCAGGGCTTTTGTGGATTGCGCGATACGGACGTTGGATATCGGGACATTCCTGTCGTGCTCTGTCTCGGGGGACGATGTCAGGATGGCAAAGCCGGATCCTGAGATATTCCTGAAGACGGCAGGGCTCATCGGTGTCGAGCCTGGGGAATGCCTGGTCCTCGAGGATAGCCGCAACGGTATCGAGGCCGCAAGGAATGCCGGGATGCATGTTGTCGGGTATTATAACCCCTTATCGGGGAATCAGGACTTATCAAAAGCTGATGTAGTTATAGAATCTTTATTAGAATTTCCCGATATATTAGGGAAATGAATAAACGAGGTACAATATGCCGATAACCATTAAAGATGTTGCTGCAAAGGCCGGCGTATCGGTTTCTACTGCATCGCGGATCATGGGGGGCTATGGCTATTCTTCCGATGAAGCAAGGAAGAAGGTTATGGCTGCCAGCAAGGAATTGGGATACCGTCCTAATCTCATTGCGAAAAGCATGGTGAAGAGAAAGACAAAGACGATAGGTCTTCTTGTGACTGATATCGCGAATCCTTTCTTCCTTTCACTTATCAACAGTGTTGAGAGCAATGCGAGGAAGTACGGGTACAATATCCTGCTGAGCAATACCGATGAAAGCGGACAGGAAGAAGCTGAGGCTGTTCTCTCGATGGTTGAGCGGCGTGTTGATGGGCTTCTTATCGTCCCTGCATGTGACATATGCGCCAAAGGCATATCGAAAAGCAGGCTTGCACATTATAAGGAACTCAGGAGCCAGGGTATTCCATTTGTATTCATGGATCGGTCAATAGATGGAGTAAAGGCCGATTCCATAGTATTCGAGAATTTTGCCCCTGCTTATGAGGCAACGAGGAGATTGATCACCGAGGGATATCGGAGAATAGCGATGGTCAGCCCCGACCAGATGATAAATACGATAGAGGACCGGAGGGAAGGGTTCTTTGCGGCGGTCAAGGAGGCAGGTGAGGCTATCGAAAGCTCTTCGACTGTTGTCTGCGGATATAAGCCGGAGGCTGTGGCGGAGTCTTTCCAGGAGTTCCTGCGCAAAGAAGTCCCGGATGCCATCCTTACGCTTGATTATCAGATGACGATAGGGACAATGGCAGCTCTATACCGGAAGAAGATAGAAGGTACAAGGATCATAGGATTTGATGAGATCGGAATCACGGAATCCCTGTTCCCTTTCAGATTGACCACTATACATCAGCCAATTGATGAGATGGCAAGGCTTGCAACCCAGATTCTCATCGATGCGATCGAGCATCCTTCGGAAGAGGATGGGGCAAAGACTATTACCCTTCAGATGCAGGAGGTTGTATGAAAAGGGTTTGCGTTATCGGTGATATCAGCGTTGATTTCTATGAAGGTACGGAAAGCGTTACGTACGTAGGAGGCAATGCTGTCAATGTCTCAATGTCATTGCTGCGAAATGGCTGCAGTCCTTCCTTGGTTGGGGTTGTCGGCAATGATGCGGAAGGCGGATTGGTGAGAAGGACCTTGTCTGGATATGGATTGGATATATCGCATCTCCGCACTGAATCAGGCAGCACAGGATGGACAAAGGTCCTGATAAAGGACAAGGAAAGGAATTTCGTTGCTGAGGATATAGGAGTTCAGGAGCTTTTCCCGCTGCGGAAGGAGGACCTTGATTTCATATTCGCAGGAGAGTTCTCTGCAATCCATATCACTGGTTTCACCAATTGGCCTACTGTGTTCAGGAACCCTGGATACAGGGATTATATAAGCTCCTTGCTTTCTTCCCTGCGTGGAGCCGGCTGCATGATCGCCATGGATTTCTCAGACAATATGTCTCCTGAGCTGCTTGCTTCCGTATGCGGCCTTGTTGACATGGCATTCTTTTCCTGCCCACGGCTTACCGTGGAGGAGAGCATCGGCATAGCGCATGATCTTGCGCCCTATTCATTCGGTACCATTATCCTGACTATGGGCAAGGCCGGGGCCTATGTTTTCAGCGGCGGGGAGAGATTCTTCCAGCCGATAGTCCCGATTGAGGTCGTTGATACCCTCGGAGCCGGTGATTCATTTATCGGGGCTTTCATTGCTTCAACAGTGAAAGGCAATGCAATGAAGGATGTCCTGTATGATGCGACTGCATATGCAGCCAAGGTCTGCGCAACAGCAGGGCCTTTCTGATAGACAACAGCCAGAAGGAGGCTTGCATGGAGAATCTTGCTTTGGTTTTTACGGAGCTCAATAGGATGGAGGTGAAGAGCATAGCGGTTCCCGAACCTGTCCGCAATCAGGTCCTTATCCGCGTGAAGGCATGCGGTATATGCGGAACGGATCTGCACATATTGAAAGGCAGCTATGATTCTTCGATTCCTCTTGTCCCTGGGCATGAGTGTTCGGGTGAGATTGTGGCCCTTGGCCCTGACGTCGTCAGCCGCAGGGTCGGTGATAGGGTTGTCGTGGATCCGAATATAGAGTGCGGCCACTGTGAATTCTGCAAGGCAGGACGTGTGCATCTGTGCAGGAACCTGAAGCCATTCGGTGTTTTCCGGGACGGCGGGTTTGAGCAGTATGCAGTTATCGAGGAAACCCATGCCTTGCCGATGCCGGATAACATGACATTCCTCCAAGGGGCATTGGTGGAACCTGTTTCATGCTGCATACGGGGCAGCCAGATGGCAAGGTTCAAGCTAGGTGATTCTGTACTCATCCACGGAGCTGGCGCGATAGGGCTTCTCAATATGCAGATTGCCAGGAACTGCGGATGCGCGGTAATCGGCGTGAGCGATCCTATTCCTGCCCGACGGGAGAAAGCGCTTGAGCTCGGGGCGGATTTCGTAATCGATCCGATTCAGCAGGACCTTATGGGTATTGTCCATCGGTACTGTCCCGATGGTCCCGATGTCGTTATGGAGTGTGCAGGAAAGACAAAGCTTGTGGAAGAAGCAGTCATGCAGGTCAAGAGAGGAGGCATCGTTGTTGCATTCGGTTGCTGTCCTCCTGGAGAGTATGCGCGCATATCTCCTGATTATATCAACAATAATGAGATAACCATCTGTGGATCATTCAACAATCCGGTTACATCCCAGACAGCCATAACGGAAATAGCATCTGGTCGTGTGAATGCTGATGCTGTTGTTTCTCATCGCTTCAGCCTTGAGGATGCAGAAAAGGCATTCGCCGCATTCGGTACCCCGGATTCCCTGAAAATCGTAATCGAGCCATAGACTGCCAGCTGTTTCCTGAAGCCAAGGCCCTGCAGGGGAAAGCGTTTTCTGGAAGCGAGGCCTTCCTGCTGTGCCTGCCGTGGTCAATCAGCAATACGCATGGAATGGAGCATGCAGAGAGGAAAGGCCCGCCCCTGTCCGGAGGCGGGCCTTCAGGCTTTGCGTGATGATTGCTCAGATCAGCAGGTCTGCATAGGCCTTGAGGATATCATCCCCCTCGCAGCCGGCAAGCACCTTCTTCGCAAGCACCTTTCCCAGCTGCACGCCTTCCTGGTCGAAGGAGTTGAGGTTCCATATGAATCCCTGGAACATCACCTTGTTCTCGAAATGCGAGAGGAGCGCTCCGAGCGATGATGGCGTGAGCCTGTCTCCGTATATGAGGGATGAGGGCCTGTTGCCATCGAATTCCTTATTCGGATTGCTGTCATCCTTTCCGCGTGCGAATGCCGCGATCTGGGCAATGAGATTGGCATTGAGCTTGGTCTGGCTGTACGACCCGGCTGTCTCGATATCCTCTCCGTACTGGCATTCCCTGAAGCCTATGAACTGCAGCGGTATGATGTCAGAGCCCTGATGCAGGAGCTGGTAGAAGGAATGCTGGCCGTTCGTTCCCGGCTCTCCGAAGATCACAGGACCTGTAGGATAGGATATCTTCTCCCCGTTCCTGTTGACATGCTTCCCGTTCGATTCCATGTCGAGCTGCTGGAGATGCGCGGGGAAGCGGGACAGGGCCTGCGAGTAGGGCAGTATCGCTGTTGCAGGGTAGCCCATTATGTTCCTCAGATAGAAGCCGATGAGGGCATCCATCAGAGCGCCGTTCTCCGTTATGCTGCTCTCCAGGGAAAGCCTGTCCTCCTCATGCGCGCCATCAAGGAGGGCACGGAAGGTGTCAAAGCCGAAGCAGAGCGAGAGGACCACGCCGCCTACCGCGGAGGTTGAGGAGTAGCGGCCTCCGATGTAGTCGTCCATGAAGAATGCCGCAAGCATGGAATCATCCTTTGCAAGCGGGGATGTCTTGCTCGTCACGGCAATCATGTGCTTCGAGGGAACAAGCCCCTTGATCGGCGATTTCCTCAGCGTTTCCAGTACGAGATCCCGGTTCGTCAGCGTTTCCTGCGTGGTTCCGCTCTTGGAGACGAGGATGAAGAGCGTGCGCTCGAAATCCAGGTTACGGATCACTGCAGCGGCATCATCCGGGTCGACATTGGAGATGAACTCGCCTCTGAGCTGCTTCACGCCGCTTCCTTCAGCCCAGCCCCTGAGCGCAAGGTAGAGGGCCCTCGGCCCGAGATCGGAGCCTCCGATGCCGATCTGGCATACAGTCGTTATCTCCTTCCCTGTCGATCCCTTTATCCTGCCATCCCTGACCGCTGCCGAGAATTCCCTTATCCTCTCCAGCTCCCCGCTGTAGAAGGCTTCCTTGTCCTCTCCGTCGGCTTCCACCTTCACGCCAAGGACATTTCCCCTCGTGAGGTGATGGAGCACCAGACGCTTCTCGCCGGTGTTCATCATCGCGCCTGAGAGGAGTTCTCTGTACTTGCCTGCCAGATCCTCCTCATCGGCAAGCGCCTGCAGCTTCGCCGCAGCATCGCCGGAGATGGGCATCGCTGCCCAGTTGTATCTCAGGCCGCCTCCGAGCCTTATATCGCAGTTCCTGATCCTTTCCGGGGAAAGAAGCTCCTGTACAGTGCATTTCCCTGTCCCGATTAGGGCCTTGTAGCCCTCTGTCCTGTCAAGATCGATGTAGTTCATTCCTTAACCTCCGGAATACGTGCGTTGAAGCTCTCCAGCAGATCCTCCTTCGTCATGCCTTCGCGGAGTATGACGAAGATCGTGTCATCGCCTGCCACTGAGCCGAGGATTTCCGGCAGTGCAAGCACGTCAAGGGCGAAGCCTACGCTGTTGGCATGCCCGGGCCTTGTCTTTATGACTCCGAAGTTCCCTGAGAACTCTATCGAGATTATCCCGCGCCTCACATCCTGTATGTAGCTTTTCTCGGATTCGCTTACCAGGTCGCTCTCCGGGAGCGTATAGTAGTAGCCTGACCAGCCATCGGAGATCTTACCGACCTTGAGCATCTTGAGATCCCTGGAGAGGGTCGCCTGCGTGACGTTGTATCCTTCTTTCCTCAGCAGTTCGAGAAGGGTGTCCTGACTATCTATCCTGTTGTTCTTTATCAGTTCCTTGACGACTGCAAGACGGTTGTGCCTTTCCTTCATTGCTCCTCCGTATATGCATAAGTATGCATTCCATATGCAATTCTACCGCGTGCATCGAATGGTTGCAACCAGGTTCATCCAAAATGCATTCCGTGCGGTATCATAGCATGCTTTCATATGCTATCCTCAGGCTTGGAGGCGCAGGATGATTGCTCTTGCAGTGGTTCTTGTAATCGTGGTGCTGGCTGCCATATGGGCTGTCACGGCATACAATGCATTCGTGAGGATGCGGAATAAGTGCGATGAGGCGGAGGCCGGTATCGATGCGCATCTGAAGGAGAGGAGCGATCTCATCCCGAACATAGTCGAGACCGTGAAGGGCTATGCCAGCCATGAGAGCTCTACGCTGGAGGCTGTCGTATCCGCCCGCAGCAGGGCCGCATCGCTCTCCGGAAGCGAGAGGATGAAGGCGGAAGGGGAGCTTTCGGGTGCGCTCAGCAGGCTGCTGGCAGTCGCCGAGGGCTATCCTGAGCTGAAGGCGAACCAGGGCTTCCTGGATCTCCAGAGCCAGCTCGGACGCATCGAGGAGACCATTGCCAATGCCCGTAAGTACTACAATGCCATCGCCCGTGAATACAACGACAGGATAATGGTGTTCCCTTCTTCCCTGATCGCCTCGGCCTTCCATTTCCAGAAGCGTGGATACATAGAGATAGATGAAGGCGACAGGGAGCGTGTAGAGGTCAGGTTCTGATGAAGCGTACCATGGTCCTGGTGCTGGCCATCATTGCCGTGCTGCCGCTCTGGGCAGAGAGCTTCATCGTCGATGATTATTCCATGACCATCAGCATCGACAGCTCCCGTTCCATGATGATAAGGGAGGATATGGCGCTGGATTATACCGTTCCCTCCCATGGCTTCTTCCGCGATATACAGTATGCGTTCCGCGATGGCACAAGGGCGGACGTGGATGATATGAGGGCATCCGAGGAGGCCGTCGTCAGCCGTGATTCCTCCATGATCTCCGTCAGGTTCGGCAGTCCGGATGAGACCGTGCTGGGCAGGAAGGAGTACTCCCTTGCCTACAGGTATTCCCTCGGTGCTGACGGATACGATGACTACGATGAGCTCTATTTCAATATAGTCGCGCCAGATGCATGGGATGCGCCGATGAGGCGCGTGTCATTCTCCGTGACCTTCCCGTATCCCCTGGGGAAGGACAGGATCTGGGTCACGTCAGGAGCCTATGGATCGCGCGCGCTGCAGCCATTCTCCCTCTCTCCTGATGGACGGACGGTAAGCGGCTCCTTCCGCGATCTTCCGCCGGGGGAGGGCATAACGCTCCGCGCTGAGATGGATGAAGGGTATTTCGATACCGCGGTTCGTCCTTCGGATTATACGGCACCCGCCTTCATGCTCTCCCTTTCCGCTTCCATCGTCATGCTTGCTGTCTCCGCTGCGGTATGGTATGCGAAAGGGCGGTCAGGGAGGATTATCGCTCCTGTGCGCTTTGACCCTCCGGAGGGGCTCAGCCCCATGGATGCCGGATATGCATATGATGGCCGCCTTTCCGACAGCGATGCCGCGGCGATGCTCATTTGGTGGGCTGACAGGGGATATGTGTCGATCCAGGACAGCGGCGGTGATGATTTCGTCTTCACGCGCCTCAGGCAGCTGCCGCCTGATGCCCCGGAGGCCGAGGCTGCGCTTTTCTCCGCGTTCTTCCGCTCCTCCGGCAGCGTCAGCCCTGATACGCTCAGGGTGAATGGATTCGCCTCTGCGATGCAGCGGGTGAGGAAGGCCGAGGCGGATGCATTCTCGGGAGAGAAGTCGCTCTCCGACCCCGGAGCGGTGCGTCTCAGGAAGAGGATGCTGGGGATTCTCATCATACCGGCAGCGATCATCCCTGTCCTGCTGTGCCTCCCCATGCCTGAGATCACGGCATTCGCGCTCGTGCCGGCCTTCATGGCCTATCTGATGCTGCGCTCATTCTCGCTGCAGAATGCAAAAGCCATCGCTCTCTCCGGTCTCCGGCCCTCGATGGCTGCCGGACCGCTGCTCTTCCTCCTCTTCCTCGTGTTCTTCATGTCTGCGGCCCTGTCCGGAACGTACGGTATGGCACGGGCGGCGATTGCCTCGTCGCTCTTCCTCCTGTCCCTTGCGCTCTCTGTCCTCCTCTCCTCCCTGATAGACAGGAGAAGCCGATACGGCGATAGCGTGATGATGCAGGTGCTGGGCTACCGTGAGTTCATAGACAAGGTGGAGCGCGACAGGATCGAGAAGCTGTCGAAGGAGGATCCGGAGTTCTTCTACCATGTGCTTTCATATGCCATGGCGCTTGGGCTGGAGAGGGAATGGACAGAAGCATTCAGGGGAATCACCGTGCCTCCTGCCTCCTGGTACGATTGTTCTCCAGGAAGCGGTATATACGGCCTCTCATCATTCCCGCATCGGTGGCATCATGCCTATTCCAGCATCATCGCGCCACGGAGCGGCGGAAGCGGCATGCGGACGTCCCGCGGATCATCGGGCTTCACCGGAGGCGGCTACTCAGGGGGAGGCGGAAGAAGCTGGTGAGCGACTGGATATGGCTTATCGCCTGCTTCATCTATGCATCCTGTGCCGTTGCCGCGACCAAGGCTCTCGGGAAGAAGGGCGCGCTGTCCTCCGAAGGGGCGAGGAAGGTGCTGCATGTCGCTGTCTCACTTACCGCTCCCGTCCTTGCCTACGGGATAGATGATCCCTGCCTCCGGCTCATAGGGCCGGCTGCTTTCATCATCATCAATGCCGTCATGCCGCATCAGGAAAGGCGAACGGGGCTGGTGCTCTATCCATTGTCGTTCCTCATCCTTGCCGTCTGCATGGACTGCGGCATCATCTCTCCTTCCTCATTCGTCTCCGGTTGCCTTGCCATGGGCATCGGGGATGCGGCAGCAGCCGCTGCAGGTATGCGCTGGGGACGCCATCCGCTTGGAAGCAAGAGCCTGGAGGGATCGGCAGCGATGCTCGCTGTCTCCTTCATCATCTTCATGCTATCCAGCCATGAGCCCTGGCACATGGCTCTTGCCATAGCCGCTGCCGCCGCTGCCGCAGAGGCTGTCTCGCCCCGGGGGCTGGATAATCTCACCGTTCCTGTACTATCGTCATTCCTGGTGGAGGTGCTATGAGATCCTGGACAGCAGCCGCAGATGGCTTTTTCCTATCCATTCCCATACTGTGGCGCCTGGCAGCAACGCTCCTCATCATCGCGCTCATGGCCGCGCTCGCGCGCACTAAGCGCTTCCTGACGCCTGGCGGGACTGCCGCGGCAGCTGTCCTCGGGACTGCAGTCATGTATATCGGGGGCATATCGGGATTCGTCATGCTCCTGTTCTTCTTCCTCTCCGCCTCGGTCACAGGGCATCTCCTAGCGGATGGGAGCGGGGTTGAGGCAAAAGGAGGCGAGAGGGATATGATGCAGGTTGCCGCAAATGGGCTTCCGGCTGCCATAGCTCTCGTGCTCTTCAGGATATCGCCATATCCAGAGGTGTTCCTCACTGCATTCGCCGCCTCGCTTGCGGAAGCCGCTGCGGATACCTTCTCCGGCATGATAGGTCGCCTCAGCCATCGCGATCCCGTCTCGATAATCACATTCACGCGCGTGCAGCGCGGCATCTCCGGTGGCGTCACTGTCCTCGGTACAGCGGCAGGGGCTGCCGCTTCGGCAGTGATGGCCTTCCTCTTCCTGGGAACATTCGGCTGCTCACTTCCGGAATTCCTCATAACAGCCTCCTCAGGCTTCCTCGGCTCTGTGCTGGACTCATTCCTCGGCGCCTCCGTCCAGGTGCAGTACAGGCGCCCTGATGGCTCGCTTACCGAGAGGGAATGGGAAGGCCGGGAGCGCAATGAAAGGGCCAGGGGAATCAGGTGGATCGACAATGATGCCGTCAATCTCATATCAGGGCTTTCCGCCATGGCGCTGGCCTCTGCGCTTGCTATGCTCTAGGAAATTCACGGCAGAGCTTGCCGGTTTCGGCCTTTCTATATATCTTATCGTATGGCAGTCATCTGCTTCAGCAATGATTAAGGAGAGGATATAGATATGGCAAAACAGCTTCAGTTCAATGAAGAGGCCAGGAAGTCTCTTGTGAATGGCGTGGAGAAGATATCCAAGGCCGTAATGACAACACTTGGTCCGAAAGGAAGGCTCGTCCTTCTCGATAAGAAGTACGGCGCTCCTACAGTAACCAAGGACGGCGTTTCCGTTGCCCGCGAGATCGAGCTTGAGGATCCGTTCGAGAACATGGGTGCACAGCTTCTCAAGGAAGTCGCGGCGAAGACGAACGATGTCGCCGGAGACGGAACGACAACAGCCACCGTCCTTGCATGGTCCATCACCAAGGAAGGTATGAAGAGCGTGGCAGCCGGTGTCAGCCCGATGGGAATCAAGAAGGGAATCGACAAGGCTGTCGCTGATGCGGTGGAGTGCATCAAGGGACAGGCGAAGATGATCCAGGACAAGGAGGAGATCGCACAGGTCGCTTCCATCTCCGCCAACAACGACAGGACGATCGGCGATGAGATCGCGAATGCGATGGACAAGGTAGGCAAGGATGGAGTCATCACTGTCGAGGAGTCCAAGACAATCGAGACAACCGTTGATTTCGTGGAAGGCATGCAGTTCGACCGCGGCTATCTCTCAGCATATTTCTGCAACAACAGGGATACGATGACAGCTGTTCTCGACAATCCCTACATCCTCATCTATGACAAGAAGATATCAGCGATGAAGGACCTTCTCCCGCTTCTTGAGAAGATCGCGCAGGCAGGCAAGCCGCTGCTCATAATCGCAGAGGATGTCGACGGAGAGGCTCTTGCCACCCTCGTACTCAATGCGGTCCGCGGTACCCTGAACGTGGTTGCGGTCAAGGCTCCGGGCTTCGGCGACAGGAGGAAGGCAATGCTTGAGGATATCGCCATCCTCACAGGCGGCCAGGTCATCACCGAGGAGCTCGGCATGAAGCTCGAGAATGCGGATATCACGATGCTCGGCAAGGCTGCAAGCGTGAAGGTCGAGAAGGAGAACACCACGATCATAAACGGTGCTGGTTCCTCCGAGGCCATCCGCGACAGGATCGCCCAGATCAAGATGCAGATCGAGGACTGCACATCCGACTATGACAGGGAGAAGCTCCAGGAGAGGCTTGCCAAGCTCGCCGGCGGTGTCGCTGTCGTGAATGTCGGCGCAGCTACGGAGGTCGAGCTCAAGGAGAAGAAGCATCGCGTCGAGGATGCCCTCAGCGCCACACGCGCAGCAATCGAGGAAGGTGTCATCCCCGGTGGCGGAGTCGCCCTTGTCCAGGCTGTCAATGAGCTCTCTGCAAAGGATCTCTCCGCACTCACGGAGGAGGAGAAGGTCGGATACAGGATCGTCATCCGCGCTCTCGAGGAGCCTATCAGGCAGATTGCGGAGAACGCAGGAGTCGATGGTTCGATCATCGCCGACAGGTGCAGGAGGGAGAAGAAGGGCGTAGGCTTCGATGCCAATGCCATGGAGTGGGTGAGCATGGTGGACAGCGGGATCATCGATCCTGTCAAGGTGACAAGGTCCGCTCTCCAGAACGCGGCTTCGATCGCGTCGCTGATCCTCACGACAGAGTGCGCAGTAACGGATATCCCCGCACCGGAGCCGGCAGCTCCTGCCAATCCGGGAATGGGCGGCGGAATGATGTGATGGAGCTCCGGCTCTGTCATGGGAAAGCAGGCTCCGGCCTGCTTTCTTCGTCAGATAACGATTGCATTATTCCTTTCCCTGCGGATTCTTGACTGCTGTAAGGCTATGATGCTAATTTTTCGTTAATACCAACAGAGAGGTGTGGAAAGCTATGGATGCATCAATGATGCCTACGATGATTACATTCGTACTCATCATACTTATTTTCTATTTCCTTATCATCAGGCCGCAGAAGAAGAGGGATAAGGAGACCAAGGCAATGCTTGCCGCCATGAAGAAGGGCGACAAGGTCGTTACTATCGGCGGTATCCACGGTACCATCGTCGCGGTGAAGGACCAGACAGTCGTCATCAAGGTCGATGATTCCGCCCGCATCGAGTTCACCAAGAGCGCTATATCGTCGGTGGTGAACAAGACAGCCGAGAAGCCTGCTCCCAAGAAGAATGAGGCGAAGAAAGGCGAAGCCGGGGCTATCGAGGATAAGAAGGGCGAGGCTGGCGTGATCGAGTCCAAGGCCGAGGAGGCCCCTGTGGCAGAGAACTCAGAGGAGAAGAAGGACGGAGAGGATAAGTGATCCATCCATCCTTCCCCGCAGAGGAGGGCTGATGCCCTCCTTTCTGCATCAAAAGGGGGTACGATGACTGTTGTCGAGGCCTCTGTCATGGGGTTCTGCGGAGGCGTGAGGCGCGCTATGCGCATCGCGGCTGAGGCTGCCGCTGAGGCGAGGCGCCTCTCCCTGCCATGCTATGTCTATGGGGATATCGTCCATAGCCGTGCTGCGATGGATGAGCTCCATCGTCTCGGGATAGTCCGCATCGCCAACGCCGACGTACCGCCCGGCATCGTCATAATCCGCACCCACGGCATCCCTGATGCGCTCCGTTCGGTGTTCGAGAAGGGAGGATTCTCCATCGTGGATGCTACATGCCCTGTCGTGCTGGCGAACCAGAGGGCGGCACGCGAGGCTGCAGCACCGGTGCTTCTCATCGGGAAGCGGGGCCATGCCGAGATGGTATCGCTGCTTGGGGCTAGATCGGATGCCGTGCTGATAGAGCGTCCCGGGGACCTTGCCCGCCTCTCTCCGGATGCCAGGTATACCGCGGTGGTGCAGACGACGCTCCCTCTTCCTCTGATGGAGGCGATCAGGAGTGAAGCTGCCAGGCTCCATCTCCGCATCGAAGAGGTGAACACGGTATGCAGGGCTTCCTGGGAAAGGCGTGCGGCATTGGAGGAGCTTGCGTCCCGCGCTGAGGCCATAATCGTCGCAGGTGATGCCTGCTCTGCGAATTCCGCGGAGCTGAGGGATCTTGCCGAGAGGCTGGGCAGGAGGGCATTCCTCGTATCATCCCCCTTTGATGTGCCGCAGGAAGCCTTCGATTATGGTATCATCGGACTTACGGCAGGAGCGAGCGCTCCGGATACGCTTATAGAGAGCATCAGGAGGAGACTGAAAGATGGCAGATGAGCAGACGATTCCCATCCCTTCGGTGAAGAGGCTTCCTTCCTATCTCCGCATCGTGAGGCAGGCGAAGGAGAATGGCGAGAAGAGCATCAGCGCGACGCGGCTGGCTTCGGATCTCTCGCTCAAGCCGATACAGGTCCGGAAGGATCTTGCCAGCACGGGTGTCGAGGGACGCCCAAAGACAGGCTTTCCCATCGATGAGCTCATTGTCTCGATAACCCATGCCCTCGGATGGGACAACTCCACCGATGCCCTCATCATCGGGGCAGGCAATCTGGGCTCTGCCATAGCGGCCTATGATGGTTTCTCAGCCTATGGCCTGAGGATCGTTGCCATCTTCGATAAGGATCCGCGGAAGATAGGGCAGCGCATCGGCGGTCTTGAGGTGCTCCCTGTTGATACGATCTATCAGTATATAAAGAGCCACAGGGTGACGATAGCTGTCATAACAGTGCCGGCCGCGCAGGCGCAGGCGACTGCCGACATGCTCGTGAAGTGCGGCATAAGGGGCATCTGGAACTTCGCTCCCAGGAATCTCCGCGTCCCTGAGTATGTCGTCATGCAGCGTACCGATCTCGCGGCATCGTTCGCAGTCCTTTCCGTAAAGCTCGGCAGGAAATACAGGGAAGAGACCGAAGGAGATAGCTCCGAAGAGGAAATAAATGCCTGATTCCGGTATCTGATGTTCCTGCATTCACATTATTGCCCGGAATTCCTGCATTTATTGCACGATTATGCTTTTTAGGTGGCTTAATTCCTGCTGCTGAATCATTTTATTGACTTCCGTCAAAACATCGTATAGTCTTTAAGCTGACTAGGAGTGTTTATGGCTGAAAAGGAGAAGCTCGTCGTAGAGCTCTGCATGGGGTCCAGCTGCTTTGCCAGAGGCAACAGCGGGATCCTGATGGGGCTTGAGCAGTATATTGAGGAGAATGGACTTTCTGACAAGGTGGAGCTTGAGGGGCATCTCTGCCTCGGCAAGTGCAGCACCGGACCGCACATGAGGATCGGCGACAGGGAATTCCAGGGTATTTCCGATCCTGATGCCGCCGCAGATCTGATCAGGGCAGCACTGGAGGGAAGCGATGCAGAATCCGATATACACTGAGGTCACCAGCTGCCGCGACTGCTACAAGTGCGTCCGCTCATGCCCTGTCAAGGCAATCCAGATAAAAGACGGCAACGCCATGATCATAAAGGACCGCTGCATATACTGCGGCAGGTGTGTCCATGTGTGCCCGAACAGCGCGAAGAAGGTCCGTGATGATGTTCCCCGCGTGCAGCTTGCCCTCAAGTCGGGCCGCCGCGTGATATGCTCCCTTGCGCCTTCCTATGCATCCGAGTTCCATGGCCGTGAGAAGGAGCTTCTCACCGCCCTCAGGAAGCTTGGCTTCTCCGGCATATCCGAGACAGCCATCGGTGCCGCGATAGTCACGCAGGCGCTGGATATCCATGCTTCAGAGCATGATGGGGATTGTCCGTTCATAGGTACGGCATGCCCGTCAGTCGTGGAGCTCGTGAAGAAATACTATCCTGAGGCTTCCAGCAAGCTTGCGCCCGTGCCGTCTCCACTGCAGACGCATTCTGCGTATCTGAGGAGCATATACAACGAGGAGCTCGTGATAGTATTCATCGGCCCCTGCATCGCCAAGAAGATGGAGGCTGATATGACTCCGGGCTATCCCGATCTCGCGATAACATTCGATGAGCTTAAGGCATGGCTCGCCGCAGAGGGCATCTCCCTCGATACCATAGAAGCTGAGGACGTGGATTTCGTCCCCTGCAGGGCAGGGCTGTCGACGATATATCCCATCGAGGGCGGGCAGATAGCATCCTCGTCCGTCTGGGGCGGCAGGCAGCTGCAGGCGGATGCGCTGGCATTCAGCGGCGTGGAGCAGGTGATGTCCGCCCTCCGCAGCGATGAGGTCCCTCTTCCTTTCCTTGAGCTCCTGATGTGCGAGGGCGGCTGTGTCAACGGCCCCGGGATCACCAGCGATATGCCTATGACGGAGAGGAAGCGCAGCGCGGAGATATACACGATGAAGCGCCTTGACAGCCCGGATGTCTTCACAGGCGATGAAGCATTCGCCAGACGGCTTCTCAAGGAGGGCTACGGGCTGCTTCACAGCACCGAGCCGAAGAGCGAGGGAGGATTCCGCCATCAGCATACGGAGGACGAGATAAAGCGCGCGCTCGTCGATCTCGGCAAGCTGACGAAGGCCGATGAGCTCAACTGCGGAGGATGCGGCTACAATACCTGCCGCGATATGGCCATCGCATACCTTGACGGCATGGCGGAGGTGGAGATGTGCGTCACCAAGATGCGTAAGGAGGCTGAGAGCAAGGTCGATGTGCTCCTCCGCACGATACCGATGGGTGTCGTCATTGTCGATTCCGATCTCCAGATCGCTGACTGCAATGAGCATTTCATGGAGATATTCGGCGATATGGATGAGGGGTTCGTGCTTGACCAGAGCATCCTGCAGATGGTGAAGGGCCTGCCCCTGGAGCGCTTCGTTCCTTTCGCGGACAAGTTCCGTGACCAGTTCTATCTTTCGCATCCCGGGCAGTACAGGGTGCATTTCAAGGACAAGTTCCTCCGTGTCACGTTCTTCCTCGTCGAGAAGAAGAGGCTCCTCGGCGCCATGTTCGAGGATATAACCAATCCGACGATAAAGCGCGAGACCGTGGTCAAGAAGGCCGAGGATGTCATCCAGAAGTCGCTTGAGACCGTGCAGCAGATCGCATCGCTGCTTGGTGAGAACGCGGCGGAGACGGAGATCATGCTCAATTCCCTCATCGATGCGTTCAGTGTCCATGGGGCAGGAGAGGGCGATAACGATTTCAGGGAAGATGAGGGCGGTGATCTGACATGAAAAATATCTTCATAGATGTCGATTATGCCCAGATATACAAGCATGGACAGAAGATCGGCGGCGATGTGTTCCTCCTCTCGAGGAATCCTGACAGCAACCAGATCGTGTCCACGCTCTCCGATGGCCTCGGAAGCGGGGTGAAGGCAAACGTGCTTGCCTCCCTTACCGCGCATATGGCGCATCGGCTTTCATTCTCCCCGATAGACCTGAGCCATTCAGCGCAGATCATCATGGATACCCTGCCGGTATGCAAGGAGAGGAAGATCAGCTATTCGACATTCACCATCGCCGATATACGCTACGGCGAGGATATGGAGAACATCGCAGTGAATCTCGTCGAATATGACAATCCCCCGTCCCTCCGCTTCTCCGGCACGGACCCTGTCTCCTGGACGCGCAGCAAGACGGAGCTGCAGAGGGAAGGCGCCTTCAAGAAGGAGATCATATCGCATTCTGTCTTCCATCTTGATGTGGGCGACCGCCTGATAATGTTCTCCGATGGAGTCACCCAGTCCGGGCTGGGGAGCAGCATGCCGCTGGGATGGAGGCTTGATGGCGTCAGGAAGTTCGTGGTCGATGAGATCGCGAAGGATCCTGATATATCCTCTCGCGAGCTCTCCCGTGCGATCGTCCAGAAGGCCTATTCCCTTGACGGGCTATCCGCCAAGGATGATATAACCTGCGTAGTGGTGTATGTCAGGAGGCCCCGCCGCACCCTCATAGTGACAGGCCCTCCGTTCACCAAGGAAGCGGATGCCATCCTCGGGGAGAAGATAAAGTCATTCGACGGCCGCAAGATCGTCTCGGGCGGAACGACTTCCCAGATAGTCGCACGGGTGCTCGGCAAGAAGATGAAGCTCGATCTGTCCTGCTGGTCAAAGGATGTCCCGCCTTCATCCACCATGGAGGGCATAGACCTCGTCACCGAAGGCATGCTCACGCTCTCCCGCGTCGCGACGATACTGGAGAAGAAGCTCAATCCCGCGGAGCTGGTGAACGATCCTGCGAAGAAGTTCGTGGAGATGCTCCTTGACAGCGATCAGGTGCATTTCATAGTGGGGACGAAGATAAACGAGGCTCATCAGGATCCGAACATCCCTGTCGAGATCGGAATAAGAAGGACTATCATCGGGCGGCTTAGAAAGGCGCTTGAGGAGATATATCTGAAGGAAACTTCACAGGAATATCTATAGGAGGATATTAAGATGAAGAAATCGAAAGTAAAGGTCAGGATCTGCCTTGGCACAGCCTGCTTCGTACAGGGAGGAGCCGATCTGCTCCTCTACAATGATTTTGTCGATCCGGCGATCCTTGCCGAGTGCGAGATCGAAGGCTGCTCATGCCTTGACGAGTGCAAGGTGGGCAACGGCAGCGCACCCTATGTGTCGATCAATGACAAGATCTACAGCGGAGTGAACCAGGATATGTTCTGCAAGCTCCTTGCGGAGGCTGTGAAGAATGCTTGAGCTGAACAATCAGTATACTCTCATGAAGAGGAAGATCGACACGGAAGTGCTCAAGTGCTTCTTTGCCGACACCCTTGCAGAGCAGGCTGATAGGCTTCCGCTTGAGATCATACCTAAGCACCGCACGCCTTTCCGCTGCTGCATCTACAAGGAAAGGGCGATGGTGCGCTACAGGATAATGGCTCTTGCAGGCATCAACATCGAGCGCGACGATGACGAGGAGAAGCCGCTCTCCGAGTACATGAAGGAAGTCCTGGAGGCAGACAAGCCGCCGCTTCCGCTTCTCACGACAATCGTCACAGGATGCTCTGGATGCCCGAAGTCGCAGTACAGGATCAGTGACGGATGCCGCGGATGCTTTGCCAGGCCATGCATGTCCAACTGCCCTAAGGATGCCATCGTATTCATCAATGGTCAGGCCCATATCCAGGAGGACAGGTGCATCAGATGCGGCAAGTGCATGGAAGTATGTCCGTTCCATGCCGTAGTGCATATCCCTGTCCCATGCGAGGAGGCATGCCCTGTCGACGCCGTCACGAAGAACGAGGAAGGATTCGTCGAGATCGAGCATGACAAATGCATCGGCTGCGGCAAATGCGTGCGCTCCTGCCCGTTCGGTGCGATAGTCGAGCGCTCAGGTCTCTTCCCGGTGCTGAAGATGCTCAAGCGCGGCGAGAAGGTCGTCGCCATGATCGCCCCTGCCATCGAGGGACAGTTCCCCGGAACGCTGGAGCAGCTGAAGGCCGCTATCAAGAAGGCTGGCTTCCATGATGTCGTCGAGGTCGCGGAAGGTGCCGAGGTGACTTCTGTCCACGAGGCAGATGAGCTCTATAGGAAGATCTCTGGAAGCGAAGGCTTCATGACCACGTCATGCTGCCCCTCATATATGGAGCTTGTGGATATCCACATCCCGTACCTGAAGACACGGCGCTCGGATGCCCTCTCCCCGATGGGCTATACCGCCCAGCTCGTGCGTGAGAAGTATCCTGGCTGCAGATCCGTCTTCATCGGCCCCTGCCTTGCGAAGAAGGTCGAGGCTGCGAAGAGGTACAGGGACACCATCGACGGTGTCATGACATTCGCCGAGCTTGCATCGCTCTTCATCGCAAAGGATATCGATGTCCGCGAGATGGAGGGGGAGGATCTCGGGAATACCGATTCCTTCAAGGACTGCCGCGAGTTCGCGGTATCCACAGGTGTCGCTTCCTGTGTGCTCCGCCGCTTCAATGAGGATGGCAAGTCACCGCGCATCATGCCCATAAACGGGCTGGACAAGAAGACGGTGCGCCTGATGAAGACATGGGAGAAGAGAGCGCCTGAGGCTGATCTCGTCGAGGTCATGGCCTGCGAAGGCGGCTGCATCGCCGGTCCCGGAACCATCGTGAAGCCCGCGCTTGCCCTCAAGCTGAGGAATGCCGGCAAGGCCGCGCCTCTGAGGAAATGAGCTTTGCTCTGATTCCTTCCAGGGCCCTCTTCCAGGATATGCTCCTGCGGAGGGGCCCTTCTTCCATGCCATCCCTTGAATATCCTCTCCCTTTGCGATATCTTCTAGCTATCTGCTACGACGGAGACGAGTAGCATCTGATTCCGCCTCAGAGAGGGTGTCCGCTTCGGCGGGTGAGAGATGCCTGGGGATAGGATGCGAAAACCACTCCCGAGCTGCATGGGTGAAAGGAAACGAGTATTCCATGCCGTCGCCAGCGTCAATGGCATAATGAGCGTCCCCGTAATGGGGGAAGCAAGGTGGAACCGCGGAGCCTTTGCAGCTTCGTCCTTGCGCACTTTGATGCGAGGATGAGACTGGAAAGGCTTTTTCCTTTAAGGAGAGGATTATGGCAGATAATGAGAAGCTATCGATGATCCGTCATTCCACAGCCCATGTCATGGCACAGGCTGTGCTTGAGCTCTTCCCGGGAGCCAAGATCGCTATCGGACCGGCGATCGAGAATGGTTTTTACTATGATTTCGATCTTCCGAGGCCGCTTGTGGACGCGGATCTCGAGACGATCACGGAGCACATGAAGAAGATAATAGCCTCCGGTGTTCCTTTCGAGAGGAAGGAAGTATCCAGGGAGGAGGCCAGGGCGCTCTTCCATGACCAGCCCTACAAGCTTGAGCTGCTGGATGCGATTCCGGAAGGGGAGACGGTGTCTCTCTATACGCAGGGGTCATTCACGGATCTCTGCCGAGGCCCTCATGTCGGGAGCACCAAGGAGCTGCATGCGGATGCCTTCAGGCTGCTCTCCATCGCAGGCGCATACTGGCGCGGAAGCGAGAAGAACCCGATGCTCACACGCATCTACGGAACGGCATGGTCGAATCCGAAGGAGCTCCGCCTGTACATGGACTATCTTGCGGATATCGAGAAGAGGGATCACAGGAAGCTCGGCAAGGAGCTTGATCTATTCTCCCTGCATGAGGAGGCCGGTCCCGGCCTTGTCTACTGGCATCCGCGGGGAGCGCGCATCAGACAGGCCATCGAGGATTTCTGGAGGGCAGAGCACTACAAGAACGGCTATGAGCTTGTCTATACGCCACATGTGGGACGCAGCTGGCTATGGGAGACA
This sequence comes from uncultured Spirochaetaceae bacterium, assembly GCA_944392935.1. Classification (GTDB taxonomy): domain Bacteria; phylum Spirochaetota; class Spirochaetia; order Sphaerochaetales; family Sphaerochaetaceae; genus Ornithospirochaeta. The sequence goes on from CALXYI010000003.1 coordinate 110,585, forward strand.
TCAGGCCACCTCGGCTTCTACAAGGAGTCGATGTATCCTCCGATGGAGATGGACAAGTCCGACTACTATGTCAAGCCGATGAACTGCCCGTTCCATATCATGATCTACAAGAACACGAAGCACAGCTACCGCGAGTTCCCGTTCCGCTGGGCTGAGCTCGGGACCGTCTACAGATATGAGAAGGCCGGTGCCCTCCATGGGCTGATGAGGGTGCGCGGGTTCACTCAGGATGATGCCCATCTCTTCGTCACTCCCGAGCAGATGGATGACGAGATCATCGAGGTGCTGCGCTTCTCGATGTTCATGCTCCATTCGTTCGGATTCGAGGATATACATGCATACATCTCCACGAAGCCTGAGCACTCGGTAGGCGATCCGGAGAAGTGGGCCAGCGCGACGGCTGCTCTGAGGAAGGCTGTCGAGAAGGAGGGCCTGAAGTATGATATCGACGAGGGCGGCGGTGCGTTCTACGGTCCGAAGATCGATCTCAAGGTCAAGGATGCCATCGGACGCGAATGGCAGCTCTCGACGGTGCAGTTCGACTTCAACCTCCCCGAGCGCTTCGACCTGACATTCGTCGACAAGGATGGCACGGAGAAGAGGCCGTATATGATCCACAGGGCGCTGCTCGGATCGCTTGAGAGGTTCTTCGGGGTCCTCATCGAGCACTATGCCGGGGCATTCCCGCCATGGCTCTCGCCTGACCAGATTGCCATCATCCCCGTAGGGGAGAGCGCCTTCGATTATGCGAAGAGCCTTGAGAAGAGGCTCCGCGCAGAGGGCTTCAGGGTCGTTACCGACCTTTCCGCGGACAGGATGAATGCGAAGATCAGGAATGCCCAGAGGATGAAGACTCCATATATGCTGATCATCGGCGAGAAGGAGATCGCAGGGGATCTTGTCTCCGTGCGCTACCGGAGCGGCAGGCAGGTGAATGGCGTGCCGACAGCCGATTTCATCGCAGAAGCGCATAAGGCGATAGACAGCAAGGAGCAGATATGATCCGGAGAGAGGGGGCCGCGCTCCCTCTCTTTCCTTGATGCTTCCTGCTTTCATCGTTTACCTTTGTAATTGAGAGGGTTCTATGAATATTCCGAATAGACTTACAGTACTCCGCCTGATAATGGTTCCGGTGTTCTTCATCTCCTACAGCATCTCGCTGCTGGAATTCGGAGGGGCGCATGTCGTATCTGCGGTGATGATGTTCATCTGCTATGCGATAGCGGAGCTGTCGGATCTGCTTGATGGCAAGATCGCGAGGAAATACAACCTCGTCACGGATCTTGGCAAGGTCATGGATCCGTTTGCCGATACGCTCTCGCATCTGACATTCTTCGTATGCTTCATGGCCGGGGGGATCATGCCTGTATGGGCGTTTATCATAATAATGTGGAGGGAGTTCTCCATACTCTTCATGCGCATGCTGATGATGCGCGCCGGCAAGGCGATGCCTGCGAATATCTGGGGCAAGAGCAAGACCGTGCTCTATGCGGTCACTTCCATCTTCTCCATCGTCTATATCGTTGCTGCTGCCTTCGTGCAGCCAGGAAGCTGGAACGGGACATACGGGACCCTTCTGTATATCCTCTTCTCCCTTTCTGCCATCGCCTCCCTCCTCAGCTTCGTGACGTATCTTTCGTCCGTGCTGAAGTCCGGGGCCCTCTCTGGCATGACAAGGTAGGCCTATGGAGGAGAGAGGGGTTCTGTTCGAAGGCCTCTCCGATGAGGAGAAGGCCGCTGTCGAGATCGTTGTCTCCGATGTCGATGATACGATCACGAAGAACGGAAAGCTCTATCCGAATGCATTCAGGGCACTGTGGAAGCTGAAGAGGATGGGGAAGATGATAGTCCTCCTCACCGGTGGCTCCGCAGGATGGGCCGATGCATATATAAGGCAGTGGCCGGTCGATGCCGTCATTGCCGAAGGCGGTGCCCTGATCCTCGCCCATGGCAAGGGCGGGGATGTGGTATACCGCAACAATCCGATGGTGGATGTGCAGTACCAGCATAAGAAGGATAGCCTCCTGAAGCTTACGGCAGGGCTGAGGCTCTCCACCGACCAGTATGCGCGCATCTTCGATATCGCATATGACAAGAAGCATCTCAGGGCCCATGAGATACGCACCCTCAAGGGCATGATCAAGGCGGCAGGCGGGCACTGGAGCGAAAGCTCGATCCATATCAATGTCGGGTTCGGCAGCTACGGAAAGCGCTCTTCCCTTCTTTATTTCATGGAGTCGCTGTACGATATCGATTCAGATCGCCTTACCGGGCATGGCGTATATCTCGGCGACAGCCTCAATGACGAGGATATGTTCTCGTTCATGCCGCTTTCCATAGGGATGCACAGCGTGGAGGACATGCGGTCCCGGTTCACCTCCCTTCCCAGATACATCACAGCAGGATACGGCGGAGATGGATTCTCGGAGTTCGTCAGCTCGCTGGAATCATCTAATTCCTGACTGATGCATGAGTTAGGGAATTTTGGATGAAATATTCATTTTTCTGTTGACAAAACCTTCGCCTTTGCGGTACTTTGTTTAGGCACGCCAATGAAGGCAGTGCAGGTTTTTGACAGAGATATCAGCGAAGGGAAGAGATGAGAAATAGAAGCTTGTAAGCTTCTGTCAATTCAAGCGAACGAAGGTAGAAGAGCCGAGTTCGTGGCGAGCGATGGGAAAGAATGGAAGTTATACCTGCCGGCCTAGAGCTGGCGGGATTCAATGACGGAGAGTTCGATCCTGGCTCAGAACGAACGCTGGCGGCGCGTCTTAAGCATGCAAGTCGAGCGAATCCTGCTTCGGCAGGGGAAGCGGCGGAC
>CALXYI010000004.1 GCA_944392935.1 uncultured Spirochaetaceae bacterium
AGAACGGCGAGCATGGAGCAAGCGCTATCTGCATCATCGATCCAGGAGAGGGATCATGGAACCTCCTCACGGCCTCCTCCGAATCCCGGAGGATCGTATCGATGGTCTGCACGACGCTGTCAGGGGGAAGGCCTCCATCCTTGCGGCTCAGATCCATCGAACCGCGGGAAAGGCAGGATCTCATCCCAACCTCCTCCGCAGCCTCCACCTCCGCGGAGAGCATGTCCATGGAGGATGAGCCGGGGAAGACATAGTGATGGTCGAAGCTGGTCGTGCAGCCGTGCCTGATCAGCTCAGCCATGGCGCATTCGGCGCTCAGCTTCACCGTCTCCGGTGCAAGTCCTGCCCAGATATCATAGAGAGCCGTCAGCCATGGAAAGAGCTCGAGGTTCTGCACCTCGGGAAGATTGCGCGAGAAATACTGGTAATAGTGGTGATGGGTATTCACCAGCCCCGGGTATACGAAGAGGCTTCGGCCATCGATGATCCTCGAGGCATCCCCTTTGAATTCTCCTATGCAGAGTATCCTTCCATCCTTGATCGCGATATCCGCATTGCGGTGGATGCGGTCGGATTCATCGCAGCTGACGATCGCAGCAGCACATCTTATAAGCAGATCAGCCTTTTCCATATCCAGAATGATAACGCCACTGCCAGGATATGCAAATATAAGGCTTTGCCTTGATTGCACGAGACCAAAGATCGGCCTTGGAGCACAGCTCGGACGCACCTCAGACGATGATCATGCTATGGCATAGCAGAAACAGATTCCGACTGAGCTTGGATCTACTCTTCATATTCGATCTGAAATCGCCTGAGCAGGATCTTGAACCGATCCTGTGCTGTAAGGACTGCATCACGCAGCCATCCTCTCTCATGACTCCAATTCTGCAGCCCTCGGTAGTAGAACATCTTCAGATCATCAGTGATCATGAACGGCACTATATTCCAATGGAGGCACTCCTTGAACAATATGAGACGGCCTACTCTCCCGTTGCCATCCTGGAATGGATGAATGCGCTCGAAAGAGACATGAAAATCAAGAAGGTCATCAAGAGTCTTCGCTTTTGAGGCATTATAGCTTTCAAGCAGCTCTCTCATTGCAGAAGGAACATCTTCTGGTGAGGTCGTCTCCTGTCCACCGACTTCGTTTGCCATCCTCTTGTAGCCGCCAACGGCAAACCAAGGCTTCCGGCTATCCGAGCTTCCAGCCTTCAGAGTGCAATGAAGGCCCTTGATCATTGCCTCTGACAATGGCCTTCTTGCATTGCTGATGACCTGGTCCACGCACCGGAAATGATTCACTGTCTCCACGATATCATCGACATTGATAGCGGAGTCCGCATCCAAGCCAATGGTATTCGTCTCGAAGATATATCTGGTCTGGTCATGAGTGAGTCTGCTGCCTTCGATATGATTCGAGCTGTACGTCAGGTCAACCTGCAAGCGATGATATATCCCTCCGGAGAGGCCCGACTCCTGTTCTTCCCTGAGCCTTTCAAGCAGGGTATTCGGCAATTTTTCAGCTCTGGGCTTGCGAGCCGGCTTCTCTGCGTCAGCAGGAATCATCCAATCCCTGCCATCACGATATGCACCTTCCACACGCCCATGGGCACAGTAATTGCGCACGGAGCGCTCTGAAACATTCCAGCTTTCGGCGATATCGGATACAGTGCTGTACTTCATAAAGGGATTGTATCAGGAATTCGGCAAATTATCCATCAAATGATTACGCTATGATTCGATACTATATTGCCGATTGCCAGCAATTGGCCCCTGCTTCCTCAGTGGTTTGATTCCTACGCCATTCTGCCTGACCGGAAAACCAGTCATAAACTGATGATTGTTTGCTTGCTGCAGATAGCTGTTGTCTCTGGTTCAGTAGAGTTCGACGCCTAAGACTTGGCACAGTATGAAATCGGGGCACTGGCTCTGATGGGCTGCTGTACCCATTCCAAGAACTTTTGGGAATCGAATCAGGGGCAAAACCCATCATTCAATCCTCCACGCTTGTAAAAAATATTTACAAGTTTGGTGATTTTTCTTTTCACTTATAAGGATTTTTGATAAGTTTAAGGGTGTCAAGGAGACCATGCCATGAGAAAACCAGCAATAGAAAGACCATTCTATCTGGAGAAGCTGAAAAGCTATACGGGAAGCGACATCATCCGTGTCATCACAGGAGTGAGACGCTGCGGAAAGTCATCCCTGCTGCCCATTTACAAAGCATGGCTGGAAGAACGATATGGAGAAGGTAGTGTCATCTACCTGAGCTTCGATGGGCCTGACTTCATACTGGACAAGAGCCTAAAGGCAATGAGCGAGGCGATAAAAGCAGCACTGACCAAAACCACACACTTCATGCTCCTTGATGAGGTGCAGCTGATGGAAGGTTGGGAAAGTGTCGTTGATGCCTATTACAGCACTGGACAATACGAGATCACGATCACCGGATCGAATGCGAAGATGCTCTCAAGCGAACTCGCTACGATGCTGACCGGCCGATACATGGAAATCGAGATGTTCCCCCTTTCCTTCTATGAATACAGCCAGTTCAAATCGCCTCAAGGCACCGGACAGGATAAGCTGTTCGAAGAATAT
>CALXYI010000005.1 GCA_944392935.1 uncultured Spirochaetaceae bacterium
CCTTTAAGCGGACGATCTCAATCTTCTCTTCCAATGTTCGATGTTTTCCTATCCCCATTTCTCTTTCTGTCACCAGCTTCCGGAGCTGAGGAACATTTTGTGTTACCTAAATGGGGTGCAGATCACTCAGCTTCTCTGCTGTTCTTTTTCCTATATCTGGCATACAGCCGGAGATTATACTGATTATGTAGTTTATGTGAAGCGGGCAGGAAGGATTTTCCCCGAACCGTCTTCCCATAATGTGGATTGCTATATATACTCGCACCTGTAATTCGAACAGAGCAAAGGAAAAATGAAATGAAAGACACAGGATTCTTCGCAGAGTTCAGGAAGTTCATCTCGAGGGGCAACGTCCTCGACATGGCAGTAGGTATCGCTGCAGGCGCCGCATTCACGGCAATCATCAACTCCTTCGTAAACGACATCATCAACCCGATCATAGGGCTGCTCATCGGCGGAGTGGACTTCTCCCAGCTCCAGTGGGTGATCAAGCCGGCAACGGAGACAACGGCAGAGGTCGCTATCCGCTACGGCGTATTCATCAACTCGATCATCTCCTTCATCATCATCTCCTTCGCTCTCTTCCTCATGGTCAAGGCATTCAACAAGCTTGCCGAGGCAAACAGGAAGAAGGCAGAGGAAGAGGCCAGGAAGGCTCCTGCCACGCCACCGGCACCTCCTGCGGATGTGCAGCTGCTGACGGAGATCAGGGATCTCCTCAAGAACAGGAACTGAGGCATGTGGCCGCTTCCGGAAGGGAGCGGCTCTACTGTCCGGCATGATTTTCGCCATAGCCTTTGACATTGTCCCTGATTTCGTTTATAAGACTACAGTGCCGTTTGCGGGACAGGTCTCCGGAGATGACCCAGGATTGGCAGCGGGCCGTTAGCTCAGCAGGTAGAGCAACGCCCTTTTAAGGCGTGGGTCATTGGTTCGAATCCAATACGGCTCAGAGATGTCTCCCTCGTCTAGTGGTTAGGACAACTGGTTTTCATCCCGTCAACGCGGGTTCGATCCCCGCGGGAGATGTAGAGGCTCTCTTCGGAGAGCCTTTTCCTTTCACAGCTCAGCAGACGATAGCCGCCATCACACTATCCCCCCCCCCATCCACGCAGCGTGGATGCACTCCCGATTGATTCCGGAGCATCCTTGATCTGCAGGGATATCAACTCAAAATAAAAATGCGGATAGACGAGAAAATAATCTGAGTTCATTGACACTAAATCGACACGATATGATAGACTTGAATCAAAAATGCGGATAAGCGCATGAATATGCTGGGAAAGGAGGAATCGATCGTGCTCATCGAACGCAGGCGTTATCTCGACAAGCTTATTTCCAAAAAGGACAACGGACTGGTCAAAGTGATTACAGGCATCCGCAGATGCGGCAAGTCATTCCTGCTGTTTGAGCTGTACCACTCATATCTGAGGTCAATCGGAATAGATGAAGGGAACATAATCGAGCTGGCGCTGGATGAAGCTGCAAATGCGCGATACCGCAATCCGCTTGAGCTTGATGCTTATATACGTTCCAAGGTCACTGGCAAGGATGGGAGATTCTATATCTTCCTTGATGAGATCCAGTTCGTCAGGGACATACAGAATCCATACCTTGATGGCAAGGATGCCAGGATCGGATTCATCGATGTCATACTGGGGCTTATGAAGCTGAGGAATGCCGATCTCTATGTCACAGGAAGCAATTCACATATGCTCTCATCCGATATACTGACGGAATTCAGAGGACGCGGCGATGAAATACGCCTGCTTCCCCTCTCCTACAGGGAATTCCATGATGCCTATGATGGTGACGGAAGGTATGCATGGAGGGAGTATCTCACATATGGAGGAATGCCCTATGTTCTCCAGCTGAAGAACCATGAGGATAAAAGCAGATACCTCAAGGACCTTTTCGAAAGCGTTTACATCAAGGATGTCCTGGAGCGCAACCGGATAATGAATGACAGATCCATCCTTGAGGATCTGCTGAATATCATCTCATCCTCCGTTGGTTCGCTTACCAATCCGTCAAAGCTCTCGAATACGTTCCAGAGCGTCAGGAATGTACAGGTCAATGCCAATACGATAAGCAGGTATCTGGATTTCTTCATAGATGCATTCATACTGAAGAAGGCCTTCCGCTATGATATCAAAGGCAGGAAATATATCGGGACTCCTCTGAAATATTACTTCTCCGATGCCGGCCTACGGAATGCCAGGCTGGATTTCAGGCAGCAGGAGGAGAATCATATCATGGAGAACATCATCTACAACGAGCTCATTGCCCGAGGATTCGATGTTGATGCTGGTGTGGTTGAATACAACTCGATGGATGGAAATGGAAAGAAGATCCGCACTCAGCTGGAGATAGACTTCGTCGCGAACAAAGGGAACAGGCGCTACTACATCCAATCTGCCCTTTCCGTTGATGATGAGGCAAAACGGGCTCATGAGACTGCTTCACTGAACAGGGTTGGAGATTCATTCAGGAAGATCGTGGTCGTCAAGGATGGTATCATTCCCTGGTATGATGAGGATGGGATACTGTATATCGGGATAGAGGAATTCCTCCTTGATGAAACTGCCATGGACAGGTAATGGCACAATGCGGAAAGGATGCAGGCTCCCCAGGATAGAGGTCCCGGCCATCCATGCGGCCGGGATCCTTCATCACATCCTCTTCAGATAGCTCCGTATCCAGCCAGAAGCTTCTCTATGTCGCTTCCGTGGATACGCCTGAGTGCTTCCTTCAAGGCGATCCTATCAGCCAGGGGAAGGTCCATCTCCGTGAGCTTCTCCCCATCGCGGAGGGATACGGCAGCATGGATGAGGGCCCGGACATCGTATACGCTTCCCCATACCTCAGGCACTCCCCTTTCGACCTTCATGAGCGTATAGACAGCCTCCATGGCGGTGCGGATCGAATACTCGGTCGTGAAGATCGTATCGCGCTCGGTTTCCGCGAACTGCCCGATGAATGCGAAGTTCACTGCGCCTTCGGGGACCACAAGAGGCCTGTCTCCTGCACGGCGGGGCATGAAGAATGCCGTGATGTAGGGCATCATGCATGGCACTGTGCGGCAGCTGTTCCTCGCAGCATCCTCGATCTCGCTCTCAGGCACGCCTATGTGATAGAGCCATTCCATCGCTATCTCGCGCCCGGTGCAGTCACGCATGCGCTTGCCGACGAATGAGCCTTTCTCATCAGGGAAAAGCCCGTATATCCATCCGACGAGCTCATTCTCCTTCTGCTCCCTGAACTGCGGCTGCCTGTTGAATGTCCAGCTCATCAGCCACGGGGAATCCATGACAGTCACTATGCCTCCTGTGACGACACGCCCCGAATGGGGATCGCGCCGGCATATCGCCTTGATATAAGGCACGAGCCTGTCATCGACGAGGGTTACCGTGGCGCTCATCCACGTAGTCTTCTCCGGATCCGAGCAGAACTTCTCGGGATGCCCGAACGCATCATCCTGCGCGGCTATGCGGCGCCAGAGATCCCATCCTCCGCCCTTCCTTATCTCCGGTGAGTACGCTGCAGCCTCATCCTGGGAGCCTAGGGTGCTGTTCTCAACGCAGCCGCCGGGAGTGATGAAGAGAAGGTCATCATCGGAAAGGGCTATGGTCCTCTCCTTCCCTCCTTCCGATACGGTCATCGACACTGCACGCCTGGCGCCGTCTGAGGATGAGAAGCGAACATCCTCGACCCTGGCACCCGTCACGATATCGACACCATGGCTCTCAAGATAGCGCTGCAGCGGGAGTATCATCGACTCATACTGGTTGTACTTCGTGAAGCGGAGGGCTGAGAAATCGGGAAGCCCGTCCACATGATGCACGTAGCGCCTGATGTATATCTTCATCTCCAGCGCGGAGTGCCAGTTCTCGAATGCGAACATGGTCCTCCAGTAGAGCCAGAAGCTGCTCTCCAGCACCTCGGAGGAGAATACATCCTCGATCGTCTTGTCATAGAGATCCTCATCAGGGGTGAAGAATAGGCGCATGATCTCCATCTGTGCCTTGTCAGAGAGGCTGAAGCGGCCATTGGTCCCGCCATCCTCTCCCCTGTTCCTCGTAGCCCGCATCAGGGAGTAGTTGGGATCATCCAGATTGAGATAGTAAT
>CALXYI010000006.1 GCA_944392935.1 uncultured Spirochaetaceae bacterium
CTCATAGACGAGATCGAAGGCGAGATACTCTCCAAGCTCCCCGACTTCGACCCTTCGCACAGGCCCTTCCTGGACTCCCTCATCCCCTTCATGGAGTATATCCGCGCAAATGGCGAGAAGTTCAGGATCCTCATGACATCCTCCGTCGATACATCCTTCGGCGAGCAGGTGATCTCGGCAGTGATGGACAAGTACAGCGATACCATCCCCTATGATGACGAGGAGGAGAGACGCATGAGCATGATATTCTGCGTCGACGGCATCGTCGGGATGATAAGGGAGTGGATACTCAGCGGCTTCAGGTGGCCTGTCGAGCGCATATCCTCATTGATCGTCGATATCGCATTCCGATCCGTCGGATTCGATCATGACAAGGGATTCGGAAGCAGGAAGCTCAGACATTCATAAATATGCAGTGAATATTTAAAAAACTGCATAAATCCTTCTTTTCCATTTGACATCAATACCCTGGTAAGTGAGAATTGCAGGAAAGGAAGGCAACAATGGCTGGAATCCATTTCTACACAGGGGAAAGCATTCCCCTGGAGCTCCATAAGGTAAGGATAGTGCAGAAGCTTGACCTCGTCCCCGTCGAACGGAGGGCTGAGGCGATCGGTGAGGCAGGGAACAATACATTCCTCCTGAAGAACAAGGACATATACCTTGACATGCTTACGGACAGCGGCGTCAATGCGATGAGCGACAGGCAGCTTGCAGCGATGATGGTCGCGGATGACAGCTATGCGGGAAGCGCTACATTCACGCGCCTGACAGACAAGCTCGAGGAGATATTCGGCACGCGCTTCTTCCTCCCCGCGCATCAGGGGCGGGCTGCGGAGAACATACTCGCGATGACGTTTGTCGAGAAGGGCTCGATCGTGCCGATGAACTACCACTTCACGACGACGAAGGCGCATATAACGAGGCTTGGAGGCTATGTCGAGGAAGTCGTGATCGACGAAGGCGTGAGGATAACGAGTGACCATCCCTTCAAGGGCAACTTCGATCTGGAGAAGCTCGACAGGCTCTTCCGGGAGAAAGGCGACAGGATCCCGTTCGTGCGCATCGAGGCAGGGACGAACCTCATCGGAGGGCAGCCGCTCTCGCTGGAGAACATCGAGGCAACGGCGGACCTCGTGCACAGCTACGGCAAGCCTGTCGTGATGGATGCGAGCCTCCTGCAGGACAACCTCTACTTCATAAAGACACGGGAGGAGAAGGCGAAGGGGCTCTCCATACGCGAGATAACGAAGAGGATCGCCAGCAGGATGGACATCATCTACTTCTCCGCGCGCAAGCTCGGATTCGCCCGCGGCGGCGGCATCGCGATCCATGATGAGAAGCTCTACCTCAGGATGAGGGAGCTTGTACCGATGTTCGAAGGCTTCCTCACCTATGGAGGCATGAGCGTCCGGGAGATGGAGGCCATGGCTGTCGGGCTTGAGGAGACGATGGACATGGATGTCATATCGCAGGGGCCTCTCTTCATACAGTACATGACGGATGAGCTCGTGAGGCTGGGCGTGCCTGTGGTCACTCCGGCAGGAGGGCTCGGCTGCCATCTCGATGCATCCCGATTCATACCGCACGTAAGGCAGGAGGAATACCCTGCAGGCGCGCTGGCAGCGGCCGTGTACATCGCAGGCGGCATAAGGGGAATGGAAAGGGGCACGATATCGGAGCAGAGGGAGGAGGATGGATCGGAGCATCTCGCGGCAGTGGAGCTTCTCCGCCTGGCACTGCCACGACGCGTATTCACGCTTTCGCAGGTCAGGTACGCGATCGACAGGATAAAATGGCTCTATGACAACAGGGATCTCATAGGAGGGCTCAGGTTCATCGAGGAGCCATCATCGCTGAGGTTCTTCTTCGGACGTCTCGAGCCCGTGTCGGACTGGCAGGATAGGCTCGTAGCGGCATTCCGCCGCGATTTCGGGGACAGCCTCTGAGTTCAGAGGCTTGTCTTCCTCATTACGGAAGCCCACTCATCCCCTGCATGCCCTTCCTTCGCCTCCCATGTGCGTATCACCGCGATGGTATTGGACCACATGACAGTGCGGGACGGGAATGCAGCAAGGAACTCCGCCTCGGAAAGAGGGATGGATGAATAGCTCTGGCGGTAGAAGGAACGGAGCGCATCATCCGTGAGGAACCTCTCCTCCGTCTCCCTCTCATATGCGAAGGCTGCAGCAGGGAACACCTCCCTCACGGCTTCCTCGAGATCCTCCCTGCCCCATGACGTGAGGGGATTGGATACTGAGTATATCCCCTTCTCCGCTTCTGCAAGGACAGGGGCTGCATCAGGCGAGGCGCACTCCGAAAGGCGCGTTGAGAGGACGGGTATCGACTCAAGGAGGGCAAGGCGGCCATCATCCTCCATCCTCTCCTTTATCAGGGGCAGCAGCCTCCGGCCCTCCTCCAGGCGCGACAGGACATTCCGTCCGGAGACAACGGAGAACCTCAGCCCCTCCTCGAATGAGGAAAGCGCCTGCGCAGGATCGGCAACCACCACCTCTGGCCGCAGCAGCCTGTCGAGCTCTGAGGAGAAATGCTCTATCACGCCCTTCTGCTCCTCCGTCCTGACAACAGCGACGGAGAGTCCCTCCGGATTCCGCTTCATGAGCGGCCAGAGCAGCAGCCCGTGCGATGCATTGAGCACCAGCACATTCTCGTAGCGCAGCACCTCAAGCCCGCTGTAGAGCTTCCGCATGAGCGCCAGGAGGCTCTCCGAACGTCCTGACAGGGCCCGCTCGACCCACTTGTCCCTGGCCTTCCCGCCAGGCGAGAACGTCAGGTTCTCCTTGTAGAGATCCTCCGTCACTGCCTCCAGCTGCGCTTCGCGGCGCAGCATGACCGCATCCTTTATCGTCGCCTCATAGCCCATATCCGTGGGCTTGTAGTACATCTTCCCCTGGAGCCCTGTCGGAAGGTACTGCTGCGCGACCCAGTGGTCCCGGTAGGAATGCGGATACATATACCCTTCCCCGTGGCCGAAGCCCTTGCTGTCGCGGCTTGGATCGCGGAGATGGTTCGGGACCTCCTCCGCCTTCTCCCTCTCGACATCGGAGAGGGCATCGAAGAAGCCGAGAGCGCTGTTGCTCTTGGGCGCAGTGGAGAGATAGATCGCTGAATGCGCAAGATGGAAACGTCCTTCAGGAAGCCCGATGCGGTCGAATGCAGAGGCATCGGCCTCCACAACGGCAACGGCAAAGGGATCAGCCATACCGACATCCTCCGCCGCGAGTATCTCCATGCGGCGGAATATGAAGCGGGGATCCTCTCCTGCCGCCACCATCCTGGCAAGCCAGTAGAGAGCGGCATCCGGATCCGAACCGCGGAGCGACTTTATGAATGCCGATATCACATCGAAATGGTAATCACCTTCCTTGTCATAGAGCACGGCCTTCTTCTGTATCGACTCCTCGGCAGTCTCCTTCGAGATGTATATCCTCGTCCCTGCCGGAGGCGGATAGCTGTCAGGAGTCGTCTCCACAGCAAGCTCAAGGGCATTGAGAAGCGATCTCGCATCCCCGGAGGCCACGGCTATCAGATGCTCGAGCGCGCCCGGCTCGAACTCCACGTCGTATCTGCCGTATCCCCTCTCGCTGTCGCGGACAGCCTGCATCGCTATATCGTGGAGATTGCCGTCGGTGAGCTTCCTCAGCTGGAAGATGCGCGAGCGCGATACGAGTGCTGCGTTCACCTCGAAGTACGGATTCTCCGTCGTGGCTCCGATGAGGATGAACGTACCGTTCTCGACCCACGGAAGCAGGGCATCCTGCTGGCTGCGGTTCCACCTGTGGACCTCGTCGACGAACAGGATCGTGCGCATCCCGTAGAGGTTCCGCCGCTCCTTCGCTTCCTCTATCTCCCCCCTGAGCTCCTTTACGCCGGACAGGACGGCATTGAGGGTGGAGAAATGGCTTTTCGTCGTATTCGCTATCACACGGGCAAGCGTCGTCTTCCCTGTTCCCGGAGGTCCGTAGAATATGACGGAGGAAAGCTGGTCCGCCTGGATGGCGCGCCTGAGGAGCCTTCCCTTGCCGAGGATATGCTCCTGTCCGATGTATTCATCGAGGGTGCGGGGCCGCATCCGCGCGGCAAGCGGCTCATCGGCAATGCGTTCTGCTGCTTCTTCGAACAGATTCAAGGCCTGACCTCCCAGAAGACGGCATAAGGCGAATCATCGGATTCCGGCAGCTCCCCGCGAAGCCTGTCCTCGGCATCGGAGAGACGCGAGAAGAGGTAATCCTCTGCAGCGAAGGCAAGGGTTTCCGATGAGATGGTCTGAGGAGGCGGGAGGATGAGGGCGTATCCGGCAGACGCCAGATTGAGATATGCATCACGGACAGACATGAATGCTGTCCACGATTCATGGAAAGCCGATGATATCTCCCCCGCTGCCGCTATTGCCTCATCCACCAGGAACCCGTAGACACGGCGCGCGTTCGCGTCCTGCAGCGCAGCCGTAAGCCCCTGCGCGGTACGGACGATCGAATCGGGATCGGAGGCAGCTGTCGCCTCAAGTGACGAGAGCACGATATCATAGACATCATCGGAGATGCTGCACACAAGGGATGCGAGCGATCCAAGATACCTCTCCTGTATCTCGCCGTACAGCGGGACATATGGCTCATAGACCGTATACGTGTCGCTCAGGAACCGCTCAAGATGGGCAGCTGCGGCTTCTGCGCTGACCTGGCGGGCCTCATCGATCATATCGCGGCCGAGCACCTCAAGTGCAGCTCTCCTGTCGCTGACGGTGAACGTCCGGGCCGACGAGCTGACGCAGGATGCAAGGAGCAGAAGCGGGATGAGCATGATGAGGAGCCTTCTCATAGCTAGGAGTTTAGCTCACAGCGGAGCCGCTTGCAATCGAGAGCTCGTAGGCTATCCTGTCAGTGCCGTCGGAGCACTGTATGATCCCGCATCGGGAGAATCCCTCCCGTCCGAGCGCAGACTGCATCGGGCGGTTGTCCTCATGGGTATCGATCCTGATATGGGGGCAGAGGGAGAGCGTATAGGAAACAGCCTCATGGAGCACTCCGCCTCTTCTCCCCGATGATGCGATGCGGTGGATGACGGCATACGGCGAATCATCGAGCCAGCTTCCATCCCTGATCACGGCATATGCCGGATCGTCGCCCAGCCGCATCATGAACACGCCGTAGATGCCGCATTCATCGAAGAGGACATAGAGGCATCCGCAGCGCGCATCTTCCTCTATCTGCGGCCGTGACGGATATCCCCCGACCCACTGCCTCATATTGCCGCTCTTGCGCATGTATGCACGCGCAGATCCATATAAAGCCATCACCGTGCTGATATCTTCCCCGGATGCCTTCCGTATCAATGGGTCCTCCTTGCAGGCCGCAGCATGATATGTGTTTCATACAGCACCATGGAAAAATATGCAATCTGCTTGCACTTTCCGCCCCTGCGATGGTAATCTGGCTTAGATACTAAATAAAAAGGGAGAGTATATGAAGAAACTCTTAACAGCGCTTTTGGTGCTTGCAGTGGTCTCTTCTGCAGCATTCGCAGATGCACCGTTCCACATTGGTGTCGTCACAGGTACAGTCTCTCAGTCCGAAGATGACCTCCGCGGAGCAGAGGCTCTTATCGCTGAGTATGGTGCTGTCGCTGATGGCGGCTATATCCAGCACATGACATATCCTGACAACTTCATGGAAGAGCAGGAGACAACGATCTCCGTCATCCGCGGCCTTGCGGACGATCCTCTCATGAAGGCTGTCATCGTCAACCAGGCTGTTCCCGGAACAGCTGAGGCTTTCCGCCAGATCAAGGAAGTAAGGCCTGACATCCTCTGCTTTGCAGGAGAGGCTCACGAGGAGCCGTACCTCATCGCAGGATCCGCAGACCTCGCGACATCCAACGACTTCGTCGCACGCGGCTACCTGATGATCAAGGCAGCTCATGATCTCGGCTGCCAGACATTCGTCCACATCTCCTTCCCACGCCACCTCGCCATGGAGAAGATGCAGAGGAGAAGGGCGATCATGATCCAGACCTGCAACGAGCTCGGCATGCAGTTCGTCGATGTCTCCGCTCCTGATCCGACATCCGACGTCGGCATCGCAGGCGCTCAGCAGTACATCCTCGAGCAGACACCGACCTGGCTTGAGAAGTACGGCACGAACACCGCATTCTTCTGCACCAACGATGCCCACACGGAGCCGCTCCTGAAGCAGCTCATCACATATGGCGGCTACTTCGTGGAGGCTGACCTCCCGTCACCGCTCATGGGCTATCCTGGAGCTCTCGGAATCGACCTCTCCGCTGAGGCTGGCGACTTCCCGGCGATCCTTGCAAAGGTCGAGCAGGCAATCAACGCCCAGGGTGGTGCCGGACGCTTCGGAACCTCGGCATCCAGCTACGGCTACACAACAGCCGCTGGTCTCGCACGCCTTGCTATCGAGGCTGTCACAGCAGAGATGAACGGTGAGGAT
>CALXYI010000007.1 GCA_944392935.1 uncultured Spirochaetaceae bacterium
AGACCTCCGAGCTGAAGAGACCATGGGTGACATCCGAGAAGAGAAGGGAATGCCTTGATCTCTTCGAGAAGGGATATGGATATAAGAAGGCGGCGAGGGAGGCAGGGCTGAACATATACACTGTACGTGATTACAGGAGGCGGTATGCTGCAGGGGACACTGCATGGGCATACAGGTTCAGCAACGATATCCCTGGCTGATGATGCTGGCTGTGCTTATTGCATGGCCAGTTCTGTTTTAAGTATCATCAGGGTATGTGGAGTCTCAACTACAGCAGCACTGCCGAGATAACCAAGGTCCTTTCGGATCATTCGCTTGCGATGACGAAGAAGTTCGGACAGAACTTCCTTGTCTCACCTGAGGCAAGGGAAAGGATCGTCTCGCTCATAAAGCCTTCCGAGGGAATGAAGGTCTGGGAGATCGGTCCTGGGCTCGGGGCCATAACCCATCTGCTCCTTAAGGCTGGATGTTCCGTCACTGCGTTCGAGATCGATCATGGATTCGCATCGATCCTACGCAATGAGGCTTTCACTGATGAGGATTTCACCCTTATCGAAGGGGATGCGCTTGAGACGCTGTTCACAGGTCCTCTCACGGCTGACAGGGTTGTGGGCAATCTTCCGTACAATGTAGGCTCGCAGGTGATTGCGAGGCTCATAGAGAATGGATATCTTCCGTCTCTCATGGTATTCACGCTGCAGAAGGAAGTTGCGGACAGGATGAGCGCGGAGCCCGGGAGCGAGGCTTATTCGTCATTCTCCATCCTCACTCAGCTCGATTACACCAACACGACAGCATTCATGATCCGCCCCGGATCTTTCTATCCTGCGCCGAATGTCGATAGCGCAGTAGTTGTCATGAAAAAGAGGGATAGAAGCCTTGTCGATGGGGAAGAGAGGAAGGTGTTCCTTGCTCTTGTCAGGGCGCTCTTTGCACAGAGGCGGAAGACGATAAGGAACAACCTTCTTTCATCTCCTGTATTCTCATCAATGGGGAAGGATAGGATAGAGGCTGCATTCTCGTCCGTCTGCCTTACAGGGAGCGAGCGGGCAGAGGCGCTTTCATTCGATTCGCTTGTAGCGCTCATGAGAGTACTCAAGGAACCGTTTTCATAGAGGTGTTGCTGAAATGGAGAAGCCATCTCTCAGGATGGTGTTCCCCCTCATTGCTTCCCGTGGCAGGCATATATCAATGCCTGGAAGTGAATCTTTCCTGCTGATCATATTCGATTTCCCTGCTGTGTATATCCGTCAGGGCTTTTAATGGAAGGCGATGTATTCATCACTGGTATGCCAGGAGACAGAAATAGGCCAGCAGTCTCCTGCCGGCCCAGTGTGCATCCATCAGGATCCTATCAGCGGAGCGATCCAGCCTGTGCGAGAGTTATCGCGGATGTGACTACGATGTCCTCCACCGAGCATCCTCTGGAGAGGTCGGAGACAGGCTTTGCGAATCCCTGGAGGATCGGGCCATATGCCTCTGCTCCTGCAAGGCGCTGCACGAGCTTGTAGCCGATGTTTCCTGCCTGGAGGTCAGGGAAGATGAGCGTATTCGCGTGTCCTGCAACCGCTGAGTCCTTTGCCTTCAGCGCTGCGACTTCAGGGACTATGGCGGCATCGAGCTGGAGCTCGCCATCGACCTGGAGATCCGGGCACTTCTCCTTCACGAGCGAGAGCGCTGTCGTCACCTTATCGATGAGCTCACCCTTCGCGGATCCCTTCGAGGAGTAGGAAAGGAGTGCGACCTTCGGCTCGGTTCCAAGGAATGTGCGGCATGAATCAGCAGCTTCCTCCGCGATCTCCGCAAGCTGCTCGGCTGTCGGATTGGGGATCGTCGCGCAGTCGGAGAAGATGAAGCTTCCGTTGAATCCGTACTGTGTCTTGTCGGTTGCCATCACGAAGCAGGAAGAAGCGCTCTTGATGCCTGGCTTGCACTTGATGATCGTGAATGCTGCCCTGAGGACATTGGCTGTCGTGGACTCAGCACCTGCGACCATCGCATCCGCATATCCGAGATGCACCATCATGGCACCCCATCTGAGCTGGTCGACGATATCCGCCTCTGCCTGCTCCGGTGTCATGCCCTTGTGCTTCCTCATCTCATAGTACTCATTTGCGAACTCAGCCTTCCTGTCGGACTTCGCCGGATCGCTGATCTGGATACCGTCAAGGGAGACTCCAAGGGAGGCTGCGTTTGCCCTGACCTTCTCCTCATCGCCAACAAGCGTCACCGATGCAGCAAGCCCTTCATCTGCAATCTTCCTTGCAGCCTTGACTGTCCTCGGTTCGAGTCCTTCTGCAAGGACAAGGTTCTTTCCTGCGGCCTTAGCCAGCCCTTTCATCTTATCTGCGAATGTCATTTCCAAACTCCTTCGTCTTTGGTCTTAACCACTTAACGATAATATAACCAAAACCAAGATGAATAAAGGGCAGGATGTGCTATCATCGCGCTATGCGTGCAGGAGATTTCGAGATAAGGAGGCTGGACAGGGACACATGCTCCGTTGTCCAGTACAGAGGCGATGCCGAGGATGTGGCCATTCCCGGTGTCTTCGGCAAATACAGGGCTGTATCCGTGGAGGCTACGCTTCTCAGACGCGGCAGCAAGGTGCGCTCGATTTCGTTCCCCTCGTCGGTTTCATCGATAGATGAGGCGGCCTTCAGCCATATGAAGGAGGTCAGGTCCATTTCGGTGGAGAAGGGCTGCAGATCATACAGGAGCATCGATGGCGTGCTATATGATGGATCCGGATACAGCCTTGTCTTCTATCCTCCCATGAAGGAAGGCGATGAGCTGAGGCTCCCAGACAGGCTGGGGAAGGTGGAGGCAACGGCATTCGCATGCGGCACTTCGGTGAGGGTCATTTCGCTATCGCAGCATCTCGAGGAATTCCATGCGCTGCCATCCCAGTGCCCTTCTCTCGAAGCCTTCGTATCACCCTCATCCTCCGGGAAGGGGGCATGGACCGCGGATGGCGTGCTCATGCGTGGCAGGAAGCTTCTCTTCTATCCTCCCGCAAGGAGCAGCAGCCTGTATTCCATCCCCGAAGGCATTGAGGAGATCGTCTCCTCATCCTCCGAGCCGTTCTTCCCGGAGAGCGTGAAGAGGATCATGGTCCCGAAATCCCTCTCTGCCGGGCTGGAGAATGCGCTCGGGAATGCCGAGAGCGTCGATGCACTTCCGGGCAACCTCCATTACAGGACGGTAGGGGATGTCCTCTTCTCATGGCAGCGGAAGCTCCTCTCGTATCCCGGGAGGAAGAAGGACAGGCTCTATGCCGCTCCATCCGGCACCGATGCGATAGGACGCGGAGCATTCCGCGGAGCAAGGCTGGAGACGCTGGTGCTGCCCTATGGCGTGAAGGCGATAGAGGATGGGGCATTCGAAGGTTCCTCGATATCCACGCTGGTGGTTCCTGAGACCGTTGATTCCATAGATATCCATGCGCTCTATGGTGCGGGGAGCCTCAAGGAGATACATGCGGTGAAGGGAAGCGTTGCCGATATCTTCTTCAGCGGAGAGGGACTCGGGAGGCTCCTCCATCTCTCGGAACGTCTTTTCTAGAGCGGCATAACAGGGTATCCTTATCCGGTATGGAAGCAGCTGTATACGGGCTTGGAAGGTTCGGATCCTTCTGGGCCGAATGCCTATATAGAGCGGGATGCAGCGTATCTGCATATTCACGCTCAGAGCATCCCCTGCCGGAAGGGGTCAGGAGGGCGACAGAGGAAGAGGTGCTGAATTCCCCTGTCCTCTTCTTCGCCGTCGCCATCTCCTCATTCGAGAGCGTGCTGAAGAGGGTAGGAAGCCGCATCGGACGCGATACCATCGTGCTTGATACGTGCTCCGTGAAGATCCTTCCAGCCAGATGGATGAAGGAGAATATACCATCGGACAGATTCATGATCGCGACGCATCCGATGTTCGGCCCTGATTCAGGCGCGCATGGGCTGAAGGGGCTGCCGATCGTGATGTGCCCTGTTTCCGATTCCGCGGATCCAAGGTATTCCACGATGAAGGACCTCTTCTCCTCCATGGGGCTTGATGTCCTTGAGATGAGCGCGGAGGAGCACGATGAGGAGGCTGCGTACTCGCAGGGTGTCACGCACTTCGTGGGCCGTACCCTCCGGCAGATGGGGATGAAGCCGACACCTATCGCCACCCAGGGATACAGATCCCTGATGACGATCGTCGACCAGACATGCAATGATCCCCTTCAGCTCTTCTATGATCTTCAGAGATACAATCCATATGCCAAGGAGATGCGTCTTTCGCTCCAGGTCGCGATAGAGAAGGTGCTGAATGCGCTGAGGAGGGAGGAAGGGTGAATGCAGCCGTATATACGCTTGGCTGCCGTCTGAACCAGGCTGAGAGCGAGGCGATTGCGGACAGCTTCGCAAAGGCAGGCTTCTCCATCACGCCGCCCTCCCTTGCCGATATAGTGATCGTCAATTCATGCACAGTGACGACGAAGGCCGAGCAGAAGGCAAGACGCATGATAAGGCTATTCTCGCGCTCTGCCGAGGTCATAGTCACGGGCTGCTATGCTGCGGTCTCGCCGGAAGAAGTCGCTATGCTCTCGGACAGGGTCGTCGTCTTTTCCCTCAAGGAGAAGGCCTCCCTGCTGCAGCTTGCATCGCACCTGAGGGCTGAGCTGGATGGAGGCCATACCCTGCGCCAGGGCATAGATTCCTTCCGTTTCAGATCCTCCGATCCCTTCGCCTTCGATGCCTCGTCGTTCCAGTACCATTCTCGTGCATATCTCAAGATACAGGATGGATGCGACAACAGCTGCGGATACTGCCGCACGACCATTGCCCGCGGTCCGTCGGTATCGCTTGATGCGGATGAAGTCGTGCGCCGTGCGCTCCATCTGGAGGCTGAAGGCTTCCATGAGCTGATGCTCACGGGTGTGAACCTCACCATGTATGACCATGAGCATGAAGGACTCGGCGGGCTGCTGGAGAAGCTCCTGGCGGCTCTCGGCAGCGGCATGAGGCTGCGTCTTTCGTCGATGGAGCCTGATCATGTCGATGACCGCCTGCTTGATGTCCTCTCTGACAGGAGGATGCAGCCGCATTTCCATATCCCGATCCAGAGTGCATCCGACAGGGTCCTCGCGCTGGCCTCAAGGCGCTATTCGATATCGCATGTCTCATACATCATTTCCCGGATGAGGGAGGCAAAGGATGATCCTTTCATCGCATGCGATGTGATTGCGGGCCTTCCCGGGGAGGGAGAGGCAGAATTCAGGGAAACCTATGATTTCCTCTCCGATACGGGCTTTGCCGCGATGCATGTCTTCCCGTATTCGCCTCGTCCTGGTACAGCGCTCTTCGGAGCGCCCCATCCGGAGGAGAGGGTGAGGGATGAGCGGGCCGCGCTGCTGCGCTCGCTCTCTGTGGAGCGGAGCCGCGGATATGTGGAGAGGCAGGTTGGCAGGACCGTGGAGGTCCTTGCCGAGACAGGGTGCGAAGGCACTACAGGGAACTACCTCAAGGCCAGGATCCTCCTTCCCGGAGGCAGGGAGCCGATAAGCGGGATGATCTACAGAGGGACGGTTATCTCGTCCTCCCCGGTCACTGTCTCTGTTTCCTCATAGGACGGACCTTTATCTCCGGGCGCGCTGTTATCACGATGGACTCGGGAGGGATGCTGTCCTTTATCCATGCGTTCGAGGCTATGACGGTATCATGCCCGATCGTTATGTCTCCCAGTATCGTCGCATTGGCATATATCGTTACGTTGTCCTCTATCGTCGGATGGCGCTTTGCGCCTTCCAGGAGGAGTCCGCAGCCCTTCTTCGGGATGGAGAGCGCACCAAGGGTCACTCCCTGATACAGCTTGACATGGCTGCCGATGACAGTCGTCTCGCCGATGACCACACCCGTTCCATGGTCTATGAAGAAGCTCTCGCCGATAGTTGCTCCGGGATGGATGTCGATCCCTGTCCTTGAATGCATTATCTCATTCATCATCCTCGGGATCAGCGGTATGCCGATGGTATAGAGGAAATGGGCTACGCGATGCACCGTGAGCGCGCGGAGGGCGGGGTAGCAGAGTATGACTTCATGGACGCTGTGCGCAGCAGGATCCCCTTCGAGCCCGGCTTCGGCATCGAGCTTGAGCAGCCTCCGTATCTCCGGCAGCTTTTCCGCGGTACGGTCAACAGCGGCCTCTGCTGATGCTGCGCAGTCCTCCTCGCTTCTCTCCGGATGCTCATACCTCAAGGCCCTGGTTATCGCATCATAGAGAAGGCGAGTGGTGCTTTCCATGCTGTATTCGATCGTGGATCTCAGGCTCTTCGGGGATGAGACTCCCTGATGGCCGGGGAAGAAGAGCTGCACGAGCATCTCCTCCAGCATTTCCATATCCTCCATCTTCGGAAGCGCCGATACACCCCTTCCGAATGAATCACGATGCATGCGGGCGAATGAGTCCAGATAGGGCTCTACGAATCTGTCAGAGCTGTACATACCGCGATTATGCCTCTTCTGGGCTGTGGCTTTCAAGAAAACCGGCTGTTGAATCAAAACCTATATGAACATAGAATCGAGCCATGAACGTCAAGGATGAGCTTATTGCTATTCTCATCTCGAATCCCGGCAAGGGAATATCCGGATCCGATCTCTCGGAGATGATCGGATGCTCGAGGATGGCGATCTCCAAGGCCGCGGCAGCGCTTTCCGAGGATGGCTACAGGATAGATGTATCTAAGGGCGGAGGCTACAGGCTTGAGCGGAGCGATGTGCTTTCCGCTCCCGTGCTTGCCAGCCTCTTTCCGGTCCCCGTCTTCTGCCGCACTGTATGCAGGAGCACGATGACTGAGGCGAAGGATCTCGTGAACAGAGGCACTGATGTCCCGTTCGCAGTCGTCGCGGCACGCCAGGACGGCGGGAGGGGAAGGCTCGGGCGGAGCTTCTTCTCTCCCGAGGGCGGCGTGTATATGTCGATAGTCCTTCCCGGTGCTGCGATTTCCTCCCCTGATATGCTCACGACAGCCGTATCCATGGCAGTGTCGAGGGCAATCGAGAGGCTCACGGGGCTTGAATGCGCGATAAAGTGGGTGAATGATATCTACGTCAATGGCCGCAAGGCTGTCGGGATCCTTACAGAGGGCATCGTGAACATGGAGGAGGGCGGCCTGGACAAGGCAATAGTCGGCATCGGTGTCGATCTCTATCAGGGGAAGGATCCCATCCCCGATGATCTCAGGGATAAGATGATATACCTCTATCCATCCGCAGCTGACTCTTCCGTGACCCGTGCAGAGCTTGCCGCAGCCATAGCAGAGGAGATACTCCGTATCCTGGGAGAGGATTTCATCGATGAGTACAGATCGAGATGCTTCATCATCGGACGAGACATAATGGTGGTGAAGAACGGCGTAGGCAAGCCTGCCCGGGCCCTTGACGTGGATAACAGGGCCCATCTTGTGGTAAGGTATCCTGACGGAACGGAAGAAGCGCTATCCTCCGGCGAGGTGACGCTTAGGATATAGAGAGGAATTTATGCTCAGTGAACTGAAGAAAGAGTGGAAGTGCGCGATAGAAGCCGAGCTCAGGGCTTATCTCGGAAGCGATGATATCCCGGCTCTGACCATAGGTGTGCCGCCTAGGAGCGAGCTCGGGGATGCGGCATTCCCGATGTTCCCGTATGCGAAGGCCGCAAGGAAGGCTCCTGCCCAGATAGCCTCGGATATGAAGGCTGCATTGGAGGGCAAGAGCCATCCTGCAGGAGAGATGCTCACGGCCGGCCCTTATCTCAACATCCGTTTCGACATCCCATCCCTTGCTGACAGGATGCTTGGGGAGGTCGAGGCGCAGGGCGATGATTATGGCCGTACAACGGACCGCAAGGGACGCCGCATCATGCTGGAATTCTCCTGCCCCAATACCAATAAGCCGCTGCATCTCGGGCATATGCGCAATGATTCCCTCGGAGAGTCCGTCGCAGAGCTCCTGAAGGCGACTGGCGCCGAGGTCATGAAGGTGAACCTCATCAACAACCGTGGCGTGCATATCTGCAAGTCGATGCTGGCATACAAGCTGTTCGGAAACGGCGAGACTCCGGAATCCACGGGCGAGAAGGGCGATCATTTCGTCGGACGCTACTATGTTCGTTTCGCACAGTGGGAGAAGGAGGCGGAGGAGGCAAAGGCGAAGGATCCCTCGATCGTCTCCGATCCAGCGTTCATCGATCCCGATGCAGAGGCGCAGAGGATGCTCCGCGAATGGGAGGCCGGGGATCCCGATGTCAGGGCGCTCTGGGAGAAGATGAACAGGTGGACGCTCGATGGCCTTTCAGAGAGCTACAGGAACATGGGAATCTCCTTCGACAGGCTCTATTACGAGAGCGATACGTACAAGCTCGGACGGAGCGAGGTCATGAAGGGGCTGGAGATGGGGGTTTTCCAGAAGGAGGAGGATGGATCCGTGCAGGTCGATCTTGCTCCCATAGGCCTGGATAAGAAGGTCCTTCTCCGCCGTGACGGCACCACGCTCTATATGACGCAGGATCTGGGGACTGCCGTGAAGAGGCATGAGGACTGGCCATTCGATTCCCTTATCTATGTCGTCGCCTCCGAGCAGAACTACCATTTCCGCGTGCTCTTCTATGTGCTCAGGCTCCTTGGATACGAATGGGCTGATGAGCTCCATCATCTCTCATACGGCATGGTCAACCTGCCGGAAGGCAAGATGAAGAGCAGGGAAGGCACGGTCGTCGATGCAGATGATCTGCTTGAGGAGCTCTCTTCCCTTGCGAAGAAGGAGATAGAGGACAAGGGCAGGGAAGAGGCAGTAGGCGATGTCGACGAGACAGCCCGCCGCATAGCCCTCGGTGCGCTGAACTACTATCTTCTCTCCGTGCAGCCGCAGCATGACATGGTCTTCAATCCGAAGGAGTCCATCTCCTTCAATGGAAGCACAGGTCCTTATCTGCAGTACACATGCGCACGCATCTCCTCGATACTCCGCAGATTCGCGGAGAATGAGGATGGATACAGAGATGTCCAGCCTGACGGCACCCTTCTCACGATCGATGATGAGAAAGATCTTCTCAAGGCGATCGAGTCATTCCCTGATACAGTCAGGAAGGCAGCTGATGGCTATGATCCATCGGTCATCGCATCATTCCTTTACGATGCAGCGAAGACATTCAGCCATTACTACCATGACAACCAGATACTCAAGGCAGAGACGCCGGAGCTCGTCGTCACGCGCATCCGCCTGATCTCAGCGCTGCGCACTGTCATGAGGAACGGCTTCCGCCTCATAGGAGTGCCTTATCTCGAATCGATGTGATGGATAGGATGGTATCTGATCAGATCATGCAGCTCCTGCCATTCGACGGGAGCTGCTTATATTTCAGGTGATTCCTGCGTGGTCCTGAACGCAAATTTACTGGTATTATGAAAATTTCGCGGTATCATTAGGAAAATAAAACCATCCTTACGGATGGCATTTCCCACATTGGGAGCCTTTGCAGGCGGTTTGAACATAGTTTTTGTTTGTACATGCTATGTTATTGATTCAATTTTAGGAACAAAGGGAGTGGATGTCCAGTGAAATATGACGGAGATTATTACATAGGGCTGGATTGCGGAACGGAATCTGTAGGATTTGCTGTTACGGACACTGAATACAATGTACTGAGATTCAAAGGGAAATCGATGTGGGGTTCACATCTTTTCGATGAGGCTAAGACTGCTGCAGATAGACGTACCTTCCGAGCCTCAAGACGGCGTAACATGCGCAGGAAGGAAAGGATACGGATCCTTCAGGGGTTATTCTCCGAAGCCATAGACAAAGTCGACCCCGAGTTCTTCATACGTCTCAATGACAGTGCATATCTAAGGGAAGACAAGCACATCAACCAGCCCAATGCCCTCTTCAATGATAAGGATTTCACAGATAAGGATTATTATAGGCTGTTTCCGACGATATATCACTTGAGGAAAGCGCTTATCGATGGCAAGGCTCCTCATGATCCGCGGCTTCTGTATCTTGCATTGCATCATATCCTTAAGAACCGCGGGCATTTCCTCTATGAAGGACGTGACATGCAAAGTGTCATGGATATAACACCGCTCCTCAGTGATATCAGCGATACCGTATATGCAATTACTGACAAGGAACTTGCTTTCCATTCTGCGGATGCTGTGGAGAATGCACTTAGGATAAAGAGGAAATCCGATAGGGTGGATGCGCTCGCTGAGCTTATGGATTATCCGGAGAAAGAACTCCGTACTCTGATGTCAAAAGCCATAGTGGGATACAAGATAAGGGCTGATAAGCTCTTTGGCAATGAGGAATACTCAGAGCTGCCCGCAGTGGAGTTCAATGCAGCTCTGTTTGAGGAGAAATCGCTGCCAGAGCTGGAAGACGCCCTTGATGATGATGAGTTCAGGCTCATCCTCCTTCTTAAAGGATTATCCGACTGGAGCCTTCTAGCTTCCGTACTTGATGGATACAGCGGTATTTCTGAAGCGAAGATCGCGCAGTATGATAAGAACCGAGAGGACCTTCAGAAGCTCAAGAAGGCGATAAGGCTCCATGCCCCATCTGAATATCATAATTTCTTCCACAATGGCGATAAGGATAATAAGGGAAGCTTTTCTTCGTACATTGGATGTATCCATGATGATGGCAGAAGGAAAAGCGTGAGGAAATCCGGCCGTCCTGATGAATTCTATGCACGCATCAGAAAGCTGATTGGCCCGGATCCTGCGGATCATGAATCCATCGATATACTCAATGCGATAAGCGAAGGCAATTTCATGCCGCTTCTTTCTTCTTTCCGCAATGGAGTAATTCCGTATCAGGTACATAAGATGGAAATGGATCGTATTCTCGATAGGAATAAGGAATGCTTCCCATTCCTGTCGGAAAAGGATGCAGATGGTCTTTCCGTGATTGATAAGCTTGATAGCCTGCTGGAATATAGGATTCCATATTACGTAGGGCCGCTCGGCAGGAATACGCAGGGGCAGAGTGGATGGATGGTGAGGAAGGAAGAAGGCCGTATACTGCCATGGAATTTCTTCGATAAAGTAGATGAGGATGCCTCGGAAGAGAATTTCATAAAGCGTATGTCAAGTAAGTGCACATATCTTCATGATGAGGACGTGCTGCCGAAGAATTCACTCCTTTATTCCTCATTTATGGTCCTGAATGAGCTTAATAATGTGAGGGTTGATGGCCAGAGGCTCCCTGTCGAGCAGAAGCAATGCATTTTCCTTGATCTATTCATGAAAGCAAGGAAGGTGACGAAGAGCAGGTTCCGGCAGTTCTTGATTTCCGAAGGCTGGGTATCAAGGAATGCAAAGACGGAAATCACCGGTATTGATTCTGATTTCAAGAGCTCGCTTGGTTCGTTCATTGATTTCGAACCATATATAGGAACAGAAAAGCTTTCCTATAAGGATGCCGAGGATATCATCCGCTGGCTGACAATATTCTCAGAAGGAGGAAGAGCAGCAGAACGCCGTATCAGCAAGGCTTTCGGGAAAAGGATCGCCTCCGATTCAATTCGGAAGATCTCCCGGCTTAAGTATTCCGGGTGGGGCCGCCTGTCCGGACGCTTCCTTAATGGTATAGAAGGATTTGATAAATCGACAGGGGAAGTGCGTACGATAATCGAGGCACTCTGGTCAACCCAGAATAATCTTATGGAGCTGTTGGGTGATGGATTCGATTACAGCTCTGCATTGGGAGATGGTACCAAGATCAGCAAACTGGAATATTCCGTGGTTGATGATCTTTATGTATCTCCGTCTGTAAAGAGGCAGATCTGGCAGACACTTAGGGTAGTTGATGAGATAGTGCATATAATGAAGCGACCTCCAAAGCGGATATTCGTGGAAGTCGCTAGGGAGAACCAGGCACAGGGCAAGAGGACGAAATCCAGAAAGGATAGGCTTCTTGAGGCTTATAGGGAATTCGGCAATGATGATGAGATCCGGGAGATGATCTCCGTAATAGAGAGCATCGATGAGAGTGCTTTCGCAAAACGGGATAAGCTTTTCCTGTATTTCACCCAGCTCGGCAAGAGCATGTATTCCGGCAAGCCTATGTATATCGAGGAAATAGGGAATACTCATGAGTATGATGTCGATCACATCTATCCATATTCGAGATCAGATGATGATTCCCTGGATAACCGTGTGCTTGTCTATCAGACTGAGAACCGTGAGAAATCCGATGATTATCCGCTCTCCGATTCCATAAGGAAAGAGATGGCAGGCTTCTGGAAGAAGCTTCGCGATATGGATCTCATAAGTTCCCGCAAGTATGAAAGGCTTATGCGCAATACCCCATTGGATGAGGAGGATGAGAAAGGATTCATAAGCAGGCAGCTCGTCGAAACCAGCCAGAGTACAAAGGCTACGATCGGTATATTGAGAAGGTTTTTTGATGATTCGACTGCGGTGGTATTCTCAAAGGCTGGTAAGGTTTCAGAATTCAGGGCTTCCTATGGATTCAGCAAGTCCAGGACAGTCAATTGCCTTCATCATGCGAAGGATGCATATCTGAATATCGTCGTTGGCAATGTGCTGAGGACGAAGTATACTTCCGATTTCTTTGCTCATCGTGTTCAGGCGGCTTCCGGATACTACAATATATCCAGGCCTTTCGATTTCGATGTGAAGGGAGCATGGATCGCAGGGGAGAATGGATCCATTAAGACCGTTAGAAGGCAGATGGATAAGAATGATATCCTCTTCACTCGTCAGCCGATTGCCAGGAGCGGAGGCTTCTTCGACCAGATGCCTGTTGCGGGAGGAGGAAGCCTAATCCCGAGGAAATCAAGCGATCCAAGACTGCTGAAGCGTATAGATGAAAGCAATAATCAGGAACGGACTATTGCTGAATGGACAGCCGCGTATGGGGGATACAACAAACCACTCGTCACGTATTTCGCATTGGTAAGCTATACCGATAAGAAGAAAAGGGTACTCCGATTCATTCCGATAAGCTTTATTGATTCCCCTCGTCTCTCTGATAAAGGCGAGCTTGAAGCATATTGCCGTGTTGAGCTCAAGCTGGATGATCCGAAGGTAATCCGTCAGAAGGTGCTTATCAACACCATGATTTCCGTAAATGGATATAAATGCACTATCTCGGGAAGTTCCTCCGGTGGAAAGAGTTTTCTTGTAGCCTCTGCAGTTCCTCTCATAATCAGCAATGATGAAATCAGGTATATCCACAGGATTGAGAAGTTCTTCGAGCGGAGGAAGCAGAATAGGAACATTACGATCAATCCGGAATACGATGGAATCACGCCAGAAGGGAATCTTGCCATTTATGACATGCTCTCAGGAAAAGCAGAGGCGAGAGTGTATCAGGCAAGGCCATCTGGACAGGCCTCTGTCATAAAGGCTGGCAGGGATAAGTTCATCGGCCTTCCCATAGATGAGCAATGCAGTGTCCTTATGAATCTTATTTCCTATTTCGGGATGGGAACAGGAGTCACGGATCTCAAGCTCATTGGAGGAAAAGGGAAAGCTGGCCTTCTCAATTTTTCTTCAAAGATAGATCCAGAGAGAATGCGGCTTGAAATCCATGACCAGAGTGTCACGGGATTATTCGAAAAGAGAGAAGAGCTGAGGCCATGAGCTGGAGAGTTGTTGTCATCAGTTCCAGGGCGAAGATCGAGCTTAAGCTAGGTTATCTTGTCGTAAGGACAGTTGATGAGACTCGACGTATCCTGATTGATGATATATCCGTACTGGTGATAGAGAATACCGGCTGCTCAATCACCGGTTCGCTTCTGGAAGCCCTATGGAAGAAGAAAACGGCAGTGTTGTTCTGTGATTCAGGGCATAATCCCGGCGCCCAGCTTCTTCCCTGCTATGGAAGCTATGATTCCAGTTCACGGATCATGTCACAGATTGGCTGGTCCAAGGATATAAAGGACCGTATCTGGGGCGAGATAGTGAAGGAGAAGATAAGGAAGCAGGCAGAGTGCCTGGCACATTACGGTATTCCTGAATCAGAGAAGGTGCTCTCCTATGCTTCCGATGTGCAGCCAGGTGATTCGACAAACAGGGAAGGGCATGCTGCCAAGGTATATTTCAATGCTCTGCTGGGGCACTCCTTCTCCAGAGCCGATGAGAATACGATAAATGCTGGATTCAATTATGGATATGCGATACTCCTGACCGCGATCTGCAGGGAGATAATCGCGGCAGGATACCTGACTCAGATAGGAGTGAATCACCGCAACCCATACAACCAGTTCAACCTCGGCTCTGATTTCATAGAACCATTCAGACCGCTTGTGGACATGAAGGTCCTGTCATTGCCTCTTGAGGAAAGACTGACTCCGGAACTGAAGATATTGATAGTGAATCTCCTGAATGAACAGGTTATTGTCCGTGGTCAACATACGACAGTTCTCAATGCAATATCGATTTATGTCAGAGCATTGCTTGCAGCATTGGATACAGGAATCACAGAAGGAATCATTTTCTATAGCTATGGGTTTTAGGTTCATGAGAGTATTTGTGATGTTCGATCTTCCCGTTCTCACTTCTTCGGATCGAAGGGAATATAGGAAGTTCAGGAAATTCCTTATCAAAACAGGCTTTGTTATGCTTCAGGAATCCGTTTATGCTAAGCTTGTGCTGAATTCAACTGCTGCGCAGACTGTAGCCGCCAATGTGCGCAGGAATTCTCCGCCTAGCGGACTTGTCCAGCTTCTGTACGTGACCGAGAAACAATTCGCCTCCATGGAGTTTATATGCGGCACTATGCAGACTGAATATGTTCTATCTTCTGACAGGTTGGTGGTCCTGTGAAGCTTGTCCATCCTTCTTGGCCATTTCAGATCGATTTCTCAGATGGGAAACAGACATTGATTTCGATAGAGAATCCACGCATTCTCAGGAAGTTCATATCTGAGCTGGAAATACAGTTGCAAGGAGAATCCGGGGAATTCGTACTTTCAGAAGATAGCAGGGTTATTCCTCTTGAGAAACACCTTTTCATCATCCCTTCACCAATTATCTTCCAGATAGAGGATAAACGCATACAGACAAGACTGCAGGCTATGCTGAAGACATTCGCCGTTTCCTGCGATCTGGTTATGGCCACCAATGAAATCCTTTCTGCCCTCGAGAAGTATGCAGAGATTATCTCTGATTGCTTTCCGCTTAGAGTCAGATACGAGCTGCCGGAGATTTCCACCGTCTTGAAAGTGCTGGGGTTTGAACCTGAATATGAGTTTGCGAATGCACTTGAGAAACTTCTTGAATATATGAACCTGCTTTATGAATACTGCGGTATCACAGGTTTCGTGATTGTCGGATTATCCATGTATTTTGATTCTGATGAGATTCATCTGCTGCTGAGTGAATGCCGATCCCTGAAGCATTCATTGCTTCTTGTCGAAGGGCGGTGTGATGAGTGTTTCCTTAAAACTCTTCCCATTCATAAGCTGATTATCGATTATGATGGATGCGTAATTGATAGCGAAGGATAATGTGATTGCCTAATGATAGCTAAAAACCTTGATTCTTGACTTTATTGAGGTTTGTTAGCTATGTTATTTCTGTAAGTGATAAACAGTGCGGAGCTGCCTGTTGTATCTCGGATCGTTTGTTAGCTATGTTATTTCTGTAAGTGATAAACGAGATGAACACTCTCCAGAAAGTTTGTTAGGTTTGTTAGCTATGTTATTTCTGTAAGTGATAAACCGCACCCCGAGCGGGGCCCCGAATATGTCAGTTTGTTAGCTATGTTATTTCTGTAAGTGATAAACTACCTTGCCGTCAATCGTGCTGTTTGCGGAGTTTGTTAGCTATGTTATTTCTGTAAGTGATAAACTCACTTAAATTTATGGGAGATTAAGAAAATGTTTGTTAGCTATGTTATTTCTGTAAGTGATAAACCAAACGGTTATTTCGAGTTCCCTGAGGGAAGTTTGTTAGCTATGTTATTTCTGTAAGTGATAAACGTTAGCTCGATGGTTAGAATGATACTAATCGTTTGTTAGCTATGTTATTTCTGTAAGTGATAAACTCTGGATATCGACATATGGCGACAGGATCCGTTTGTTAGCTATGTTATTTCTGTAAGTGATAAACTATCGCAGAACCGAGCTGAACCCATACGTTGTTTGTTAGCTATGTTATTTCTGTAAGTGATAAACCCAGAATCCTTGACAGTGGCACCATCTATGCGTTTGTTAGCTATGTTATTTCTGTAAGTGATAAACCAAAGGAACGCATCATATTCATTCACATATGTTTGTTAGCTATGTTATTTCTGTAAGTGATAAACCATCAATGGAGCACAAGCAACAGCACTTGCGTTTGTTAGCTATGTTATTTCTGTAAGTGATAAACTCAGGGCTCCATTGGGACAACTACCGCAATGTTTGTTAGCTATGTTATTTCTGTAAGTGATAAACCTTACGCTCAGAATAATCAAACAAGGACCTGTTTGTTAGCTATGTTATTTCTGTAAGTGATAAACTATGCGGCGGCGCGGCTGGCACAGGTTGTCGTTTGTTAGCTATGTTATTTCTGTAAGTGATAAACCGAATCAACTGGTTTATCACCATCACCGAAGTTTGTTAGCTATGTTATTTCTGTAAGTGATAAACACTACCGAAGAGAAGCCGGTGTAATTGTTCGTTTGTTAGCTATGTTATTTCTGTAAGTGATAAACTGCAGCCGAAACCTCGTACCATTGTTTACTGTTTGTTAGCTATGTTATTTCTGTAAGTGATAAACCCGCAAAATTGCGAGCGAAATGCCAGTAATGTTTGTTAGCTATGTTATTTCTGGATAGCAAATAATCATTTCTCGGAATTTCGAAGATTGTCATTTGCTGTTTATATTGCTTTTCTCATTTGATATGAGAATCTACTAGAAAATTTTCTAGTAGAAATAAAACTAGTTAGCTAAATCAGTGTATTGTCAAAGCTTCGAGAATATATCCCAGTAGCCTTTTAGGAATATCGCGGCAATCATCTGGGGCAGTATCCATTTCACGTATATCCTCAGTGCCTTGGGGAACCTGAGCCCGCTTCCTGCATCCGCTTCCTCCGTGAAGCCCTTCCATCCCCAGCCGGAGCGATGGGTGCAGAAAAGGACGATCAGCAGCGATCCGATGGGCGTGATCGTGCTTGATATTATGAAATCCTCTGCGTCGAGGACGCTCGTGCCTTCACCAAGCGGCATGAATGATGTGAACACGCTGTAGCCGAGTATGCATGGCAGCGAGGAGAGCAGCACAAGGATGAAGCTCACTGCCGCAGCCCTCTTGCGTGTCCATCCTCTGTTGTCCATCCAGAATGATATTATGTTCTCGAAGACGGCAACCAGCGTGGTCATCGCGGCAAAGGCCATGAAGAGGAAGAAGAGGCTTCCCCAGATCCTTCCTCCTGCCATGCGTGAGAAGATGTTCGGGAGCGTCTCGAAAAGCAGCCCCGGTCCAGCCCCTGGCTGCACACCATATGCGAAGCACGCTGGGAATATGATGAGTCCGGAGAAGAGGGCGACGAATGTATCGAGGGATATGACGCGCACCGATTCACCTGTGAGCGACTGCTCGCGCCCGATGTATGAGCCGAATATCTCCATAGATCCGATGCCGAGCCCGAGCGTGAAGAATGCCTGGCTCATCGCGGCGAACACCGCCTCCCATATACCGGCTTCCCTGAGCCTCCCTATATCGGGCACGAGGTAGAATGCAAGCCCTTCCGAGGAGCCGGGTATGAGCATCGAATTCACGGCGAGGATGACGATGAGGATCATCAGCGCCCCCATCATCAGCTTCGATGCCTTCTCGATGCTTCCCCTGAGGCCTCCTGAGCAGATGAGGAATCCTATCGCTATCGCCAGGGCAGTCCAGAAGAACTGCACTCCGGCATTGGCGCGGAGGGCGGAGAAGAAGACAGGGGAGGTATCCGCGGTCATCCCCTCAAGCTTTCCTCCTAGTGAGGAGGCGAAATAGTACAGCAGCCATCCTGTCACCACCGTGTAGTAGGCCATGAGGATGTAGTTCGCGGCTATCGCGACAGGACCGTACCAGTGCCACTTCTTCCCTTCGGGTTCCAGTGTCCGCAGCGCAAGGTGTATGTTCTTCCTCGATGCACGTCCTATAGAGAACTCCATGATCAGCACAGGCAGCCCTACCATCACGAGGAATGCCAGGTATATGAGAACGAAGGCCGCGCCTCCATACTGTCCCGTTATATAGGGGAAACGCCAGACATTCCCCAGTCCTATAGCGCAGCCGGCTGACAGCAGTATGAAGCCCAGCCGTGATGCGAGTGTCTCTCTTTCCTGCATTCCATGATACTATCACCAGAAGCAATGTTGGAGAAGATTCCGGCAGACCTCTTCAAGAGGAGGTTTATCCGCCTTTTCATGCCAGGCGGC
Organism: uncultured Spirochaetaceae bacterium; assembly: GCA_944392935.1. GTDB lineage: Bacteria > Spirochaetota > Spirochaetia > Sphaerochaetales > Sphaerochaetaceae > Ornithospirochaeta. The sequence goes on from CALXYI010000007.1 coordinate 18,395, forward strand.
TGCATGATGCATCTGCTCTGTCATCCGATACCCAGTTCCAGAGTGAAGATCAGATCCTCAAGGAAGTTCCAGAGGCTTTTCAGTGAGGACAAGGATGGGAGCAATCCAGAACGTCAGATTGCTCCCGATGTGACTGGATGCTCAGATCTTCCACTCGCTGCTTTCTTTCTGCAAGGCAACCATATGCGAGAAGATTCCGTTACGTTTCAGCAGTTCTTCAGGACTCCCTTCCTCTGCAACATGGCCGCCGGATAGGACGACGATCTTGTCTGCATTCTCGACTGTCCGCATCCGGTGGGCGATGACAAGAACCGTCTTGTTCCTGATCAGCTTCGAGAGTGCTTTCTGTATCTCGGTTTCGTTTTCGGCATCCAGTGATGCGGTTGCCTCATCAAGGAGTATTATAGGAGAGTCCTTGAGGAATGCACGCGCAATAGAAATACGTTGCCTCTCTCCGCCTGAAAGCTCGCAACCGTTCTCACCGATTATCGTGTTCCATCCGTCAGCAAGCTTCTCAACAAACGGAAGGCACTGTGCCATCTTCCCGGCTTCAATTACTTCCTCATCTGTCGCATCGCGTCGTCCTATCCTGATGTTCTCCATGATGGTGTTGTCAAAGAGCGTCACATCCTGGAATACGATTGAATAGAGTGATAACAGAGCCTCCGGATCCGTCTTTGAGACCTCCATGCCTCCGACCGTGATCCTGCCTGAATCGGGATCCCAGAAGCGGGCTGCAAGCCTTGAGACTGTCGTCTTGCCACCGCCTGATGGCCCTACAAGCGCCGTCACCTCTCCCTGTCTTGCCGTGAATGTCACATCAGACAGGACTTCCTCGCCATTACCATAACCGAAACGCACATCCTCGAAGGAGATATCATAGCCGTTGTTCGTAAGCTCAGGCTTGCCTTCCTGAAGGGGATGGAAGAGAATCTCATCCATCCTCTCGACATTCGTCCTGAGGGAGATGACTGCCGCGAGGTTCTGCAAGGAACTCTGAAGAGGATCATAAAGGCGGGAAGCAATCAGAAGGTACATGAAGAACGTCAGCACATCGATCTCATCTGATGCAAGCAGGATAGATCCAGCCAGTGCTACAGTTCCGATTCCTATCTTCAGGATGAAGGAAGCGGAGACGACGAATACTGCAGTACCGACTTCAGAGATTATTGCTCTCTTCTCCACTTTGTCTATCTTCCTGAAAAGCCCCTTGAGATACTGCTGCTCGGCATTGCAGCTCTTGAGATCCCTTATTGTCTCTATGCATTCCTGGATTCCGTCGGCCACTTCCATCTTCGCGTCCATTGAGCGTCTTGAGAGCCTGTACTGCACGTTTCTTGAGAGGATGACTATCAGGATGGCGACAGGATTCGGCCAGGGGGCGGCAAGTCCCTTCCTCCAGTCGAAGGACATGATCGAGAGTGCTGCGATCGTTGTAGAGATTACCGCTCCTATAAGCTCGGGAACCCAGTGGGAGAGTCCAGTCTCAAGCGTCGCGGCATCTGCCATGATCGTGCTTGTTATATCCGAAAGATCCTTCTTGCCGAAGTAGGAGAGGGGTATCTTCCTCAGCTTTTCGGCAAGGCTTACTCTTCTCACGCCGCTTTCAACGTAGGTTGAGAAATAGGTTGCCT
>CALXYI010000008.1 GCA_944392935.1 uncultured Spirochaetaceae bacterium
CTACATAAGCTGGTATAACGAAAGGAGAATACAGGTGAAACTGAAAGGAATGGCACCTTTACAATACAGGAAACTTGCCTTTAAGATGACTTCCTGATAGGTGTCCAACTTTAAGGGGTCACTTCACCCTGGCGTCTGTTTCTATTTACGGCATCGTGCTCCCGTCATAGAATCATAGAGAAAGGGCAGCCGGGAGGAACGTGGTGCGTATTGCGATCTGCGATGATCAGAATGTACATCTTGAGAAAGTACATGATGCAGTCGTGGATTATCTTGCACGCCACGATGCAGGGGAGGCCGAAATCACCGATTATTCCGATCCGGAGGAGTTCATGCAGAGCCTCCGCAAGGAAGGAGGCTGGGATATCGTGCTTCTCGATGTGTGCATGCCGGGTTTCCTCGGGACGGATCTCGCACGGGAGATCAGGAGCAGGCATGACAGGACCGAGATAATCTTCCTGTCCGTATCCGATGACTTCGCGGTAGAGGCATTCTCGCTCAAAGCTGCCCATTACGTGCTCAAGCCATTCACGCAGAATCAGTTCGATGAAGCCATGGACAGGGCCATGGCGCCGTTCCTCCGCCACGAGCCGCGCAAGCTGCTCCTGCAGCTTGAGAATGGTGTCGTGCAGGCCATCGAAGCAGACGATATCCTGTATGTGGAGAGCGTTGCATACCGCCGTATAGTCCATACCGCTGCAGCTGTATATGAGGAGACAAGGAAGACCCTTTCGAAGATGCTCGAGGAACTGGAGGCCCTCTGCCCCGGGCAGTTCCTGCAGCCATACAGGGGCTATGTCGTGAATCTGGATGCCATCAGGACGATAGCATCTGACAGGCTGGTGCTCCGTAATGGCGATTCGATACTCATCAAGCGCGGGGATTTCCGCCGCCTCAGGGAGAAGTTCTTCGAATGGTCATTCAGAAGCACTGAAGAGGCAGCGCAATGACTCCATTCCCTGCTATGCTGCGCACTACGCTGGTGCTTATCTGCCATACAGCTGTTATGTATCTTCTGACGGAGCCCAGGCCTGGTGTGCGCCATCCTCTTCTGTTCTGGATCATCGTGCAGATCATCCTTGAGGCAATCGGGGCTATCATGTTCATTCCCTTCGGGATGACCATCGTTACATCATCGCTGTATATCATCATGCTCATCATCGCATACTGCACCGCATTCTCGTTGGTCTCCACCGGTCCGGCGATGAAGAATCTCTTCCTGTTCATGGCCTATGCCACCTATTTCATGCTCGCCGTATGCCTCTCGCAGCTTATCAGCGATGTCTTCTTCTCCGGCAGCGTATCTGCGGTTGTTGCCATAAGGACAGCGATCTCCGTTCTGTTCATAACCATCCTGGCCTTCAGGCTGAGGACGGTCTTCGCGGAGGCGACACGGGGCATAGATTCAGGGTGGGGCAAGCTCACGCTGTTCGCCGGGATATCGTGCATCACTGTGTCGCTGATGGTGCTAGCCTCCGTCTTCATCATCCACAATCCGCGCATCAAGCTCTTCCTGCTCATCATCCTCGCATTCATCGTCTCTTCCACATTCGCTGTCATAATCCAGCTGATAAGGCTGATGAACAGCCGCAATGCGACGAACAGGCAGGGTGCGCAGAAGAAGCTGATGGAAAGCGAGCTTGAGTCCGATCGGGGATTCGTTGAAGGGACGATGAGGCAGCAGGGCGATATGCTCCGGCATAACCGCCGCCTTGCGGAATTCCTCGATGAAGGCGATGTGGAAGGCGCCAAGGCCTATCTGGGCGATTATGAGACCAGGCTCGATGAGCTGTCTATCCCGGTATTCTGCGCCAACAGGGCCGTCAATGCGATCCTGGGGCTTGCTTCGCGCAGATGCGCGGCAGCAGGCATACGGCTTGGCATCTGCGCGGATGTACCGGAGGACATCCCCCTGTCCGCGCCGGAGGCAGTTACGGTCTTCGGCAATATATTCGAGAATGCCGAGGAAGCCTGTGCAAGGGTCTCTGATCCATTCATTGATTTCACGGTACGGAAGCACGATGGATTGCTCTTCGTGGAGATGCGGAACAGCGTTTCGGGGCCGGTCCTCTGGGATGGACTGCTTCCGAGGACACGCAAGAAGCATGGAGGGATAGGGCTGAGGAGCGTGTCCTCGGTCCTTGGAAGGTATGGTGGCATGCTGGAATGCAGCCATGACGGGGATTGCTTCATAACGCGGATAATACTTCCGCTCTGACATGCGCTGCAGGAGGCGGATTCCCGCCTTCAGGGTGCGCATCACAGGGAAGGGGCAATCAATCCTGTAGGGAGGAGATGCAGTATGGAGAGGACAGGACGCCCAGGAGGTTCGGGATGCTGTGGGATATGACCAGGGTGACGCTCATCTTCCTGAGCCATTTCCTGACGCTTCCCATGATGAGCGAGCCACGTCCGGATGTGAGGCATCCGGGCGCGGTGAGGATCGCTGTATTCATATTCCTTGAGGTGTTCTCGTATGTGGTGCTAAGCATGGCGGGAGGATTCAGCATAGCTTCCGGAGGCATTATACTCATAGTGGCATTCCTCGCATATGGACTTTCCTTCATCTATGTATCGGAGGGGCCTGTGCAGAAGGGCATCTTCATCTTCGTGACATACTGCATCTACTATATGTTCGCTGCGGAGCTTGCCCATTGCCTCTCGATATCCGGACTGATCCCATCGATCAGCAGCGAAGGTGTGATGACGCTGACGCTCACAGGGATGTCGATCCTGTATATGCTAATCCTTTCCCTGGGGGCAGGGGCCGCGATGAATGAATCGCTGGACGGCATAAGGCGGGGATGGGGGATACTTGTCGCATTCGCCGTCATATCCTTCTTCTCATATTCCTCCATGATAATGCTCCTGCTGTTCGTATTCACATACGATTTCGTCCTCAGCTTCTCTGTTTTCGCGATAATGTCCATCCTTGCCGTTTCCGCGTTCGCCATAGTCCTCCAGACGATAAGCCTCCTGAATGAGCGGAACGATGCCGCATCGCAGCATGCGCAGCAGACCCTTCTCGAGAATGAGCTTGAGGCTGAGAGGGAATTCCTGGAGAGCGCAAGGCAGTTCAGGCATGATATGCGCCATCACAACAGGCTTATCCTCGAATACCTCAATACGGGGAATGTCGAGGAGGCGAGGCAGTATCTCAATGAATACAGCGCGGAGATAACAGGACACACCAGGCGTGAATGGTGCAGGAACAGGATCGCCAATGCATATTTCCGCATCGTCGCACGCCGCTGCTCATCATCCGGAGCCGCCCTGAGCATCCGTGCGGATATACCCGAGGTCCTGCCGCTCTCTTCCACTGAGCTTGGCAGCCTCCTTGATGGACTGATAGAGCATGCGTTCGCATCTTCTGCCGCTTCCGATGATCCGTTCATAGCCATAAACGCCAGGACGAATGGCCGGCTTCTTTTCTTCGAGATAAGGAACAGGATTGCGGAGGTCCATCAGCATGATGCAGAGGTGCCGGAAGGCAGCTGTGCGGGATTCGAAAGCCTTCATGCCATCCTTTCCCGATACGATGGCATGCTGCAATGCCGGCATATCGGGGATATGTTCATCGCACGCTTCACCCTTCCTCTTGGATGGTCGGATTCATCGCATGAGAATCACGATTCGCCGTAAATGGGTTCAGTTCATCATTGACCTGTGATAAATACATCTCCGGAACGGACCTGCTGCGTCCGTGATGGTCTTTATCAATATATCGGATGCGGACCGATGCTGCCCTGCTGCATTGGAAAAGATGCCCAAAATAAGCCAAAAAGCTGAATCAAATCATTGCGGCTTATGGGGACCCATCATATAATGTCAGCAGCGAAAGCATTGTTGCATAAGGGTCCATATCCTGAATGGAAACTGGTAAGTGCGGACAGCATTATCCTTTCTCCCTTTTTGTGCGCTCTGCCGCTTGATGCATGTGGCCAATATTGCAAGACGGGGTGTAATTACTTGCAGGCTATGCAGATATGTAGCTGGGGGGGGGGGTAGCACTTATAGTCCGCCTTATATGAAATGGAACATGTCTTTGGTGAGGTTCACCAGAAGGGAGGGGCATGGCTATGAAGAGGTTCGCTGCAGTACTGCTGCTTCTTCTCATTCCGTTCACGCTGATGGCTTATCAGCTGTCACCGCTGAATGTCACATACGATCCGACAGGGGCTGGAAGCGCCAAGGTCTACACAATCGTCAATGATTCGGATTCCCCGATCGCAATCGAGGTCAGGGCAGAGCAGAGGATCATCGATATCGATGGCAATGAGGCCAATCAGGATGGTTCTGCATATTTCTCCATCCAGCCGTCCAGGATGATAATCCGCCCGGATTCAACGCAGCTCGTGCGTGTCCAGTACCGTGGGCCGCAGACAGTTACGCGGGAGCTCTCGTTCAGGATAATCTCGGAGCAGATCGCCATGCCGCGCGGTGCGCAGGAAGGGGAGTCGGGCCAGATGATCTCATTCCTCTTCGTCTATTCGACAAGCGCATATGTCAAGCCGTCGCGCATTGTCGAGAGCGTTTCGCCATCTGTCTCCGTGACCGATGACGGACAGCTTGAGATAATCCTTGAGAACACGGGAAGCGTCCATCAGATGCTCAATTCCATACAGATCGTGCTCACTGGCGATAACGGGGCTGAGTACACGCTTACAGAGGAGGAGCTTGCGCCCCTTTCGGGACAGAACCTCCTCACCGATTCGCGCCTGAGGACGATAATCGCAAGGCCTGCGGCACTGGCAGATGCCGGGACGATAACCGCCGCTGTCAGCTATGATTTCAGCTATTCGGTCTGAAAGAAACAGGTGAAGAGCTGAGGTACTATGCAGTACAGAGGTAATAAGCGGGGTGATTCCCGCGGTATTGTCATCGCCATCTGCGCCATGCTGGATATCATCCTCTCCGCAGCCCTGGTCCGCTTCCATGGAAGCCTGGGGATGGGAGGATCGATTGCTATAGGCTACGCCATTCTCCTTATATCAGCGGTACTGATGAATGCCCTCATCGCAGGCAGTCCTGCTGATACAAGGAGAACGGTTCTTCTTGTCTTCACGCTCTGCATCCTCATACTCATCCTCTCTGCGATAACCTACATGCTCTTCAGCAGCGGAGGGGAGCTGGTGGACAGGCCGGAAGATGAGGAAGCTTCATCGGGAAGCGCGGCAGAAGCGGAAGCTGCTGCTGAGGAGGTTACGGTTCCTCCAGCGGCCTCCGGAGCGGCAGATGAATATCCCCCGCCGGTGGAAGAAGGCAGTGCTCCTTCATCATCGGACGGGCAGGAGATGCCGCAGCAGGAACCTCGCGTTCCTTCAGCACCTGTGCTCTTCAATACAATCTCCGGACTTGCGATCAGCGATCCCTCTGCAGTTCCTGCTGATATCCAGACCTCCCAGAAGAATGAGGCTGGGACTGCAGAAGGCATATATCATCGCTCTCCTGCCATTATAGCAGATGATGAGGAAGAGGAGGGCGTGGAAAGCAGCCAGACGTCTGGGCCTGAGGCAGCAGGAACGCCAGCTGCCGCAATGGAAGAAGAGGCTTTATCAGGGCTTCCTGCAGTACCGGGAACTGCGGAGGAGCCTGCTCTTCCAGTGAGCCCTGAAGCTGTCGAGGAGCCGGTATCCCCTGCAGCGGAAGCGGCAATGGAAGCGAAGGAGTCCGTTTCCCCCGGGATGCCGGAAGAGGGAACGGAGATGATCTCCGCTGAGACAGCCTTGGCAGCAGAGGAGCCAGTGGCTGCTGCAGCTGAGGATCTTCCTGCAGAGGATGCGGCAGTGCAGGAAGAGGTGGCAGACGGTCTTTTTGCAGGACTTTCTCCCGAGGAAGCTGCATTCTGGGAGAGCTTCTACATAGAAGGCGAGGACAGCCTTGAGCTTGCAGATGGCGAGTACTACATGGATCTCTATATCAACGAGATCTATACAGGTACGATAACAGTCTCCATGAGGGGAGGCATGCCGTATCTTGCCGCCGGTGAGCTTGAAGGCTATCTTTCCGGAACAGTCACCGAGGATGTCATTGCCAGGCTCTTCCACACGGGGGAGAGCTTCATATCCCTCGATTACATCCGTTCCCAGAGCATCGAATGCTCATTCGACAGCGTAGCCTATGAGATAGACATGCGGTTCTCTCTTTCCGACATGCCTGTGCAGATACTATCGCTGAGGGGGACATCGCGTTCCGGAGCATCAAGGCCGCTTGCCGGCGCTACCATCCTGGAGCCTGCGGCGTTCACGATAACGAGTGACTATTCGCTCACTGCGAGGGTGAATGAGTTCGTTGGACGCGATATCCGCGACGAGCTATCGTTCTACTTCACCGCAGATAATGAGATCAGGCTGTACGACCTCAATCTCGAGCTTGACTACTACTTCGACTTCACCCTCGGCAGCTTCACCGCGGATGTGAGCCGCTATCGCTTCTACATAGACTTCGAGGATATCATGGCGCGCCTCAGCTGGGGCAATATATCGACATCGCTGCTCTCACCTGCAGGCCGTGCGGTGGGTATAAGGTTCGAGACCGATCCCTACTATGGCTCTCCTGAGGCCAGGAACAGCCGCAGCTATATAGAGCAGATGCTCGTGGTCGAGAAGCGCTCCGATGTGCAGATATTCAATGAAGGGCGCGAGATATTCCGCCGCACGCTTGCACCAGGCGTCTACAGGCTCCGTGACTTCGTGCTCTATTCAGGCGCGAACCGCATAAGGATCGTCGTGACGCCGCTCGATGGCTCCGAGGTGACGGAGACTGAGATGGATGTCATGTATTCATCATCCCTTCTCGCTCCGGGAGAAGCATACTTCAATGTATCGCTTGCGACAGGACGTGAACGGCTCTATTCAGGCACAAGGCGCAATGCCCCTGGAGAGGTGTATATCCCATTCGGAGACTACACGCTCCGCTATGATGCCAGGAACATCACGCTCAGCTCCGAGATAGAGGCAGGGCTTATGGAATCGCTGGGGATGAATGCCTCGCTCTCGGTGCAGAACCTCCCTTCCGATGAGGCCTCATTCAGGCCCAACGGAGCGCTTGCGCTTGAGTTCACGCATGTCAACGTGCTCGGAACGACGAGATACAGCCTCAATCTCCGCGAGACATCCGATATATACGGCAACCTCACGCTGCCATCCTTCAATGCCTCCATCGGGCATCAGGTATCAACGGACTGGAATGCAATAAGCAGCGTGACGTTCGGAGCATCCTACATAGCCCCGGATGAGTGGAAGTTCGACAGGTACAATCCTCTTTCGCTCAATCTCAGCATGTCCGGCAGGTTCGGCTTCTTCAGCTGGGGCCTCTCCGCCTATGGCACGATACCCCTGAACAATCCTCATGGCTTCTCATGGTCGGTGTCAGGATCATTCGGACTGTATATCGCATCGAATTTCTCCATATCCGGCTCGATCGGCATAAGCGATTCCGCCTATGGCAGGCCCGATATCTCAGGCCGCATCTCCGCGACCTACAGGTTCGGAGCAGGCTCGGTATCGGCGACCGCAGGATTCGATGAGGCAGAGGTCTCGATGTACGCGCGCAGCAATAAGCACTACTTCAGGGCCGATGTGAATTCCAGGAGCTACACAGATCCTGATCATATCGGAGCTGAGGCAGGATACTCATACTACGGAGATCTCTTCGACGTGAACTTCGATTTCGCAGCAGAGTCATCATTCAGGAACATAAGGGGATCGGCGACAGTATCGACATCAACGATATTCGCCGACGGCATATTCACCATGGCATCCAGCGTCCCCTCGAACTACCTGCTGATAAGGCAGTACGGCTCGCTGAAGGGCAATGATCTCTTCGTCGGAAGCGCAGGAAGCTCGTCGACGCGGGCCATCCCGTCTCTCTTCGGAACGGGAATGTATACGGGCGTATCGGTATCGAACGCGACGAACGTCGGCATATTCAGCTCCGGCGAGAATGTGTTCGGAGGCACTGCATCGTATTCGCTGAGCATGCCTTATTCGTCACGCACAGGCTATGTCCTCCGCCTCCATGGAGACAATGTCTTCGCTGCAAGCGGGGAAGTGATCCTGCCTGACGGCACTCCATGGCTCAATGGCGCATCCCCTGTCTATGAAGTGGCCGATGGCAATCTCGAAGCGACCGATGACTATCTCTTCACCGACAGCGACGGACGCTTCACCGTCACGGGCTTCGAGCCTGGCATGTATGCCTTCGATGTCCCCTTCGGACGTGAATGGATCCTCTTCATGTTCACTATCGAGGATACAGGGGATTACAGCCGCGTCCAGATCTTCGAATCCACGGAGTCTGTGCATGACACCAGCTTCGGAGACGCATATTCGATGGTAAATGAAATGGAATATACAGGAAACCTTGATGAAGATGGGTTCTTCAGCATGATCTATCCGGAGGAGGCTGTATGAGAAGGAGAATGCTCACATCAATCCTGCTCTTCGCATTGATTGTGTCATCCTTGATAGCTGCAAAACAGGATACATTCGAGATTTCCGCATATAAAATTGGAGAATCCAGCACTTCGAGTCCAGAATTCGCACTTTATGTCGTGGATTCGGTATATGGAAGCTTTCTGGAACCATCAGCTCCATCTGGAAGCAATATACCTGAAATAGATGTTACTGATAAAGTGAAAAATTTATTCGGAAGTACTGATAGGAAACGCGAAGCTACATTCAATAGGGATACTATGGCATTCCATGTCGTAGCAATGGGTAATCAGACAGGGCATTATGAAATTGATATCAGCTTCGGAAAACTTACGAAGGTCGGTGGTTCGGAGATAATCGACACTTCCTATACGATGAGCAATGCCAGAGGCAATTTCTCCAATTCTTTGAATTCCATAACAGAGAATGGAAATAGCTATGGTATTACATCTGCTGATTCTTTCATCAGACCATATGATCAGATTCCCTATAAAGAAGGGGTAAGGAAGTTCACACCATTATCAATAAAGCCTGCCTCTGATTTTACCGGAAGCATTTCAGAATCGGAAAATGGCCAGCAATTGCAGCTTGGATGGTATGTATACAATCAAAATGAAGTTTCTGATCGTGGATACTTTGTTTCGAATCCGAATGGAACAATGTGGCAACCTGATTGGGTGTTAAACCAGGGGCAAAGGCAGATAACTCCTATGTGGATTGTCCGTACTGCTGTCGCTATGACCATAGATGAAGCAAGTTATGAGAACAGCTCCGTAGGTGAATACAGCGCGACTGTGGTGGTTACTTTCACGCAGATCAGCTGATGGAGGGAGAGAGAAATAGAAATGAAAAAACTTGGTCTTGTTTTTGTCTTCATATTATCGATCGCTTCCTTATTCGGAGATGCTAAGTCTGTCAGGACTGAATCATTTACTGTTCAGGCTGGATTCGGCGAGGTCATGGAGGTTTATATTACGGAGATACCAGCCCAAGGGTCTTCCTTCCTTGAAGGTATGCCTTTCAATATAGAAGACGATATAGTGAAGTTCAATGCAGGAGGAAGGGGGCGGACTATTGCCTATATCGATATCATTGCCAATACCAACTGCCGGATATATGTCAAGGCTGATAACCTCAAATGGAGCCCCGGTCCTACAGGAGAAACTGCAGCGAATCCTCCAGAGCTTGGATACAAGCTTAATTTTGATTATCAGGTATCTTATATAAATACTTCCAATGAGGCTGTATATAGTGACAGGGATATTGGATTCTCAATCGATTCAGGTGGCGCAGAACAGTATGCTGATCTATTCAGCGGAGGGAACAGGTTTCCTGAGTCGGAGTATAAAACATTCATTAGCGTGAATAACGGGATGATTTCCTTCATGTTTGATTCTGAAACAACAAGCAAGATCCATAATGATCCGACCAGTGTTCCTGTTGGTCTGTATAAAGGTGATGTTACTGTGCGTCTGGAGGCTATGTGATGAAGAGACTGATGCTTATGATATCCATTCTTGTGTTATCCGCCTCTGCTGTTCTTGCTTATGATATGTCTCAGGTGGCGAATCTCAAGAATTCGCTGGCACCGCTGGATGGTGCCTATGGCATCAATGTAGGAAACACTCAATATAATGAAGATATCGATACAGGCAAAGGAAGCAACGGCTGGGTCGCTTCGACTCCGCAGCAAGGCGATGGTACGTACAGTAACAACAGCATTGTGCTGATGGGGGCGATATATGATATCCCTTATGATATCGCCAATGATGGGTTCTATATCGATATCCGCATAAATTCGGATTCGGGGTTTGAGTTGGCAAGTGTATCGAATTCTTCTTATAGAAGACCATATACCTTTACGGCTGTCGGTAAATTCCAAGCAGGAGGTTCTGAGACCCTTATAGACAGCAAGAAGATCGATGGGAATCTTACAAGCGAAATCCGTCTGGTATTCGGTGATACGAACAAGGATAATCAGCGTGATGTATCTGCAAGCGAAACTGCGAGCGCGAATAAGATCTGGTTCGATCTTGTGATAGGGCTTCCTGTCAGGGAAGTTGCACCTTCAGGTCTGCTTACTCTTCCAAGTGGCGAGCAGATAATCCTTGGCAGGGTTGATGACTATGTCTCATTCGTTACTGTCACGATGCGATGGGGAACAAACAAGGGAATTGGAGGGGAGCGGATACTTTCCGTTCCGTTCAGTGGGTACTTCCGCCCTTATGGGGATGATATCGTAACTGAGACTGCCTCTCTTCAGATTGATACAAATGCACGTTCTTCGGCTCTTGATATACAGAGGGATTCGAATAAGGAACTGGAAATCGGGACTCTCAGATACACTCAGACAAAGATGGCTGCTGCAGAATCATCTTATGATCAGGACCTTGAATCCCTTAGGCTCTTCATTTCAGCTTCTCCTGATCCATTCCTGCGGGAGCCTGATGGCTTCAGGCTGATGCATATGGATTATAAGGCAGGGGATACAGTCAATGATTACAACAGTGTGCCTTTCACGATAATAGCAAGGAGTGAAATCGATGGAATTGAAGATGTATCCTTCGATGGACGTGATTATGTAACCGGTACACTCCTTACGAAATCAATAAAACCGAAGGTTTCATATGATGCTGATTTCACTCATTCCGCAAGCAGGTATCCTTTTTATGCAGCTTATGAAGGTAATCTATCTATCATGATTGATTATGGAGGATATACGATGAAATCGGGGCTGTATAAGGAGAATGTCTATGTCCATGTGATTTCCGGAATAACGGGAGGCACGACATGAAAAGAGCTTTCATTCTGCTATTCCTTACGTTCATTGTCCTTGAAATAGCATCTGCCGATGACCTTGATGTTGTTACAACGGTTCCTGAGGATTTCGGAATAGTGTTCCCTGAGGCAATACACCTCGACAGACTTTATTTCGCGATGGCGAATGAGGAAGGAGAATTGGAGCTTATTACAGAGCCCGACATAGATGCAGGAATACTCTGGGGCGATACCGGATCCATGGAGATTTCATTGCTGTATTATGGCAATCTTGCAGAACCTTATGCTGTTGATGTCTATACGGATGTAGGGGATGGGTTCCGGCTTGCAACAGAGGGGTTCGGAACGTACATTATCCCGATAACTCCTGTTTTCAGCATGCCGGAGTTGACTGAGGGTGTCCTGGCCACTGTCTCCTTATCCGAGGAAGAGGATTCAGCTGCTTTGATAATAAGGCCTTCTGGGCCGATTAGGGGAGGACGGGTCCTTGACCTTGTCCTGAATTGGGAAGGCGGGAGAGATCTTCTGCCTGGGGATTATGTAGCTGATATAAGCATAGCGCTTATGTCTGAATAATGAATTGCTTTTGGAGGGAAATATGAGAAGAGCAATCGTGATGGTTATGGTTCTCATTGCAACGATGGGAATGGTTTTCGCAATTGGTTCTGTGAGTACAGGTGCGAAGAATGTCAAATTCGATTTGACGGCAGAGGGTATTGAGAGCTTTAAGATCCTGTTCACTTCTAACCCTATTGATAGTGGTACGGCATTTACTTCTGCTTCATCGTATTCAGGAGATATTACACTTACTGCTTCTGATGATAAGAAGACAGCCACAAAGGATGACGGTCTCTATCTATCCTGGTATTCATACGTAAGTCAGCCTGTAAAAGTAAGCCTTGCTCTTTCTGCAATGGATGATGATACAACTTCAAGCAAGTACCTCGATTGGTCTGTTACATCAACGAAGCATGGTGATTCTGATAATGATCTGGCTGCAGCCGCGGCTGGGGTTAAGGCTACTGTGACTGGTTCTAATACTACTGACGGTACTAAAGACGTAGTCACTGTTGCAAATGCCTCTTGTGTACTTCAGGAAAAATGGGGGAATGAGCAGCTTACTATTTCTGCTACATTGGAAGGAGCTTCTCCTGCTGTTTATGCAGGTACGATTACTGCGACGATATCCACAACGTAAAAGAGCATGAGAAAGAAAACCGTATTACTGGCAGCGTTCCTGGGTATTTCGATATTGCTGAATGCTGCTGCTCCTTATTACCAGAGCGATAGGCTTCCAGGGGATTCCGGCAAGGTTTCCCTAGGGAATCCTGTTCCTGTATCCTTTGTGATACCTGAGAAGAACAGGCCCAATCTGTTCTTCTCCAGCTCGAATTCGGGCATCATCCCACCGGATGATCCTTTGGTACTGGAACTATATACTGATAGTACAGGGAGATTCTCTGTAATACATGATGAGCTGTATGCCTATTGGGATGTGAGCGGAACCGATCCTTTTGAGATTCATCTCTATTTGGATTCTCCCTTGAACGGAGAAACGCAAGGGGAATCCCTTCATTGGACTATTACCGCTGGCAATGGCAGTTCCGGGGGAGCCGAGGGAAAATACGGAAATGATAGCCATGATAATCATATAATCCTCACGAATGGAGATATCAGCACTAAATGGGAAAGCATCACCATTGATGTTCCTAATCTCCATGAAATGCTGACTGATCCTGAAAGCGATAGAGTGGCATATGATGTGTATTCTGGAGCTATCGTGCTTGAATATGTGGATAAAGGGGGTAATTGATGAGAAGAATTCTGTTCATCTCTGTTTTCTGCCTTGCTGTTCTGTATTCTGCAGCAGCGGATCCGGTTACCCTCGATTTGGAGCTTGATCTCGGGGAAGCCTCATATACTTTCGGACTTTCGACGAACTCTGTTGAATTCGAGACCGATATACCGAATGATATATCTGCTATCCAGCTTGATCTTTATGAGCAAAAAACGGCAACAGGTTCTTTGGAAGGATATAAGGGAATCGTAGGAAAACAGGGAACGGATAGGAAGGTTTATTTCTATTGGAATATTGCCTCTTCTGCGGTGTTCGATATACTCATGGAAGCTTCTGGGCCAATGCAGAAGGCTGGGGATACTGACGGTAGTCAATCATTGGATTGGAAAATCGAAACAGATGAAGGTTCCATAGATACAGGGACTTCAGCTGCTACAAGTGCTATTACGATTTATTCTCATAATCCGACTGCATTGGGAGATCCGTCTGATCCGACTTCTGGAAAAGGACGATATAGTTATAACAGTGAGGAGATTCGGATTGAGACATATCTGACGGACGTGGCCGGTAGTTATGGAGCTTATCTTATTTTCAGTGTTGATATCAAATAGAGGAAGAAGATGGTAAAGTATCTGATTGGCAGCATTATCTTCATTTCCATTGTTATGCCGTTAGGGGCCGAGCCTGTTGATGAGCAGATAAAGGTCGCGTTTACAGCGGATACTGAGAGCATTGTCGGCTTTTCCGATTCCGGAGTATCAGATATAAGCACCGTGACCCAGAAGACCGGAATGGAGAGCTTTGCATATAATCCAGAGAACAGGAATTACGGGTTGGAGAAACCTTTCTATGCATTTGCCCAGATTTTTACGACAGATGCCGTAGATGTGAAACTGAAGCTCAATCCGCTGATCGCAACAAATCCGGTTGGGGACGAGGTTCCTTCTATTCCATGGTCTGCTACTGTAATCACGGATCATGATGGTGCAATCGTATCCAATGTGATAACTACTGATGGGAATTATCATGTTTGGTATTCAGAAAAGAGCGGAGCTGGATATCCTAGGGTAGAGGATGCTCAGATTGTTCCATTCATAAGTACCGAGGATGTGGATAAGAATGCGGGGCAGTATACGCATTTTGTTGGTTCTATAGCCGTGATGCTTGAGGTGAAGGGGGAGTCAAGTGGTTATTAGGAAATCAGCTATAGCCTTTATTTCTCTTTTCTGCGGCACGCTTCTATTGTGTTCTGGAGCTCCTGTTGTTCCTTCTGAGGCATTCTCAATCGTGCTTGCAAATGAGCAGCCGGATTACTTCAGGTTTGTGAGTCCGGTATCCCCGGATTCAGGTGATGGTGATGTTTCATACAAGGAGATAGATTCCAGAGGTATCACCTTCTCTTTTCCTGATGAGGCATTAACGTCAACGACGGAATTCTATATAGACTATAACATAAAATCAAATTCAACTCTTACATTATACCGTACTTCTTCGACTGCCGTAAATCCAGCAGGCACGGGCTTCATGCTCTTGCATGAGAACGGGAAAGATGGATTGAATTATGATATAAAATCTATGAATGGCAATATCTTGATTCCTTCTATTCCGCAGGATTCTATTTCTTCTGAAATAGCCTATGAAGATTATAAGGTGGTTATTGTGAATAGCCCTGCCAAAGGTACAGAAGGATTCCGCCTTATATTGTCTCCTCCGATGTGGGAAGGTGGTGCAAATTACATGGAGGGTGTATATACAGGGTATCTTACGTTGAAGCTTACTTCGAATTCCTGACAAGGATTCCCTGAAATAGTTGGTTCTTGATTTGCCTGTTCATATCCCCATGAATGAGCTGGCACTTCCTGTTGCTATTTCCTGTCTCGGATTATCGTTGCAATCTTCTCGACATCCTCAACCGGGATATCTGTAAGCTCTGCGACTTCGGATATGGCATAGCTTTCCTTCCTGAGCATCTTCAGGGCTATCTGCCTCTTTTCCCTGGCCCTGCCTTTCTCAAGATTCTCAGTCTCTATCCTGTAGAGCATTCCGTATGTGTCACGAAGCATCATCTCGTCCTCCTCACCCTGTAGAGCGCTGCCCTCATCATCGGGCTCCTCATCCTGCCGATGTCCTTCTCAGAGAGGTCGCTGAGAATCCGGCTCCTCTCCGTCATCCATGCCGGACACCCCGAACCTGTACGCATCACGCCCCTTTCCGAACGGATCGCCGCAGGTGATGGAGAGCACTATCGATTCCCTCGTCCGGCCGTATTCCTTTCCCTTGCCCAATGCCGCTGCTTTCCGGCAGCCATATTCCTTCCAGAGCCATATGCATCATGGAGATATGATCGGCGCGGGGTGTGGAGGCAGGCAGGAGCGCTGCCTGCACGCCCTGATCATACGTAGAAGAGGATCTCCGAATATGTGGGGATCGGCCAGAATGATCTGTCAGTGATCGTTTCAAGGCTGTCGCTCAGCTTCCTTGCCGCTTCCATTGCCGGGATGATCCTGTCTGCAGCGTGGATAGCTGCTTCCCTTGTATCCTCCGGGCTTGCATCGACGCATTCCCCGAGTTCGTCGGTCCTGGACAGAAGCTCATCGCAGAGGCGGCCCACCTTCGCGCACAGGGTCTTTTCCGCATTGGCTGTCAATCCTATGGCCTCCTTTGCCTGAACGGCTGAGGCCAGTGATGATGAGAAGCGCAGGGCAGAGGGGATGATCTGCCTCCTGAGCATCTCCATCATCGTAACAGCTTCGATATGTATTGCCTTCCTGTATTCATCCAGCGATATCTCAAGCCTCGATTCCATCTCCTCCCTGGTGTATATACCGTGCCTCATGAAGAGCCTGACATTCTTCTCATCGCAGTAATGGACAAGGGCATCCGGCGTCCTCCTGTAGTTCTGGAGGCCTCTCTTCCCGGCTTCCTCCTCCCATTCCCTGCTGTATCCGTTTCCGTTGAAGAGTATCCTCCTGTGCTGCTCAAGCTCCCTTTTTATCAGGGTGTTCAGCGCAGCATTGAAGTCCCCGGCCCCCTCGAGCTCATCGCAGAAATCCTTCAGCGCATCAGAGACCGCGGTGTTCAGCATGACATTCGTGCATGCGATATTGAACGAGGATCCTGGCATGCGGAACTCGAACTTGTTCCCTGTGAATGCGAACGGGCTTGTCCTGTTCCTGTCGGAATTGTCGCGCGAGAGTTTCGGCAGGACGCTTGTCCCGATATCGATATGGGAAGAGGAGGCCTTTCCCCTGAATGGCTTGTCCTCGATGATCGATTCTATGACAGCCTCGAGCTCATCGCCGACGAATATCGATACGATTGCAGGAGGAGCTTCATTCGCTCCAAGCCTGTGGTCGTTTCCTGCGCTTGCGACGCTGATCCTGAGCAGGTCCTGATACTCATCCACTGCCTTTATGATGGCAGTGAGGAAGAGGAGGAACTGAGCATTGTCCTCCGGGGTCTTGCCCGGATCGAGGAGATTTTCGCCTTCATCAGTGCTGAGCGCCCAGTTGTTGTGCTTCCCGGATCCGTTGATGCCTTCGAACGGCTTCTCGTGCAGAAGGCATGCGAAGCCGTGGCGCTCCGCAACCTTCTTCATCATCTCCATCGTCAGCTGGTTGGCATCGGTTGCCTTGTTCGCGTTGTCGAATATCGGGGCCATCTCATGCTGGCATGGAGCGACTTCATTGTGCTCGGTCTTCGCTGTGATTCCGAGCTTCCAGAGCTCTTCGTCAAGATCCGCCATGAATGCCTTGACCCTTGGCCTTATCGATCCGAAGTAATGATCCTCCATCTCCTGTCCCTTCGCGGCAGGCGCTCCGATGAGGGTACGGCCAGTGAGCCTGAGATCAAGGCGCCTGGAATAATCGTTCTTGTCGATCAGGAAGTATTCCTGCTCCGCACCGATGGTGGCATTGACCCTTCTGACATGCTTGCCGAAGAGGGCAAGTATCCTGACAGCCTCCCTGCTTATCGCATCCATGCTTCTCAGGAGCGGCGTCTTCTTGTCGAGGATCTGCCCTGTATATGAGCAGAAGGCAGTGGGGATGCACAGTGTATCATCCTTTATGAATGCATAGCTTGTCGGATCCCAGGCTGTGTAGCCCCGGGCCTCGAATGTAGCCCTGAGACCGCCGGAGGGGAAGCTCGATGCATCGGGCTCGCCCTTCGTGAGTTCCTTTCCGGAGAAATCCATCATGACGCAGCCATCATTGCCGACTGTCAGGAAGCTGTCATGCTTCTCCGCTGTTATCCCCGTCATCGGCTGGAACCAGTGCGTGAAATGGGTCGCACCCTTGCTTACCGCCCATTCCTTCATCGCTGCTGCCACGATATCGGCCACATCCTCATCAAGGGCCTTTCCCTCGACCATCGTGTTCTGCAGCGACTGATATACCTTCTTTGGAAGCATTTCCCTCATTACACGGTCATTGAAGACCATGGAACCGAACATCTCTGGTACATTCATGATATTCCTCCTATGATAATTCCCTGACAATGCCTATCGCGGCATCCGCCAGGCTTATCCGGCAATCCATCGCTTTCCGCTCGATGCATGCGTGGGCTTCCGCCTCGCTCATGCCCTTTCTCCCTGCAAGAAGGCACTTGGCTTCTGTCAGCAGCTTCTCGTTCTGCAGGCGGGCAAGGAGCTTCCTGTTCCTCTCCTCGGCCTTCCTTATCCTTTCCCTGGCGACGCTGACTGCGCCCAGTACCGCAGAAAGGCTGTCCCTGCTGGCTGCAGCGGTATAGACGCCATACTGCCGCATCATAGCGGCAATGTGCATGGCAAGCTCCTCCGGTGCTATCAGGATCGTGTCGATATCCTGGGAAGCCGCGAATACCGCGATATCCTTGGGATCGTTGCCCGGAAGCATTGCATCGACGATGGCAAGGGACAGCTGGAGATCAAGGATCCTCATCCTTGCCTCGCGCTCGCTCTCCGCCCTGATCAATGCGTATCCGCCAGGGGGGAGGAGCTTCCTGATCCCATCGCATCTGGTACGCTCTGCAACCACAAGCACCGTTTCCATTAAAGCCACCCTATATGAATCTGAAATACCTGCTGATCAGATATTCATGCTTCCTTCCGCTGCTCTCGTATCCGGCCGCCTCTGAAGCCCTGTCGTCCAGATACCCATCGGCT
Source organism: uncultured Spirochaetaceae bacterium (assembly GCA_944392935.1). GTDB lineage: Bacteria > Spirochaetota > Spirochaetia > Sphaerochaetales > Sphaerochaetaceae > Ornithospirochaeta. The sequence goes on from CALXYI010000008.1 coordinate 18,155, forward strand.
ATCCTCCTCGGGATGACGCTATGGATGAAATCGCTCTTCCGGGACTCCTCGACCGCCTCGGAAAGGCTCTGCGGGAGCCTTTCCGAAAGCGGTGATGAGAGCATATCCCCTGCTGCCTCCGGTTCTGGTTCAAGCCTGTCCGCGATGCCTTCGAAGCCCGCAGACAGGAGCAGGGATATAAGGAGGTATGGATTGGCAGCAGGATCTGGGCTCCTGACTTCCATGCGGCAGTCGTGGCCCTCTGCATATGGCAGCCTGACAAGCGTGGATCTGTTCTGATGGCTCCATGAGACGGTCGAAGGTGCCTCGAAGCGGCCGAGCCTCTCGTATGAGGAGGCAAGGGGATTCGAGAAGGAAGTTATCTCCCTCATCCTCCGCAGGATACCAGCCATGAATGACATCGCCTTCGCATCTTCCTTCCCGAAGAGGTTCGTGTCGCCCTCATAGAGGGAGAGGTTGATATGGAGTCCGTTTCCGCTCTCATCCTCAAGCGGCTTCGGCAGGAATGAGGCGAAAAGCCCATGCTGCTGCGCGATTGCCTTGACGGCTGTCTTGAATGTCATGAGATCGTCGGCAGCCTTGAGCGGGGATGAGCATCTGAAGTCTATCTCGTTCTGCCCAGGTCCATGCTCATGATGGCTCCTTTCAGGCTTGAGCCCCATGCTCTCAAGCGCAAAGCAGATCTCGCGCCTGACATTCTCGCCTCTGTCAAGCGGAGCCATATCGAAGTAGCCGGCCTCGTCGAACGGCGTAAGCGTCGGGAAGCCTTCCCCATCCGTTCCGAAGAGATAGAACTCGCATTCCGGCCCCACCAGGAATGAGTATCCTGCCTGTCCACTCTTCCGCTCTATCTCCGAAAGGAGATGCCTGCCATCTCCTTCGAAAGGCCTCCTGTCTGGATATGTGATGAAGCAGTAGAATCTGGCAACGCCCCTGTCCGATGGTCTCCAGGGAAGGATCGAGAATGTATCGAGGTCAGGGAAGAGCAGCAGGTCGGATTCGCTTATATTCAGGAATCCTTTTATCGCGGAAGCATCGAAGGAGACGCCGTGAGTTACCGCATGCTCAAGCTCATCTGCCATGATGGCTATGTTCTTCTGCCTCCCGGAGATATCGCAGAAGGCAAGGCGGATGAACTTTATCTCGTACTCCGCAAGCAGTTCCCTGATATCCTTTATGTCCATGATGATCCTCCATAAACGGAAAAAGCGCCGCAGACCGTATTCTGCAGCGCCTTTGCTGTTCTTAGTTGGATATTAGGGAATTCAATGCCGGATAGTCAAGTGCCTGCATTCATCGCAATGCATTTTTATTCGTATTATATCCATGAATGCAATTGACAAGCATGATTGATATGCCGTAAAAAGACGCCAGGGAACAAGGACGTTCTAAGAGAGATCTTAGTGCGTCCTTTTTTCATTTCCGGAGGCTATGGGGTGAAGAAGGAAGGCGAGATAAGGATCAGCTCCGGGTGCGCTATCAGCGGGATATTCTGCCGTGACGGAAGACGCATCCCCGGAGAGGCTATACGGAAGAGCATTGCTGTCATGCACAGCAGGTCGAACGGGCTTGGCGGCGGTTTCGCGGCTTATGGGATATACCCGCAGTACAGGGATTTCTTCGCTCTGCATATATTCTACGATTCCCAGTCCTCCCGTGAGGAGACGGAGAGATTCCTGGATAGCCACTTCGACATAATAAACCTCTCGAAGATACCGACGAGACCGACTCCGAGGATACAGGATGCACCTCTGATCTGGCGGTATTTCGTGCAGCCTCTTCCGCATATGCTGCAGGACAGCCAGCTGGATGAGGATGAATACACATCGAGGGCCGTAATCAGGATAAATGATTCCATAGAGGGCTCATACGTTGTCTCCTGCGGAAAGGATATGGGGGTGTTCAAGGCTGTCGGATATCCTGAGGATGTCGCTGATTTCTACCGCATCGAGGAATATGAAGGATACTCATGGACAGCCCATGGACGCTACCCGACGAATACCCCTGGATGGTGGGCTGGCGCCCATCCGTTCTCGCTTCTTGATCTTACGGTTGCCCATAACGGGGAGATCTCCTCATATGATGCCAACCGCAGAGCTGTGGAGATGTACGGTTATTCATGCAATCTGCTGACGGACACCGAGGTCATCGCGTACATGCTCGATTACCTGACAAGGAAGCAGGGCCTTACGCTCAGGGAATGCTCAGAGGTCATTGCCGCGCCTTTCTGGTCAACCATCTCCATGAAGGGTGAGGAGGAGCGGGCGAGGCTCTCATATCTGAGGAAGATGTTCTCCTCCTTCCTCGTCACGGGGCCATTCTCGATACTCGTGGGATTCCGAGGCGGGATGATGGCCCTCAATGACAGGCTGAAGCTCAGGAGCCTCGTCGCGGCAGAGAAGGGGAGCACCGTCTATTTCAGCTCTGAGGAAGCTGCGATAAGGATCATCGAGGAGGATCCGGACAGGATCTGGGCGCCGCGTGGAGGCGAGGCCGTGATCGTCACGCTCGGCAGGGAGGCAGGATGATGAGGAGAAGATACAGGATAATGAAGGATGAGAGCTGCATCTCATGCCTCAGATGCGCAAGGGAATGCTCCTTCGGTGCGATTGAGGCGGCAGATGGCAAGGGCCTTGTGTTCCATCATCAGGAATGCACGGACTGCCAGCGCTGCGTCTCCTTCTGCCCGGTCGGTGCGATCTATATAACGGAAGACGGCAACAGGTTCAGGCGCAATGCCGTCTTCGGCGAGGATGACATACAGCAGATACATCTGCAGGCTGAGACTGGAGGCGTGCTGCTCTCATCAATGGGGGCGCCAGGAAGCAGCGTCCCGATCTATTTCGACAGGATCCTGCTGAATGCCAGCCAGGTGACGAACCCCTCGATCGATCCGCTGAGGGAGCCGATGGAGACATCAGTATTCCTCGGGCAGAGACCGGAGAGGATACTGCGCGGCAGCGAAGGCAGGCTTGTGGATAACCTTCCTCCGCATCTTGAGCTGAGCACCCCGATAATGTTCTCCGCTATGAGCTATGGCGCGATAAGCCTGAATGTCCACAAGGCACTTGCGGCAGCGGCGGAGGAGCTCGGCACTTACTGGAATACAGGGGAGGGAGGTCTCCATGAAAGCCTTTATCCGTATAAGGGAAACACCATCGTGCAGGTTGCCTCGGGGCGCTTCGGCGTGCATGGAACATATCTCAACACAGCCGCGGCTATCGAGGTGAAGATAGGGCAGGGAGCGAAGCCCGGTATCGGCGGTCATCTGACAGGAGCGAAGATCATCGGGGATGTCTCGAAGACAAGGATGGTGCCTGAAGGCCTGGATGCCATAAGCCCGGCTCCTCATCATGACATATACTCGATCGAGGATCTTGCCCAGCTGGTGATGTCGATAAAGGAGGCGACGGACTACAGCAAGCCTGTCATGGTGAAAGCCGCCGCAGTGCATAATATCGCCCCTATCGCATCCGGCATAGCCCGGAGCGGTGCCGATATCATCTCCATCGACGGCTACAGGGGAGGGACGGGCGCAGCTCCTCTCCGCATACGTGACAATGTCGGCATCCCCATCGAGCTGGCCATTGCCTCCGTCGATCAGAGGCTGAGGGAGGAAAGGATAAGGGACAGGGTGAGCATCATCGCCTCCGGAGGCATCAGGAATTCCGCGGATGCCGTGAAGGCAATCGCGCTGGGCGCGGATGCGGTCTCCATCGGCACGGCAGCTCTCTGCGCGCTAGGCTGCCATATATGCGCTTCATGCCATACAGGCAGATGCGCCTGGGGAATCGCGACACAGGACCCGGACCTTACCCGGAGGCTCGATCCCGGGAAAGGGGCTGCCCGTCTCGTGAATCTCGTGAATGCATGGACACGGGAGATCAAGGAGATCATGGGTGGAATGGGCATAAACAGCATCGAAGCCCTGCGTGGCAATCGCATGGCGCTCAGGGGGGTAGGCCTCAATGAGAAGGAGCTTGGAATACTTGGAATCGGATATGCAGGAGAGTGATATGGAAGCGCTGGATATCAGGGAATGCGGACTTGAAGGGATAAGGAAGCATGGAGACGGGGAGATCACGGTGACCGGATGCCTTGGAGAGCGGTATATCGGCTGCGGTATGAAGGAAGGTGTTCTCCGCATCAAGGGGACGCCTGGCAATGCCCTGGCTTCCTACCTCGATGGGGGAACGGTGCTTGTCGATGGCAATGCCCAGGATGCGGCAGCTGATACGATGAATGCCGGCCTGCTTGCCGTCAATGGATCTGCAGGAGATGCGCTGGCATATGGCATGCGCGGCGGCCGTGCCTATGTGCTCGGGGATGCCGGATACAGGGCAGGAGTGCATATGAAGGCATATGGAGAGAGGAAGAGCATCCTTGTCATAGGCGGAAGGACCGGTTCCTTCCTCGGGGAATACCTCGCGGGAGGCATCATAATCGTCCTTGGGCTTGGGTATGAAGGGAAGGATATAACAGGCTATTTCTGCGGGAATGGGATGTATGCAGGAACGATATACCTGAGAACCGGGAAGGTTCCCCTGAATCTCTCCGACAAGCTCGTGAAGCGCAATGTGGAAGAAGAGGAGAAGGAGGATATCCTCCGTCCGATAATCACTGACTTCGCCTCTGTCTTCTCCATCTCGGCCAGGCGCTGCCTTGAAGGCGGCTTCATTGCCATCGAAGCCGATGGATCGAAATCATACAGCCAGCTATACGCTGCAGTCTGAGGTGCGATATGTGTACGGTATTCGCTTACAGGGGAAAGGCAATCGGCCTCTCCCAGATCAGGGCGATCCTGGAGAGGACCCGGCGGAGAGGCCCTGACTCAGAGAGGATCATCTCGCCGGAACCTGGCCTCTTCCTCGCTTTCCAGCGTCTCTCGATCATGGGTGTCGACGAGAGGGGGATGCAGCCTTTCAGGTACAAGGGCATGTACAGCATCACGAATGGCGAGATATATGGATTCCGGGATATCCGCAGGCAGCTTGAGATGGAAGGCTATGCTTTCCATTCGGACTCCGACTGCGAAACGGTCCTGTACCTCTATGAGAAGCACAGGGAAGGGATGTTCGCGCTCCTGGATGCGGAATATGCCACTGTAATATATGACGGTGCTGGCGGCTTCATCGCGGCACGCGATCCCATAGGCATCCGGCCTCTGTTCTATGGCTACGATGAGGATGGGAACATCGCTTTCGCAAGCGAGGCATGCCTTCTTACGCCATTCTGCCATGAGGCAATACCGTTTCCGCCGGGACATTATTACAAGGGAGGCAAGTTCATCTGCTACAGGGATATCTCTGCAGTGGAAGGATATACCTATGGAAGCGAAGAGGAGATTGCCGGGAATATACGCGAAAAGCTCATCAAGGCCGTGGAGAAGCGCCTCGATTCCGATACACCGGTTGCGTTCCTGCTCTCCGGCGGGCTGGACAGCTCACTCGTCTGCTCGATTGCCTCCAGGCTCCTTTGCGGTCCTATCCGCACCTTCTCCATCGGAATGGACAAGGATCCGATAGATTCGAAGCATGCTGAACGCACTGCCGCGTTCCTTCACTCGGTCCATACCAATGTGACCATGACTGCGAAGGATGTGATCTCCGTCCTGCCTGAAGTCATAAACGCACTGGCGACCTATGATATAACGACCATACGCGCAAGCATCGGTATGTATCTCCTCTGCAGGTACATACACGAGCATACGGATGCAAGGGTGCTTCTTACCGGCGAGGTCTCGGATGAGCTCTTCGGATACAAATACACCGATTTCGCTCCGACTCCCGAGGAATTCGAGAAGGAAAGCCAGAAGCGGGTCCGTGAGCTGTATGCTTACGATGTGCTGAGGGCTGACAGATGCATTGCCGATAACAGCCTTGAGGCCAGGGTTCCGTTCGGGGATCTCGATTTCGCCTCATACGTCCTTTCGATTGACCCCTCGATGAAGATGAACCATACGGGGCACGGCAAGTATCTGCTCCGCAGGGCATTCGAAGACGGGAACTGGCTCCCTGAGGATATACTCTGGAGGGAGAAGGCTGCATTCAGCGATGCCGTAGGACACAGCATGGTCGATGATCTGAAAGCATATGCTGAGGGCTTCTATGCAGGCAGGGATCTGGAGGCCGAATACATGAAGTATCCCGAAGAGGGAAGGCCATTCACCCCGGAATCCCTCCTGTACCGTGAGATCTTCGAGAGCTTCTATCCGGGGCAGTGCAGGATGATACCCGGTTTCTGGATGCCGAACAGCAGCTGGCCCGGCTGCCGCGTGGATGATCCTTCTGCCCGTGTGCTGCCGAACTACGGCAGAAGCGGGGAATGAGCAGGGATGAAGCCTGGACTGGCAGGTTCCTCCAGGCCTGCAGGGTTCTTCCTCCATTAAACGGGATAGGAGCGCCAGAGCTGAGAAGGCATGAAGCTCCTATCCCTCTGACTCAAAACACATGTAGAAAGCAGGAGCCTTATCGTGGCCCGAAACTCCGGCCCATATGGAAGCAGGTCCACTGCAATCGCTATTCCATCGACTTCGGTAGAGACGGTGAAACCAAGGTTGGCTTCCTTCCCAAAGGGCTTTCCAGCATCCACTTCTATTATTGGTTCTTCACGGAAAGTTGAGGGAAGAGGAATAGAGATTGAAAAGAAGAGCATGTGAGTTCTAAAGTTTAGTTACCACACAAAACAAAGGAACGAACACATGCTCTTTGAACAAGTTATAGCAAACAACCCATCTCTTCAACCATATGAATTCATCAGTACCGAAATAGCAGAGGACGGGAAACGCCTGGTGCTCCATCTGAAAAGCAGACAGGACACAGCGGAAGAGAGATGCCCGTACTGTGGTGGTCTTGTTCATATCTGCGGCAGCTGCAGCATGAGGCTCAGGGACATGCCGTTCTATTCCGGGATGAGGCAGGACATAGAGATAACCTACCATCGATACAGATGCCAGAGCTGTGCAAGGAGCTTCTGCGAGGAGATTCCATTCAAGTGTCCTGAGGCGAGGATAACGGAGCGTGCTGCCTCATGGATAAGCGCTTTCTTGCGCCTCAGCATACCGATCTCCACCGTCCAGAGGATCACAGGGGTTCACTGGGATACGATAAAGCGGATACAGAAGGAGATCATGGATGAGGCGATAGCGGACAGGCGGCGCAAGCTCCTGAGGGAAGGATACAAGCCGAAGCACCTTGCAATGGATGAGTTCGCCATCCACAAGGGGCACAGGTATGCCACCTGCGTGATGGATCTCGACACAGGTGATGTGCTGTGGGTAGGGAAAGGAAGGACGAAGGCCGACTTCGCCATCTTCTTCCAGGAGATGGACATGGATTACCTCTCAGAAGTCGAAGCCGTGGCTATGGACATGAATGCCTCATACAATGCGCTGGTGAGCGAGCATATGCCATGGGCGGAGATAGTCTATGACAGATACCATATGCAGGCGCAGTTCGGGAAGGATGTTCTTGGAGCCGTGAGGCTTGATGAGGCTCGCAAGCACAGCGCCATGGCAAGGCAACTGAAGGAAGACGGCTGTCCTAAGGCTGCGATAAAGGAGGAGAAGCGTCTTTACTCAGAAGTGAAGCGTGCCAGATGGATCCTCCTTGCATGGGAAGACAGCCTGTCGGATGAGGATGCCTCCGCCCTGAGGAGGATACTTGATGACCATGCCGATCTTGCCCTGTGCCATGCGATGAAGGAAGAGATGTCCAGGCTCTTTGATCTCCGGGATGGGACGAAGCCAGGAAGGGATGGACCGAGTGGTTCGAGGGAGCCAAGGCTAGTGGCATACCTGCATTGGTCAGATTCGCCGAGCGGAAGGAGAAGAGACTTGATGGTCTCATCGCCCATGCCTCCCACCCCATCTCCACAGGCAAGCTTGAAGGATTCAACAACAGGATAAAGGTCGCAAAGAGGATTGCCTATGGCTACAGGGATACGGAGTACTTCTTCCTCAAGATTATCTTCGCTTCAATGAGAGGTCCCTACAGATACAAATCCCACACATTTATGTAAAGACCCGTACTTCTTCCTCCGCATCATGTTCGAGAGCCGTAAGCCTCTTCTCGTATATAGATCTCAGAAATCACACAAATTTCTGAACTGATTCAAAAAAAGCACCTCATTGCTTATCCAGCAACAGGAGGCGTTAGGGGCGATGGCAGGATCGGACTGCCGACTTCCAGGATGTCAACGTGACGCTCTCCCGCTGAGTTAACCGCCCGAACAGAAGCACATTATCATCAGGGTTGTGGATGTGTCAAGCACTCATTTCCATGCTGCTGATGATTATTCCGTGTATCTTCTTCCTGCTATGGGTGTTACGTATTGAAAATATTCTTCCCTATATTCACCAGCAGTCTGTAATGCAGCATAATCGCAGATATGGAAAGGATAAAGGTAAGACAGTACAGAGCTGAGGATCTCGGCAGGATGCTGGAGATATGGAATGAAGTGGTGGAGGAGGGGAATGCCTTTCCTCAGGAGGATATCCTCACCCCTGAGTCCGGGGCTCTCTTCTTCTCCTCGCAGAGCTACGCGGGAGTTGCGGAGGATGATGGCCGTATCCTTGGGCTCTACATCCTCCATCCGAACAATGTCGGCAGGTGCGGCCATATATGCAATGCAAGCTACGCGGTTGATTCCCGCAGCAGGGGAGCGCATGCAGGGGAGGCCCTCGTGCGTGACTGCATGGAGAGGGCAGTTGAGCTCGGGTTCAGGATACTGCAGTTCAATGCCGTAGTCGCTGCGAATGCACCTGCCCGCCATCTCTATGAGAAGCTGGGATTCACGCAGCTTGGAACGATTCCAGGGGGCTTCAGGATGGTAGATGGACGCTATGAGGATATATGTCCGTATTTCATAGTCCTTTGACATAATATGGTATATTTACTTATTTGTTTATATATCATCATATTATATTGATACATACATAATTATGTACCAAATACTGAAAATTGGACTTATTCCACTATTAACTAATGATTTTGTACGCTATGCTGTGTCCGGAAAGGAGATCGGCGATTCTGGATCTATCACGGATGACAGCATACAGGATATTCATGCTATACGAACGGCGCGGGATGGAGATTCCCCTGTCGAGGAACTATCCGGCCTGCATAGCCGATGATTACTGGTCTCCGTCGCTGAGTACCCTTGAGAGGCTTCTGCATCCGCTGCGCATAGAGGTGAAGGATTTCATGATGGCATTCGAGGAGGATGGCTTCAGCACATTCCTGGGAGAGTCAGAAGGGTTCATAGGAGTCGTCCATGACAGGAAGAAGCTCATGGCTTTGATGCAGAGGATGATGGCAGCCTCAACTGGCCGGAATGACTGCCGTTCAGAGCTGGCACGGAGGCTGGGGATCCCCCTGAAGCATGTCGGCAATGATTTCAGGAGGAAGGGCAGCTCGATAACGATCCACAAGGTGTTCGGCTATTGCGAGGCTGCGGGAATAAGCCCGGGGAAGCTCTTCGCAAGCTATTACGACAGGAGCCTCAGTGAACTGATGCAATGCCCGATATGAAAGCCCAGGCAACCGCTATGATCACAGAAGGGAACATGTTCGATACGCGGATGTGCCTGTCCCATACCATGTTTATGCCCAGCGAGGCGATGAGGACGGAACCCACCAGGCCCAGGGCGGATATCGCCTGAGAGGTCATCAGCGGACGTATGAGGCCGGCCAGCAGCGTTATGGTTCCCTGTATCACCATGACCGGGATGAATGAGAAGATGCAGCCCTTGCCATGCGTGAGCGTCATCAGCAGGACAAGGATCAGATCGAGTATCGACTTGGCATAGAGTACTGATCTGTCTCCGTATATTCCTTCGTTTATAGGGCCGAGTACAGCCATGGCCCCTATCGATACGACAAGGGAAGCTGTCACGAAACCGCTTACGAATGAGCTGTCGCCATGGCTTCCCGTCCTTGCCTTTAGCCATTCCCCCAGCCGGGTTATATGCTTCTCGATATCAATGGCTTCCCCTATGAATGCTCCGAGAACGAGCGATGAGGCGAGCATGACTGAACCTGCGGTCGTGAAGCCATCCCCAGCTGTGCGCAGCATCCCCGCCATGACACCGCCGATCCCTATGAACAGGATCGACAGCCCGCAGGCAGCGAGCATCGTCTCCTGGTACCTTGGTGCAAGCTTCCTGCCGAATGTAAGGCCGATCAGGCCGCCTATGATTATCGCAGCAGCATCAGCTGCCGTCCCAAGTCCTGCCATTGCAATCTCCTCCGGAAGGATTCTTATACATTTTCCGGAAGGGAATGCAAAGAGGAGGGGTCATCCTCTTCTGGACATGTCGCGAAGGAAGCTCTGTATGTCCTCCCTCGAGATGATCGTATCAGGGGAGGCGCTGTAGTGCAGCAGCCCTATCAGACCGCCCATTGCGAATTCCATGCGCACCCTGTTCGCAGGTATCGACATGTCGCGGCCAAGGACCGTGCTGAAGACATCAAGGAAAAGATCCTCGAATCTCTGGAAGAACTCCTCTGCCAGTCCTGCGCTCTGCATGTTCCCTATCAGGCCGCTGCAGTTGAGCTCCGTATAGAGCTTGTCCCAGAACTCATAGGCATCGTGGAATGTGCCGCTTCTTATATCATCCCCTATGGCGCTGAGTATCCTGGAGGAATGGGCGAGGAGCACATCATCGAGTGAGGAGAAATGCCTGTAGAAAGTCATCCGGGATATGCCAGCCTCCTCGGCTACTTCCGTGACGGAGATCGTGCTGTAGGGCTTTCTTCCCATGATCATCTTCAATGACTCGTATATCCGTTCGTGGGTGCTCTTCCGTGCAGCTCTGCTCATGGGTATATGGTACGATACACCTGTCACTCAGGCAACAGCGGGGAAGGCGGTCTTTCCTGAATCTCCATGAATACTCCATCCTTCCTATGGGAAGCGGGGAACCTGTGCCAATATAATGATGGACAAGGAGATGGATAATATGAGGAAAGCAGCAGCGATCATCGCAGTGATATCCGCAATGGCGGCGATGCCGCTTGTGGCAGCGGATATTCCGGATTACGTTCCTACGATATCGGTATCAGGAAGCGCAGAGGTCAAGGTGGAGCCTGATACTGCTTCGTTCACGATTACGGCCACATTCATAGAGGAGACTTCCGCTGAGGCGATGGAGAAGGCATCCGCGATGATAGGCAGTGCCATCGATATCCTCGGCAGCGGGTTCGGAGTCGAGGATGATGATCTCACCACAGCTTATATCTCGGTGGCCCCGGAATACAGATGGGTTGATGATGAGCAGGTTCTTGCAGGGCAGAAGGCTGTACAGAGAGTGGATGTGAAGCTCCGCGATCTCAGCCTCATCGGGGATGTCTATACATCTCTCATGGCTCTCGATGGCATCTCCGTATCCGATGTCTCCATGGATAAGTCTGACAAGAGCGCGGAATACAGGGAAGCCAGGATGGCTGCGGTGCGGGATGCCTATGCGGAGGCTTCTGCCTATGCTGAAGCCGCCGGAGCCAAGGTCGGCAGGGTGCTCTCGATATCCGACGGTTCATCCTATGCCGCACCTCTCTACAGAAGCGCGAATCTCATGATGGCTGCTGCGGAAGCCATGCCTGCAAAGGATGCAGCAAGCTATTATGCAGGGGATATCACGGTTTCCGCCTCGGTCTCGATCATATATGAGATCATCCAGTGAGGCGTATCCTCCAGGATTCCAAAGGAGTGCAGCCCCTGCTTGATAGGCGGGGCTGCTTCCGTATGCAGAGGCAATGAAAAAGGAGCGGCTCCTTGGAACGCCGCTCCTATGCATATGGGCCCTGTGAGTTTGAACTCACGGCCCAAGGATTATGAGTGCATCCTTCTGAGTGTCAGATACAAATGTTAGGGCCGGGCATTAAACGCCAACCGAGGACGAATAATTCGAACCAATATGTGCCGGGAAACCAGAACCGCTAACGGCCGGAATATTGCAACCAAACCACAGCCATTCAGTTCAATTATCTAT
>CALXYI010000009.1 GCA_944392935.1 uncultured Spirochaetaceae bacterium
CACGCCTCTTCGCTTCTGCTATCGCTTCTTCAAGGATGTGCTGTGCAACACCTGTACCCCAATATTCTTTTCTTACCGCAATCCCCATCTCTGCACGATGTCTCAGACGTTCGCTGTTCTGTATCCGGATATCACACGAACCACATATGCTATCATCGTTTGCAGCAATAACAGAAAAAGATCCTGAATTATTTAGATTACTGATAAAATCTCGTTCATCTTCCACTGTCAATGACTCAGCTTCCCTTGCCGAGCACGCAAGATTATCTGTCTCTGAGGTAACAGATTGGAAGGACTCAAGATATGCGGGAGCATCATTTTCTTTTACAAGTCTGTATTTCATAACTCCATTCCCCCATCCCATACTGATATCAAAAACCAGATACCGACATATGGCAAGTCTCACAAACTTTATCTGTTTGTTAGAAGATTCATAACCAAAGTGGCCATAATGTCCTTCTCCTCCGGTCTTGATTCTGCAATCATCAGCGTTATTGCAACTAGAGCTCCATTGGAAATCACCTGCTTACCTGTTGAAGTAAATAACATTCTGTTCTTCTGGAGAAATGCAAGAAACAACGCAGCACCAATTCTCTTGCAACCATCATTGAACGGATGATCTTTCACAAGAAAATACAATAAAGAGGCCGCTTTTTCTTCCACTGTAGGATAAACATCCTGCCCAAATGCGGTTTGGTAGACAGATCCAAGAATACCTTCTAATGCACCTTCTGTCTTCTCCGTACCGAAAATATCCGAAGAAAGGGTAAACTTCATCGAATTGATTATCGTTTTGCACTCATCATAGCTGATTGGAACATAATTCTTGCTCCCTTCCGGTCTTTTCAGGCATTGATGATCATAATCATCAAGAAGATCCAGTGCTTCTGTATACCTGTTGATGACAGACATCAATTCTTCTTCATCGACCTCGGACATATGTGCAATCATCCTGGACTGTAACTCTATTGTCTTTCCCTGGGCTTCAAGTCTTCGCTTGTTTTCAGCATATCCACGAAGAAGATAGTCATTGAGAACCGTTGTAGCCCATTTTCTAAAAGCAATACCTCTCTTGGATTTCACCCTATATCCAACAGAAATTATGGCATCAAGATTGTAATACGCTACCTGATAGGTTTTTCCATCGGAGGCAGTAGTTGCATAATTTGCAACAACTGCTTTCTGCTCAAGTTCTCCATCAGAGAATATGTTCTTTATGTGCCTAGAGACTGTCGATTTGTCCTTTTCAAAGAGCAAAGAGATCTGATCAAGTGTAAGCCAAACAGTATTATCTGTAGAAGAAACAGCTACATCAAGCTCAAAAGCTCCATCATGGAAAACCACCAGAGATGCCTTTTCTATATTACTGTTGCTTGTTGTTGGCATATAATATCCTTTCATGAATCATAATTCACCGGATTCTATTCCCTTCCTTATATACTCGTTTATCCGTGTCTGCCATCCAGCACCGCTGTGCTGAAGGTAATCAAGCGAATCGGCATCAAGCCTGATTGTTGTAGCCTTCTTTATAGGCCTATAGAATTCCCTATTCACTTGATAACGGGGTCTGATTTCAGAAAGTTGCTCACCCACAGGTTTTGAGATATCTGGATAATCAATCTCGTTGTCCGTCTTTGCACTCTTTTCAATCTCAGTTTTTTTTTCATCAATATCAGTCATTATGCAATCTCCTCTCTCAGGGAATAGCATAATATGTACATACAATTATAGCAATATATTTTTATATTTAAAACCAAAAAGCCAATTCACTTGATTTATCATCAGGTGCGTTCAAGCACATCTAAGATACAAAAGGTGATACAAAGTCTTTTCCTGAAAACGAGGAGCGGTAATCCAAGGAACCGCTCCTTATTTCTTCAGAATATGCGCAGCTGCTTTCCTGTGCTTGCTTTCCAGGCTGCAGCCAATGGGATAGATTATAGCCATAAGGAGAAATCACATGAGCAATTACACGAAGATCGGAAAGGTGGACGGTGCAAGGACGGAGCTCCATGACAAGCTTGGGCTCACAGGTGCGGAGATCAGCGTGAACACGCTTCCCGCAGGGGCAGCCGTTCCTTTCGTGCATGCGCACAAGGCGAATGAGGAGATATACTTCGTCCTTTCAGGGAATGGAAAGGTGATTGTGGATGAAGAGGAGATTTCCCTCAGTGAAGGTGACTGGATCAGGATCGCTCCTGCAGGCAGAAGGCAGTTCTTCGCCTCTCCAGACAGCCCGATAAGCTTCATCTGCATCCAGGTCAGGGCAGGCTCCCTTGGTGCCTATACAGCTGACGACGCGATCTGAATGATGATTCCCCATGCATGGCTCATCGTCATGCAGGCTCAATCGAATCAGCGCAGGAGGCAATGGTAGATGCCATGGCACTGGATGATCAATCCTATCCGATCCTTTGCCTCCAATGCATGAATATGATTGCATGGCTGGAACATCGCCGTCCATAGGCGATAGGATGAAGGCAATCATGGATTTCGAACGGATAACAAGCCCATTGCACCCAATGTACGGCAAGGCACGCGAGCTCTATCAGCAGAGCTTCCCCTTCCATGAGCAGAGGGAGGAGGCGTCACAGGCCGCGATACTGCGCTATGGGGATTATCATCTTGAGATCATCCGCGATGAAGAGCGCTTCCTCGGCCTGGCAGGATACTGGGAGGGGCCCGGATATATCTACATCGAGCATTTCTGCATACAGCCGGAGATGAGGGGAATGCATCATGGAGAGAAGGCGCTTTCGCTGCTGAAGAAAGGAGGAAGGACGCTCATACTCGAGATCGATCCTCCCGTTGATGCGGTATCGATAAGGAGGAAAGGGTTCTATGAGCGATGCGGCTTCAAGGAGAATCCATACCGGCACATCCACCCGCCCTATCATCGGGGATACAGCGGGCATGAGCTTATGGTCATGAGCAGCCCCTGCCCCATTCCGCAGGCAATGTACGATGCATTCAGCTCGCAGCTGAGGGACAGGATCATGGATCACGCCTTCGCATGATCCTCAGTATCCCAGCTCCTCGTGGATGAGCACCACATCGATATCAGCGCCCATCGGGCATTCCCAGAGCACCGCGAGCTCACGGCAGATCCTGTCCGGGCTCTTGCAGTCATAGCATCTGTCGGCTTTCACCGCACACGGCGTCTTCCTGCCAAGCCTTCTGGCATTGAGGGGCCCTGCTATATTCCTGGCTCTCCAGAGAGCCCTGTCGAAATCAGGGGCGATCTTGTTCTCGCCGATCACAAGGAATACCCTTCTGTGCCCATACAGGATCGAGGACACCCTGTTCCCCTGCCCGTCTATATTGATGATCTCGCCATTCTCGGAAAGACCGTTCACGGAAGACAGATAGACATCGGCAGCACATGCCGCGGCCTTGAGCTCAGCTGTGGTCATCCCATCCTTAGGGACATGGTGGGAATACACTGAATTGTGCGCTGAGAGGATACCGTAGAGTCCCATCGCGCTGAGGGTTTCCGATCCTCCGAACCCCACCGTGCAGCCATCGATCTCACCATCGATCCACGCCGAAGCCTCGCCTGCCGTACCGAACTCATGGACTTTGTATCCAAGAGCCTCCAGATTGCCTTTGACCTTGCTGAAATCCATAGATCCTCCTATGCCTATGCGCATGAAACAAGGATATGATGATTGTCCCGCAGCATCCACTGCCAGACTGCAGGAATACCTATGCTGGGATTCCCAGCACTGCGTAGATAGCCGCGCCTATCACGCCACTTGACAGTATTGCCATCACGGGCCCTATCCTCTTCTTCTGCAGCAGGATGAGCATCACTGCCGAGATTGCGATGGAGATCCAGTTGGTGGATTCCAGGGAAATGCTGGCAGCGCCTCCCCACCAGGCAGTCGTGACAAGGGTTATCGCAGCGGCAAGGACCATGGCTGCAACCGCAGGGTGTATGCCCTTCAGGACACCCTGGACACTGCGCAGATTGCGGCATCGGAAGTACACCTTGGCCATTATCATGACGATGATCACCGCGGGAAGCACATAAGAGAGCGTAGCGACAACCGCGCCGATGACTCCTGCGGTACGAGCCCCCACGAATGATGCGATGTTGATCCCCAGCGGTCCCGGGGTCATCTCCGCAATCGATATTATGTCGGTGAACTCGGCATTGGTCATCCAGCCGTGGCCGGAGACCACGCGGCTCCTGATGAGCTCCATCGAGCCATAGCCGCCTCCGAAGCTGAAGGCACCGAGGATGATGAATGTGACGAACAGATCGAAGAGTATCATGCTGCCATGCCTCCATGCTTTGATGAAAGATATGCGTATACCCCGCCGACTGCCCCGCAGACGATGATTATCAGGATGATATCCACGTCGAAAAGAACAGCGGCCACCGAAGCGCCAAGGAGCATCACAAGGGAGATCAGCTTCCTGTCCTTCAGGACATTGCCGATCATCGATGCTGTCACGTTTATCATCACGGCAGCGACTCCTGCCTGCATGCCCTTGAGGACAAGGGCGACTGCGGTATTCGTCCTGAACTGCGTATAGAACACGGAGATGATGGCAAGGATCGCCATCGGAGGGATGACGGTTCCGAGGACGGTGAGCACGGCTCCCGCGGGACCTGCGATCCGGTACCCTATTATTATCGACGTATTGACAGCCATCACACCCGGACATGACTGCGCGATGGCGAACATATCCATCACCTCATCCTCATCTATCCATCCGAGTTCCTCAACGAACTTCTTCTGCAGCATGGAGATGACGACCATGCCACCTCCGAACGTACATGCGCTGATGATGAAGCATGTGCGGAAAAGCGTCCATAGCCTGCCGGCGTCGCAGCGCGGTCTTCCCATACTCTCCATATCCCCCTCCTGCCTATGCCGGGAATACCATCAGCATCCCTGTCGTCGAGATGAGGGCGATGATGATCGAGAGTATCATCGGACCGCGGAAGAGAGCAACGAGGAAGGCTGTGCCTACCCCTGCTAGTCCGACATACCACATTGCACCGAAATCGGTGAGCGCAAGGGGGAATATGAGAGCGCCAAGGGCAGCCACAGGCAGGAGCATCATGCACTTGCGGATGAAGCGAGGAAGCCTTGAGAGCGCAGATGAAGCGAAGTACGGAACGATGCGCGGCAGCAGCGTCACCGCGGAGCATGTGAATATGAGAAGGAACTTATTCAAGTCCGGCCTCCCTGTCTGTGTATATCATGGCACCGAACACCGTAGCGGCTATCATTGAAATCAGGAATGAAAGCCCTGTGGAGAGTCCGGCGGAGAGTATGAGGATGGAATTCAGGAGAGCGGAAAGCGAAGCCACAAGCACGGCCTTCGCATTGCGTCCTGCCTCCGATCCCAGGAGCGATGCGAACATCGCATATACCGTTATGACGGCAGCCTTCTGCACCACATCAGGGAGGAATGTCCCTGCGGCATATCCGACGGCAGTGCCGCTTGTCCAGCCAAGGTACGACACCCCTATGAGTCCTGCCATATAGCTGTATGAGAGCTTCCTGCCCTTGAAGGATGCGACAGTGAAGACCTCATCGACCGTTCCGAAACCGCACATCAGGCGTCCGGGAATGGAACGGGGATCCGCAAGACGCTGGGAAAGGGATGAGGCCATGAAGATATAGCGGCTGTTGATGAAGAATACGGATACGGCGATGCTCAGGAGAAGCGAGCCCGCATTGTAGAGATTCATCATCAGGAACTGCCCGGAACCTGCGAAGGTGACGATGCTCGTAAGGACCCCTTCGACGAACGTGAAGCCGCTTGTCCTCGTCAGGAGCCCGAATGCGAGAGCAGTGGTGAAATAGCCGAGGAAGATCGGGAAGCCGTCATGCACTCCCTCCCTCAGCTCTCTAAACGATATACCCATAGTCACCTCCAAGCCTCAGGGCTGCCTCGGTCCCGTCCACAGCCGCGGATACGATCCCTCCGGCATATCCTGCGCCCTCCCCTGCCGGATACAGCCCCCGGCCCTGCTTCATGCCGCTGTCACGGAGGATGCGCACAGTAGATGATGTCCTCGTCTCGGGGGCAATCAGAAGGGCATCGTGCGTTATGAACCGGCCACCGGTCATGCGTCCGAATGCAGTGAAGCCATCGCGCAGGGAAGCGGAAACAGAGGGAGGAAGGAAATCATCCATCAGCACGCTCTCAAGCGGTCTGGGATATGACGTATCCGGCAGCGATGATGATACGCGGCCTTCAATGAAGTCATCCATGCGCTGGGCTGGCGCGGCAAAGCCGGGGAAGAAGCATCTTCTCTCCACGTTCTCTATATAGCGCAGCATCGCGAACGGATCTGGATCCGGAAGCTCCTCTTTCCTCACTTCCACGATCATGCCGCTGTTCGCCCAGTATCCGCCACGGGATGATGGCGACATGCCGTTAACCACCATAAGCCCCTCCTCTGATGAGGCAGGGACTATCATGCCCCCGGGGCACATGCAGAATGAGTAGATGCCGCGTCCTCCTGCCTGCGTGACGAATGAGTATGATGATGGCGGCAGGAACGGATTCCTCTCTCCTCCGCAATGATACTGGATCGAATCGATAAGCGCCTGCGGATGCTCAAGCCTCACACCGATTGCTGTGCTCTTCGCCTCAAGGGAATATCCGGAAGCGGAAAGGAATGAATAGACATCCTTCGCGCTATGCCCTGCCGCTAGGATCACGGGACCGCTGTATGAGCTGCCGTCGGAGCATTCCACTCCTGAAGTCTCATCGCCCCTGCGCAGCAGGCGCACGGCCTTCTTCCCGAAGAGCACTGAGCCTCCATGCTCCTCTATCGTCCTCCTCATCCGCTCTATGATATACGGCAGCCTGTCCGATCCGATATGAGGATGCGACTCCCAGAGTATCGATTCATCCGCGCCATGCTGGACAAGGAGTGCGAGGATGCGGGGAACATCCCCGCGCTTTGATGATCTTGTATAGAGCTTGCCGTCGGAGAAAGCCCCTGCGCCCCCCTCGCCGAATGCATAGTTCGACTCAGGATCGAGGATGCCTTCCCTCGACAGCCTCCCTGTATCCTTCAGCCTCTCATGGACCTCCTTCCCACGCTCAAGTACAACCGGGCGGATACCATTCTCGAGAAGCGTCAGTGCGGCGAATATCCCCGCAGGGCCGAATCCGACGACGACAGCGGATGGGGATGATGGCTCCAGGTGCGGGAAGGCAATCCTCCTGAAGAGCGGAGGCGGGACCTCCCCTGAATATATGCGCACGGAGAGGCTTATCCTGACATCCTTCCGCCTTGCATCGATGCTGCGGCGCATGATCCGCATGCCGTTGATGGCATCCTGCGGGATCCTGAGGCGGCGTCCTGCCGCACGCAGCACTGATTCTGTGGACATACCCTCCTCAGGGGGAAGCGTGAAGGAAAGTTCCCTGAACATGGCAGGATTGTATCAGCAATGGGCTTCCGTGTGGAAGCAGGCGGAGATTGTGAATATCCTCTGAGATGGCTACAATCGCACTGTGAACATACTGTCGGTTGAGAATCTTGCGAAGACGGTGAAGGATGAACCGCTCTTCGAGAACGTATATCTTGGACTGGAAGAAGGAGAGAAGGCAGGGATCGTCGGCCTCAATGGCACCGGCAAGTCCACATTCCTGAGATGCCTTGCGGGAGTGGCCGTGCCGGATGAGGGAAAGGTGTCGATACGCAGCGATGCCTCGCTTGTCATGCTGGAGCAGGCAGTCTCCTTCCCCGAAGGCACCACTCTTTCGGGATTCCTGCATCTGCAGGAGAACCGGGCACTCCGTATCCTCTCCGATTACCAGAAGGCACTGAGCGACGGCAATGAGAGGGAATACACACGCCTGATGCAGATTGCTGAGAAGGAGGACCTCTGGAGCATAGAGCGGGAATACAGGGCGATGCTCACCGAGCTCGGCGTGGAGGAGAGCATGGACAAGGAGATGGCCGCGCTCTCAGGCGGGGAGCAGAAGAAGGCTGCTATAGCCCGCGCCCTCGCTCTCAGGCCGGACCTGCTGCTGCTTGACGAGCCTACGAACCATCTGGATATAAGATCGATTGAATATCTTGAGAAATGGATATCCTCATCCCCTGCTGCCGTGGTGATAGTCACCCATGACCGCAGCATACTCGACCGGTGCTGCACATCCATATGGGAGCTGGACAGGCGCCATTTCCACCGCCACCCGGGATCGTTCTCCGCCTACCTCGAGAGGAAGGAGGAGCGCATGCGGATGGATGAGAGGAGGGAGGAGAGGATAGAGGCCATCCTCCGCCGCGAGCTTGAATGGCTCAAGAGGGGGCCGAAGGCAAGGACCGGCAAGGACAAGGGACGCAAGGACAGGATCTCGGAGATGCTGGGACGGGAGAGGACAAGGAGGGAAGAGAAGCCCCGGGAGTTCTCATCTGCAGAGAGGCGGCTGGGAAAGAAGATCCTCGAGATAGAAGGGATTGCCAAGGGCTACGGCGGACGCACTCTCTTCTCCGGTTTCTCGCTCTCATTCACAAAAGGCATGAAGCTCGGGCTCATAGGCGATAACGGCACGGGGAAATCCACCCTCCTGGATATCATCGCAGGACGCATAGAGCCCGATGCGGGCACTGTGGACCGGGGTCAGAACACCGCATTCGGATACTATGACCAGCTCGGGCGCGATCTCAGGTCAGGGAAGACCGTGCTGGAATACACAGAGGAGATCGGGAAGCGGATCATCATGGGGGATGGGGAGGAAGTATCCGCCTCACGCTTCCTTGAGCTCTTCGGCTTCCCCGTATCGCTCCACAGGACACCGGTCGGGCTCCTCTCCGGAGGTGAAAGGCGCAGGCTGTACCTGATTACCCGCCTCGCATCCAATCCGAACTTCCTCCTCTTCGATGAGCCTACCAACGACCTGGATATAGCGACGATGGAGAGGCTCGAGGAATACATCGTCTCATTCCCCGGCTGTGCCGTCATATCATCGCACGACAGGACCTTCCTCGATGTCACCGTCGATATGCTTCTCGTCATAGCTGATGGAAGGATCTCGCTCTTCCCCGGGAACTACACCGAATGGAAGGAATCGCAGGAAGAGGCGGCGGACAGCAGGAAGGAGGAAAAGCCGAAGGCCGCCCCTGAAAGGCCACGGCGCGAAAGGAAGGGGCTATCATTCAGGGAAAGGAAGGAGAAGGAAGCGCTGGAGGAGGAGATCAGCACGATGGAGCTGAGGGTGAAGGCGCTTGAGGACTCCTTCGCAGATGGCGGCACCACAGAGCTCGGCACGCTCCAGGAGCGCACTGCCGCCTATGCAGCGCTCAAGGCTGCGCTTGAGGAGAAGACGGTGCGCTGGATGGAGCTTGAGGAGAAGGCGGAGGAGTGATTCACTCCCCTCTCTTAAGCGCATCGAATGCAGCGCGCATCGTAGGATTGTCCCGCGTGAGCCTCTTCACCGTCAGCGCCTCCGCCTTATCGTTGGCAAGGCGCAGGTTGTTCTCCGATGACAGCAGGTTATCCTTTATCTTCTGCAGATGCGCTATGCTCTTGTCTATCTCCTCGACAGCCGTCCTGAAGCGCTCGCTTGCGATGCGGTAGTTGCGGCCGAACTTGTCCTTGAAGTCATTCAGCGAAGCCTCGAAATCCGAAATGTCGATATTCTGGTTCTGCATCTCCGCAAGCTGGCGGCGGTAGGAGGCTGATGAGAGGGCAGCATCCCGGAGTATCGTGATGATGGGTATGAAGAACTGCGGACGTACCACATACATCTTCTCATAGCGGTATGAGACATCGACGATGCCGGCATTGTACAGATCGCTGTCCATCTCGAGCATCGAGACAAGGATGGCATACTCGCATCCCTTCTCCCTGCGGTCCCTGTCCAGCTCGCGGAAGAAGTCCTCGTTGCGATGCCTGGACTGCGTGCCATCGGCCTCGTTCTTCATCTCGAACATTATCGAGAGGATCTCGGCTCCATCTGCGTAATCACGGAATATGAAATCACCCTTGCTGCCGGTGCGGGCATCATTGTCCTTCTCGAAGTAGGCATTGCGGAAGGCGGTGGCGCGCAGGCGGTTGAACTCATTCTGGCAGTGGGATTCCAGCGACTCCCCTATCATCTTGGTCGACAGCCTGGCCTTGAAATCGCGGTAGCGGGCTATCTCCTCATCCTTCGCCTTCAGCATCAGGCCGTATTTCTCCCTCTCGCTCCGGAGATTGAGCTCAGACTGGGCATCCTGGGCCTTCAGGCGTCCGGAAAGCTCCTCTATGCAGAGATCCTTCTCCGCAATGCGTGCGGCATACTCAGCTTCTGTCTTCCTCAGCAGGAGCTCTGCATCCCTGTCCTTGCCGCTTATGGAGGCTGTCAGCCTACCGATCGCAGCATCCTTCTCAGAGATGGCAGAAGCATGCTCAGCCTTGAGCGATGCGATCTCCGCATCCTTTGCGGCCTTCGAATTGCCGATAGCGATTTCCGCATCCTTGCGCTCTGTCTCTATCTGATGCCGCAATTCCTGTATGAGGCGCTCATTCGCAGCCTCTGCCTCACGCACAGCTGCCGATATATCCTCTTCCCTTCTTTCCTTCTCCTTCTTCAGCTCATCCTCTGCGCTGCCTCTTGCCGCCTCAAGCGCAGAGATGCGGACATCGGATGAAAGGCGGAGCGCAGAGAGCTCGTCCTTGAGCGATGAAAGCGCCTCATCCTTCCTGCCGAGGATGGCCTGGAATGACCTCTCGCTCTCGAGAAGCGCGGCCTTGACCGCCGCTTCGCGCTCTGCTGCCGCCTGTCCGGACATCGCCTCCAGATCCTTCATGAACTCGCTGTCCCTCACCTGCTTGGCGATTGCCGCATACTCCGACCCATCAACCTGGAATACAGTCCCGCATCCCGGGCATCTTATCTCTGCCACTGCACCCTCCTGGATACCCGATGATAGCACAGAGGACATCTTCACCTAACCCCTTTCCGGTGATAACATCACCACCCGGTATGAACATGGATCTCACAGAAGGACGCATAAGGCCCCTGATCTGGAAGTTCACCCTTCCGCTTCTGGGCTCAATGCTGTTCCAGCAGCTGTACAACATCGCGGACAGCCTCGTGGCTGGCAAGTTCATAGGCCCGGAAGCGCTTGCCGCGGTCGGGAATTCCTATGAGATAACGCTGATATTCATCGCGTTCGCCTTCGGCTCGAACATGGGTGCCTCGGTCATTGTCTCGCAGTACTTCGGAGCCGGGAGGAAGAGGGAGATGAGGACCGCGATAACAACGACATTCATCGCGGCTGCCGTGCTGTCCCTTGCGCTGACGGCACTCGGCCTTCTCTTCACCGGCACGCTCCTTGAAGCGATAAACACGCCTCCGGAGCTGATGGCAGACAGCGCGCTCTATCTCGACATCTACATCTACGGCCTTGCCTTCCTCTTCTTCTACAACATCGCCACCGGGATATTCACGGCCATGGGAGACAGCAGGACACCGTTCCTGTTCCTCGCATTCTCCTCAACAGCCAACATCGCGGTGGATATCCTCTTCGTCACCGCATTCGGCATGGGAGTGGATGGGGTTGCGTGGGCGACATTCCTCTGCCAGGGCGTGAGCAGCATCCTTGCCATGGCCACGCTTCTGCGGCGGCTGAGGAGGATCGGAGAGACGGAGGAGAAGGCTCCGCTCTTCTCCGCCCGCATCCTGAGGCAGATAACCGTCATAGCGATCCCATCCATACTGCAGCAGTCATTCGTATCGGTGGGGAACATACTCATACAGAGCGTGATCAACAGCTTCGGGACAGCTGTCATGGCAGGCTATGCGGCAGCGATCAAGCTCAACAACATGGTCATAACATCCATCACAACGATGGGAAACGGCATCTCCAGCTTCACCGCGCAGAACTCCGGGGCCGGAAAGACCGACCGTATCAGGGAAGGGAGGAAGGAGGGTCTCATGCTGGCCTCCATCTTCTCGGTCGCTGCAGCCATCCTGTTCGTATCAGCAGGAGGCATCATCCTCCTTCTGTTCATGAACTCCTCAGCTGCGGAGGCGCTGGCAGAGGGAAGGAGATTCCTGCTGATCATCTCCCCATTCTACGTGGTCGTGACAGTGAAGATCATCACGGATGCGGTTCTCCGCGGAAGCGGGGATATGATGCCTTTCATGGTATCCACATTCTCCGACCTGATCCTCCGGGCTGCCCTGGCATTCATCCTCTCCTCCGTCTTCGGGCCGGTCGGAATATGGCTTAGCTGGCCTATCGGATGGGCAGCCGGCACACTCATATCCTATGCATTCTACAGAAGCGGGCACTGGAAGAGGAATAAGCTGATATGATGCAGAACCGGGAAGCCCTCAAGCTTCCCGGCGGAAAACCATTGAATCTGGATCAGCTCTGGCCGTAATATGCGTCAGGGCCGAACTTGCGGTTGTAATGCTTATCCGCAATCTCCTTCTCCAGCGGCTTTATCCCAGGATCCACCAGCTCATCAAGAAGCGCCATCTTCGCAAGATACTCCAGGACCTGGCTGTGAAGCACGGCATCGGCAGGGCTCTTGCCCCATACGAACGGAGCATGACGGTAGGCAAGGGCTGCGGACATGCGGATGCAATCGGATCTCCCGTTTATCGTTTCAACGATGACCTTCCCGGTATTGAGCTCATAAGCTTCGCTGATCTCATCTGCGGAAAGCTTCCTCGTGCAGGGTATCTCTCCGTAGAAATAATCGCCATGGGTCGTTCCAAGACATGGTATTCCCCTGCCGAGCTGTGCCCATGCAGTAGCATACTGCGAATGCGTATGGACGACTCCTCTGATGCCCTTCTCTGCAAAATGCCGGTAGAGATGGATGTGCGTCGGCGTATCCGTGGAAGGCCGCTTTTCGCTATCTATGACATTGCCATCCAGGTCGACAATCACCATATCATCGACAGTCATCGATGAATACGGAACACCGCTGGCCTTTATGACCATCAGTCCTGATTCCGGATCGAATCCGGAAACATTCCCCCATGTGGAAATCACGAGATTCTTCGTCACGAGATCCAGATTGGCTTCAAGAACTTCCTGTCTCAGCTTTTCAAGCATGCTATCAACTCCTATTCTGCTCAGCAATATGCTTAAGTCTTCTCATTGCATGGTTCTGCCGCCCGAAGTAATCATAAAGCGTCTTATACTCTTCGTATAACTCATCATATACTCTATGATTACGATCATTCGGCGCATATACCCCACGGCTTCTGTGCGCCATATTCTCCATTGCCGAATAGACATCATCATACCCGCCACCGGCCTTTCCTGCCGCGACCGCCCCCAGGATGCTGGCGGAAAGCGCCGCATTCTCCTTCGCCTCTACGACATGCACATCCATGCCAAGGACATCTGCATATATCTGCATGACGAATGGATCCTTCCTGGCAATACCGCCCGAGCAGTAGAATGCATTCACGGGAACGCCATTGGCATTGAACGTATCTATGATGATCCTTGTGCCGAATGCAGTTGCCTCTACGAGGGCGCGGTATATATCCTCCACCTTCGTCTGGAGAGTGCATCCAAGAAGCATCCCGGAAAGCTGTCCATCGACGAGGATCGATCGGTTGCCATTCCACCAGTCAAGCGCGACAAGCCCGGATTCCCCTGGCTTCTTCGCACCGGCCTTCTCTGCAAGAAGCTGGAAGATGGAGATATCCCGTGCACTGGCCTCTCTGAAGTATTCCCCGGGAATGCAGTTCTCCTCCAGCCACTGGAAGTGATCTCCGACGCATGACTGGCCGGCTTCATATCCATAGGCATCAGGATTCATGCCGCCGTATACATATCCGCACATCCCCGGAACCTCATGCTCATTCCTGCCTATGATCATATGGCATGTCGAAGTCCCGACAACTGCAAGCATATTGCCAGGTTCCTTTATCCCTGCACCGATCAGGGAGCATGCCGCATCCAGATGCCCGCTGCAGATTGCCGTATTGCGGCTCAGCCCAAGCTTATCTGCCATCTCCGGCAGAATCCTTCCAACGCATGTCCCTATCGGTACGATCCTTCCCTTCATCTTATCCCTGACAGCATACCTGAAGCGCTCATCCAGCGCGGCAAGGAAATCCTCGGAAGGGAAGCCATCCTTCCTGCTCCATATAGCCTTGTATCCGGTAGCGGATTCATTGCGCGTAAGGCTACCGGAAAGAACATAGACTATCCAATCACAGGCCTCTATGAAACAGTCGATACGTGAATACGTGCCCTCATCTTCACGCAGGATCTGAAGAAGCTTCGGGAAAAGCCACTCGCTGCTTATCCTGCCTCCATAGCGCTTGAGGAACGTCTCTCCCCTCTTCTCGGCTATGCTGTTTATCAGATCGGCCTCTTCCTGGGCCGCATGGTGCTTCCAGAGCTTGACATATGCATGTGGGTTATCAGGCTCAGCGAAGCACAGCGGCTGGCCGTCCTTCCCCAATGGCAGTACCGTGCATGAAGTGAAATCGATACCGATTCCAACTATATCCTCAGGATCAGTCCCCGCTTCCCTGATCACTGCCGGAATCGTCTCGGAAAGGACATCAAGATAATCCTGCGGATGCTGCAAAGCCCAGTCCTGATCCAGCTTGGTTCCTGAAGGCAGCCTATCGGACATCACCGCATGCTTATACACAGAAACGGCAGAGGCCATGATCATACCATCAGACAGCCTTGTCAGCACGCAGCGTCCGGATAGCGAGCCATAATCTATTCCAATGGAATACTTCATATCCATTACCTCAGGCTTTGGCAGCGCCCATGTTCTGGCGGACTTTCTGCGAGATGCTGGAGAATGCGACAGCACCGATAAGAACAAGCCCCTTCACAAGCTGCTGGACATAGTCATTGATATTGCACATGAGCATTCCTGTCGAAAGGACACCCATGATCAATACCCCGACCATGACAAGCGAAAGCTTCCCCTCCCCTCCGGTAAGGCTTACGCCGCCCAGCACTACCGCGGTGATGGCATCCATTTCGAAATCGGTTCCGGAGCTTGGCTGCCCGCTGTTCGTCCTAGAGAGGAGCACAAGGCCAGCGATGCCGGAAAGCGTCCCGCAGAGAGCATAGACAGAGACCGTTATCGAATCGATGCTTATTCCGGAGAGCCTGGTAGCCTCTGCATTGCCTCCTAGGCCATAGACATATCTTCCGAAAACGGATCTCTCGAGAACGATCTTGGCAATAGCGAATATGACGACAAGGAGAAGCACCATATACGGTATCCCCAAAAGCGTGCCTTTCGCGAAATTGCTGTAGGTAGCGCTGAATCCGAAGACCGGAAGTCCATCGGTTATGATGAATGCGACTCCCCTGAGAGCCGTCATCATACCGAGTGTGGCAATCAGCGGCGGCATATCGAGCTTAGCGACAAGAAGCCCGTTTATGATCCCGTAGATGCATGAAATCAGTATAGTGAGGAGGCATGCAAGCCATATCGGCATACCGCCAAGCATCATAAGAGCCGCTGTTACGCTGCTGACACCGGCGATGGAGCCCACGGAAAGATCTATCCCTCCCGTGATTATCACGAATGCCATCCCGACGGAGATTATCCCCGTAATGGAAACCTGCCTCAGGATCGTAAGGAAGGTGGAGGCCGTGAAGAAGAAATTCGCAACAAAAGAGAAGAACAGCACCAGCAGCAGAAGAATGAGGACTATCGCATACTCCAGTGACCTGCTCACAAACTTTTTCCTATCCATCAGTAAACTCCTTTTCGAATCAGCAGGTCATCTGGAGGCGATGTCCAGTATCCTTTCCTGCGTATACTCGCCTCTTCTGAGCTCTCCCTGGATCGTGCGGGAGCCCATGACGATTATCCTATCCGACATGCCTATGAGCTCAGGCATCTCGGAACTGACCATTATTATGCTCTTGCCCTGCTTGACCAGCTGGACCATAAGCTCATAGATCTCCTGCTTCGCACCTACATCGATTCCGCGTGTAGGCTCATCGAATATCAGGACATCGCAGTTGGTAGCCAGCATCTTGGCAAGGACCGCCTTCTGCTGATTCCCTCCTGACAGATTCCGTATGAGCTGGTTCAGGCCGCTGGTCTTTATATTGAGCTCCCTGATACTCTCATCAGCCAGATCCTTCTCGGCATTCCCGAAGAGCAGCCAATGATCGGAAAGCCTCTTCTCGACGCTCAGGCAGATATTGTCCCTTACGGGTCTGCAGGGCACTATGCCCTGCCTCTTCCTGTCTTCCGGTATGAGTCCTATGCCGCTGTCAAGCGCCTGCTTGGTGCTTCTCGGCCTGTACGGCTTACCTTTGAATCTTATCGAACCGGAGGAATATGGATCCAGGCCGAACAGTATCCGCATCACCTCTGTCCGCCCGGCTCCTATAAGCCCTCCGAAACCGAGGATCTCGCCCTTATGCAGCGAGAAGCATATATCATGGACATATCTGTTCGATACATCCTCCACTTCCAGTATCGTCTCGCCATCATCACCATTGCCGGAGGGCGCCGGATACTGGTTCGTTATCTCCCGTCCTACCATCGCAGCGACAAGACGGGATCTGTCTATCTCGCCTGTCATGCACGTAAGCACCTTATGCCCGTCGCAGAGAACCGTGACGCGGTCACATATCTCGAACACCTCCTCAAGCCGGTGGGAGATGAATATTATCGTCGTTCCCTTTTCCTTGAGCCTTCTTATGAGACGGAAGAAAATCGCAGTCTCATGGACGGTCAGCGGAGCTGTCGGCTCATCCATTATGATGATACGGCTGTTCAGCGATACAGCCTTGAGGATCTCGACTATCTGCTGATACGCGATGCCAAGATCCTTCACACGCATATCGACATCAAGCTCTATGCCCATCTCATTGCAGAGATCGATGGCCTTCTGGCGCATCTCCCTTGAGCTGCACAAGCCAAGATGCGACTTTTCGCGACCATAGAATATATTCTCAGTCACCGTAAGGAACGGTATCAGGCTGAACTCCTGATATATGACAGCGATTCCAAGATCCATGGACTGCCTTGGCGTCAGCCTATCATACTGCTTGCCATCGACGAAAATCCGTCCGGAAGCTGGTGTGATGGCACCTGTCAGTATCTTGATGAGCGTCGATTTGCCTGCTCCGTTCTCTCCGCAGAGCGAATGTATCTCCCCGGGATATATCTCAAGGGAGACATCATCAAGGACGGTGACGCCGGAATAGACTTTTGAGACATTCTCGACCCGCAGGATAGGTGTATCCATTTCATTCCCTTTCTGATTGCTATGAATCAAAGACAGAAGAGAGTGATCCCTCCTCTGTCTTTCCATGAGGTCCAGACCTCTCAGTTCTGCGGAACGTACTCTCCGCTCAGCAGAGCATCCCTTGGGACAGGAACATAAGGAAGCATGATTATCTCCTGCTCCGCAGGGATTCCCTCAGTGACATACTTGTAGAGGATCATCGCACTCTCATAGCCGCCCTTATACGGGAAGAGATCGACTGTGCCACGGTAGATGGAATCCTCCTGCTCCATAAGGGCAAGGCATTCCGCAGTGGCATCTCCAGAGAACACTCCGTAGTTCTCTCCGCTCTTTCCTGCATTGACCATGGCCTGATAGCCGCCGATTCCACCGGAATCATTCGTAGCGACTACGATATTGAGATCGGGATGGGCCTGGAGAACGCTTTCGATGATCGTAAGTCCGCCTTCTGGAGTATCACCAGCCTGACGAGCGACGATTTCAGCCTCGGGAGCAAACTCCTTGATTGCATCCTCTACTCCATTTCCTCTCGGGATTACGGACTCGACATTATCCTGTGAGATGATAGCGACCTTCGCCTTGCCGCCAAGAACATCACGGATGTACTCGCCAGCCTGCTTGCCGATGGCATATCCATAATCATATTCATCAAGGGTATAGACGAGATTCACGTTATCCTGGGCCTGCGCGATACTGGCGGTGGCTATTCCCTGGGCCTTTGCCTGCTCAACAAGATCCCGGGTGGCATTAGGATCGATAGGTGTGAATGTGAATCCGGAATAGTGGGCATTTATCAGGTTCTCAAGATCTGAAACCTGCTTATCGACCCTATACTGGGAATCAATCGTCATATAATCCACTCCCAGCTCCTCACATGCAGCCTCAAAGCCATTCTTCACGGCCGTATTCCACGGATTTGCAAGGTTCATGCTGACATATGCAAGCCTGATGTTTCCATCGGACTGCTCAGCAGCTCCTTCAGCAAAAACGGTGGACAGCATAACAGAGGCAACAAGAAGTACAGTTAGAACTCTTTTCACCTTTTTCATAAAATCCTCCATTTTGTTTTAGAATTTTACTTCTATTGGTTAGAAATCTATCACAGCATGTTGCAGTATGCAACAAATAATTTTGTGAATTTTGTTTTGATGTAATAATTATTGACAACTAAAGAATTGCAATCAAGAATATGTTTAAACTATAAACAACAAAATGCGAGCGGGTGTATATGGATATAACAAGAACGGAACAAGGCATACTAACGGAAATCAGCCACTCCCTGTCCTCTGTGGATAACAGCCGGATACATATGATGATCAGGATGATCAAGGAGGCAAAGCAGATCTTCTGCGTAGGCGCCGGTCGGTCACGCCTGATGCTCAGCTCATTCTGCATGAGGCTGAACCACCTCGGCATGGATGCATATATCTCCGGAGGGATTCCATGCCCACCTGCAGGAGCCGGGGATCTCATAATCGCAGCTTCGGGAAGCGGCTGCACCCCTACGGTGATAGATGTGCTCCGGAGGGGAAAGGAAGCTGGAGCGCGGATATGCCTTTTCACAGCAGGCAACAACGAAGGGACGAAGAGCCTCTGTGACTGCGTCATAGAGATAAAGGCTCCGACATCTCTCTTCAATGAATCGGGTAGCGGAAGCCATCAGCTCATGAGGACGCTTTTCGAACAGACGGTCTTCATCCTCAATGAATCGGTCATCTCGATCCTTTCAGAGGGAATGGACACGGATGAGATCGGCCGCAGGCATACGAATCTTGAATGAGGAGGGGAAATATGGATCTTAGCAGAAGCATGATACTGCAGAAGGGAATCGGCCAGCTTGGCTTCGTTGTGAAGGACCTCTACAGCACTATGGAAGCCTATTGCAATAGGTTCGGCATAGATGACTGGAGGATATACACCTACAAGCGCCCTTTCCTGAGCTTCCAGAACTACAGAGGCCGCGAAATAAGCTACAGCGCACTGATAGGCCTTTCATATTTCGGTCCGACAAGGATCGAGCTTATACAGAATCTGGAAGGTGAAACGATATATACGGATTTCATAAGGAAGCATGGATATGGCCTGCAGCATCTCGGGATATATGTCGAGGATATGCAGGAAGCCCTGCGTGATATAAGGGCGGCAGGCTTCGATATCGAGATGGAGGGAGGAGGTTTCGGGCTGGATGGCGATGGGCATTTCGCATACCTCGACACAGAGCCGGTCTGCGGGATCACCTACGAGCTTATCGAGCGGCCGAAAAGACGCCCTGAGCCGGAAGCCGTATTCCCTGGAAGGAAGCAGCATTGAGGCCTCATGCTTCAATGAGCCTGATGCCGCTGGAAATGATATGGTCCCTGTATTCCTTCGGGATTCCCCTGTCGGTGATGATGCATGAGAAGTCCGTGATATGGGCAAAGGCAAAAGTGCTCACCTTGCCGAATTTCGTGGAATCAATGAGGAGTATCCTGTCCTGGCTGCAGCGCATCATCGCGGTCTTTATCGGGCTATCCTCCAGGAAGCTGCATGTCACCCCCAGATCCAGATCCATACCCGTAGCGCCGATGAAGCACTTGTTCACCCTGAAATGGCTGGCGAATGTATTTCCTTCCTGGCTGTAGAAGACTTTTGACCTGGAGTTGAAGACCCCGCCAGGGACTATCACGGAACAGCTGTCTATCCTTGTGACATATTCCAGCGAGATGAAGCTGTTGGTTATGACCGTAAGGCTCTTATCCGATTCGGAAAGCCGCGCAGCCAGGCTTTCAACAGTGGAGCCGCTGTCGAGGAATATCACCTCCCCGTTGTTGAGCATTGATATCGCGACTTCCGCTATCCTTGTCTTGAGCTCCTGGTTCTTCGTCTTCTCAAGCGAGAATGAGTAATTCTTGACCTGCGAGTCGTCAGGAACGTAGGTAAGGCCGCCATAGACCTGCCTGACCGCCCCCTGGGCGACAAGGATCGGGATGTCCCTGCGTATTGTCATCTCGGAAACATCAAGTTCACGCGCAAGATCCTTCACCGACATGAACATTGTCTCCGAAAGGAGCGAGATCATCTTCTTCTGTCTTTCATTCAAGCCTTCCATATGAATCAGGTTATATCATGGATGTGATAATTTCAACAAATCATATTATCATTATGAATATAATTACATCGATTTAACCGAATTTGCCTGTCAATGTTGAACATATAATGATTGTGCACTGGACAGGAAATGATCGAAATCAGCCATCAATCATATTTCTGTTTCCCTGTAAGTATTTCAGGAAGAGGAGAGAGGAAAGCCACTTTCAGGTTTGTTATAATAATAACTTATTGTTAATATATAGACATATATATTCCATTTTGCTACCATCTGTTCAAGGAGATAGAGCATGAGGATCGTAATCGTCGGATATGGGAAGATGGGAGGAATGATACACAGGATGATCCGGGAAAGGACCGACTGGGAGATCGCTGCCATCATAGATCCCTTCTCCTCAGCGGAGGATATCACATCGCACGTACTGGACAAGGCTGCGCTGGAAGGCGCGGATGCCGCAATAGACTTCTCATCACCGGAAAGCGCCGTGGACAATATCATGCTGTATGCATCCATGGGACTGCCTGCCGTGATCGGCACTACCGGATGGTACACCAACGCCGGACCGGTAAGGGCAGCAGTTGAGAAATCCGGGGCGGCCATAATATATTCAGGGAACTTCTCGCTGGGTGTCTCCCTCTTCCTGTCCCTGGTGGAGAAGGCCGGGCAGCTCATCAACGGGATAGACAGCTATGATGCAGCGATAAGCGAAGTGCATCACAGGCAGAAGGCTGATTCGCCTTCCGGAACTGCGCTGATGGCCGCAGAGAGGATACTCGCCACGGTCAGCAGGAAGAAAGGCCTGCAGATCGGCAATCCCGATGGACGGATCGATCCCGGGAAGCTGGCAGTCTCATCGATGCGGGTCGGCTCCGTTCCGGGCATCCACACACTAACGATAGACGGTGCGGCAGACACGATAACGATCACCCACACCGCGCGCTCCAGAGAGGGATTTGCAGAGGGCGCGATAAAGGCTGCCGCATGGATATGCAGGCAGAAGGCAGGACTCTACACGATGGACGATTTCATCTCGGATCTCATAGGAGGAAGGTAAATGCACGGATTCAGAGGAGTATATACAGCGCTGATCACGCCATTCACGGATATAGGCACCGTTGATTACCAGGCGCTTGAGAGGATAGTCAACGCCCAGATAGAGGCAGGGATAGACGGACTGGTCCCCTGCGGGACGACCGGAGAGAGCCCCACCCTCTCCCATGAGGAGCATGACAGGGTGATCGCACAGACAGTGAAGTACGCAGCTGGCAGGGTCCCTGTGATCGCAGGCACGGGTTCGAACGCGACAACGGAGGCGATAAGGCTTTCGCAGCATGCGGAGGATTCAGGTGCAGATGCGGTGCTTCTGGTGAATCCCTATTACAACAAGCCGACGCAGAAAGGGCTCTATCTCCATTTCAAGGCAATCGCGGATTCGGTGAAGATCCCTTGCATCCTCTACAACATAAAAGGACGCACAGGAGTGAACCTGGAGACGGAGACGCTCTCAAGGCTTGAGAAGGACTGCGGCAACATCATGGCAGTGAAGGAGGCCTCAGGCTCCCTTGAGCAGATGAAGGAGGTGATCGGATCGACAGGAGATGGCTTCAGCGTGCTCTCGGGGGATGACAATCTCGCGCTTGAGCTCATAAGGCTCGGAGGCGATGGCGTCATATCCGTGGCATCCAACCTCTTCCCGGAGGAGATGGTGAGGATGACGCATGCGGCCCTCGAGGGGAGATGGGATGAGGCAGAGCGGCTTGGCGAATGGTTCGCGCCTTTCTTCTCCGCATGCTTCATCGAGACGAACCCGATTCCCATCAAGACAGCAATGGCACGCCTGGGATGGTGCAGGGAATCGTTCAGGCTTCCGATGTGCCCCCTTGAGTCATCGGAGCACAGGGAGAAGCTCCTTTCGATAGTAGACAGGATGGCAGCGGATGCGAAGGAGGGAAGGATCTGATGGCAAGGGCAAGCGAGGATTTCATGCGCCTTCAGTCGGGATATCTCTTCCCTGAAGTCGCGAGGAGGATAAAGGCATGGCAGGAGAGGAATCCCGGCAGGAAGGTGCTGAGGCTGAGCATCGGCAACACGACGGAAGCGCTTCCTCCGACGGTTGCAGAGGCGATGAAGAGGAAGATAGACCTGCTCACGGACAGGAGCACATACACAGGCTATGGCGACGAGCAGGGAGATGCGATGCTGAGGGAGGCGCTGGCAGAGCATTACCGGAATGAATACGGCGTGGATCTCCCTGTATCGGCTTTCTTCGTATCCGACGGAGCGAAAAGCGATGCTGCGAACATCCAGTCGGTATTCAGCCGTTCAGCGATTCCCGCAGTGCAGGATCCGGCCTATCCGGTGTACGTCGACTCCTCCGTGGCAGGAGGGCACACCGGCGATTTCTCCCCTGCCCTCGGAGGATACAGCGGAATCGTATACATGCCGGCAACGGCGGGGAACGGCTTCATCGCAGAGCCGCCAAGGGAGCATGCGGATATCATCTACCTTTGCTTCCCGAACAATCCCACAGGCGCCGTAGCGGCACGCGATGAGCTGAAGGCCTTCGTCGACTATGCGCACAGGGAAGGCTCTGTCATAGTCTTCGACAGCGCATACTCGGACTATATAGGCAATCCTGATCTCCCCCACTCCATATACGAGATCGAAGGAGCAGAGGACTGCGCCATCGAGATAGGCTCATTCTCGAAGAACGCGGGGTTCACAGGCGTTCGCCTCGGCTGGTCGATAGTCCCGGAGGCAATCAGGGCAGAAGATTCGCCTGCAGGGACACTGCACCGTCTCTGGAATAGAAGACAGTGCACATTCTTCAATGGTGCCTCCAGCATAAGCCAGGCAGGGGGTATCGCTGCCCTGTCCGGGAAAGGACGTGAGGAATGCATGGATCTCGTCAGGTACTATAAGGGGAATGCCTCGATAATACGTACGGGGATCGAGAGCGCAGGACTCAGATGCTATGGCGGAACGGACAGCCCCTACATCTGGACAGAATGCCCGGATGGAATGACAAGCTGGCAGTTCTTCGACTATCTCCTGGAGAAGGCGCATGTAGCGGTCACTCCAGGTTCAGGCTTCGGGAAAGCGGGAGAGGGATATGTCAGGATCTCCTCATACGGGCACAGGGAGGATGTCGAGGAAGCCGTCCGCTCGATAAAGGAGAACCTCGGATGACAGAGAAGAAGCTGCCGCTCCCGGCAGAGGAGCTCAAGGCCTTCGCGGAACGCGTCGGGACACCGTTCCACATCTACGACGGACGTGCGATACGCAGGAATGCGGAGATCATGATGGATGCCTTCTCATGGTCAGAGGGCTTCATCAACTACTTCGCCGTCAAGGCGCTGCCGAATGTGAATATCCTCCGCCTCCTTGCCGCAGAAGGCTTCGGTGCGGACTGCTCATCGCTTCCGGAGCTCCGCCTTGCCCAGGAGGCAGGAATCACCGGAGAGAGGATAATGTTCTCATCCAACGATACTCCTGATGAGGAATTCGCTGAGGCATACCGCCTCGGTGCCGTGATCAACCTCGATGATGCGACGCATATAGACAGCGTGATGCGCGCGTGCGGCAGGATGCCCCGCGTCATCTCATTCCGCTACAACCCCGGGCCGGAGAGGACGGGCAACGCCATCATAGGGAATCCCGTGGAGGCGAAGTACGGAGTGCGCCATGACCAGATAGCGGATTGCTTCAGGAGGGCAAGGGAATGCGGTGCCGAGCGCTTCATGCTCCATACGATGGTGGCCTCCAACGAGCTTGAGGAGGATTACATCGTCGAGACCGCGAGGATGCTGTTCTCCCTGGTGGACGAGATCCACGGAAAGACCGGGATAAGGATAGAGCGTGTCG
This sequence comes from uncultured Spirochaetaceae bacterium, assembly GCA_944392935.1. GTDB lineage: Bacteria > Spirochaetota > Spirochaetia > Sphaerochaetales > Sphaerochaetaceae > Ornithospirochaeta. The sequence goes on from CALXYI010000009.1 coordinate 24,146, forward strand.
ATCTCGGCGGAGGAATAGGGATCCCATACCGCCCTGATGATGCAGCGATCTCCTTCAGCCACCTCTCGGAAAGGATTCATGCGCTCTATACAGAGATGATAGAGCAGAAGGGATATGCTCCGCTGAAGCTCTCCTTCGAATGCGGAAGATGCATCACCGGCCCTTACGGCTGGCTGGTGTCAGGAGTGAGGCATGTCGCACACAAGTACAAGGATTACGCCGGCCTTGATGCATCCATGGCAGACCTGATGCGCCCGGCGATGTACGGGGCATACCATCATATCACGGTTCTGGGCAAGGAGGATCTCCCGCATGACCGCACCTATGATGTGACGGGATCGCTCTGCGAGAACAACGACAAGTTCGCAGTCGACAGGCCTCTCCCGGTACTGGAAAGGGGGGATATCCTGGCCATCCACGATACAGGCGCGCACGGGCATGCGATGGGATTCAACTACAATGCGAAGCTCCGCCATGCCGAGTATCTCATAGAGGATAGCGGGATCTACCGCATAAGGCGGAACGAGACATACGAGGATTACATCCGCACCCAGCTGGACAGGCCGGAGAAGGTCATCTGAGGCTGCAGGAAAGGGAATATACCCGGTCTTCGTATCGAATGATCTGGATGCATCCTGATCGGGAGCAGCAAGGTGGCTGCAAAGCCACCTGCTCTCCGTGAAGCGCAGGAAGAGCCTGCTGCATTGAAGATGGTACGCTCATGCCCTGCGTTTGGGAGAAGTCCTGACATGCTTCCGATGGGACACGGCTTCTCCATGCAATGAGGCCTTCAGGCTCCGGCAAGGAACAGCGCGGAGAAGAGCGGCATGGTGATGATCGACGCAAGTGTCGTCATCACGTTTATCGCGCTTGCATATCTGTCATCATGCCCATAGAGCTGGGCCATCTGGACTATCGTGACTGCCGATGGCGTGATCACTGCAAGGAAGCTCACGAAGAGCACCATGCGGCTTCCTGGGATATCTACAGCGGCTTCGATGAGGCGGAGAAGCATGAATGCCAGCACCGGCACAGCGACCATCTTCAGGAACACGATCAGATACAGCCTCCGCTCAGCGATGATATCCCTGAAGCGGCAGGCAGCGATCAGCATCCCTATCATGATCATCGAGACAGGCCCGAGGGTTGCCGAGATGGAAGAAAGCGTACGGGTGGCTATATACGGAAGCCTTATGCCGGTGATGAGCAGCACAAGCCCGATGATTATGGAAATAAGCTCTGCATTCATTGCTATCCTCTTCCATCTGATGCTCCGCTCACCCCGCATCATGCCATCCCCATGCGTCCAGAGGATGATCAGCTGCACGCAGAGGAATGCGGAAGCATAGATCACCCACTCCCCGCCGAGAACGGCGGTGATCAATGGGATTATGAGGTTCCCTGCATTGGAGTATATGATGGAAGCCTTCTCGAGAACGCTGAGATGCAGCGCCCTGCCCGCGATACACGCCACCAGATAGAGAAGGATATGGATAAGCACTGCAGCGGCGATGGCGAGCATGAAAAGATGCACGACATCCGAAGTGAGCTCTATCTGGAACGAGTTCACGATGACAGCAGGGATTATGACATACACCGACAGCACCGTAAGCACGCGGCTGTCATCTGCCTTCAGCAGTCCCATGCGGACAACCGCGAAGCCGAGTGCCATCATCAGGAACAGGACAGATATCTCAACAAGAAGCTGGTTTACCATAGCAGAATGGAACTATAGCACAGGGCTCAGAAGGAATCATCAAGGAGCTCGATGACCTTTGCAAGACGCGCTGCATCGACTTCTGTCCGTTCCGTTCCATCGATCACGATATACGGATCGAGGACGGAGATGAGGACAGATCCGTCCATGCCTGCCGCATCCCCTGCAGCCAGGAAGGCAATGAAATCCAGGGCGTTATCCAGCCCGAGCGCGGAGAAGAGCTGGATCATATCCTCCGCGTCCGCCGTGTCGGGATCATAGCCTGCAGCCTCCTCGATACCGTCCAGATCGATCCCGCTGGACCTGGCTGCCTCAAGCATGATCAGAGCTGCCTGGCAGCGTGCACTCCCCAGGTCCGATCCTGCCTCGCGGAGACAGCGCTCCGCCCTTTCCCTGTCGAAATCGATGCCGAAGCCGAAGCTTCCATCCACCGGGGAGCCATTCATCTCCATCCCCTTGGCAGATGCCTCGGAATACAGAAGGGATGGACCTGCAAGTGAGAGCGTGCCGATGACGGTGCCGCTGAATGTGAAGAGCTCATCATCACCTGCCGTGCTGAACAGGATCGAGAGATCGCCATAGCTTACCTCCACCCCGCCAGAGAGCGAGGAGGGGGAGAGGAATCCTGTGATCTCCACGCTCCCATCCCCATACACAGGCTCCATATGCTCCATAGGCAGCAGCGATCCCGCAAGCCCTGCGACGGAGCGCAGCATCGACCCTATCCCTCCGGATACCATATCCCGTATATCCGCATCGGATGACTCCAGGAGGACCGGGATCGCAAAGGACTGGAGATCGGATGCCTCAAACGATGAGGCTTCGTACGCCTCGCTT
>CALXYI010000010.1 GCA_944392935.1 uncultured Spirochaetaceae bacterium
GGGAATGCCTTGACCTCTTCGAGAAGGGATATGGATATAAGAAGACGGCGAAGCTCTCGGGTCTGAACACGTATACGGTCAGGGATTACCGCAGGAGGTACAATTCCGGGGATGTTACGTGGGCGGAAAGGGGGCGCAGGACGGAAGTCTGAGCTGTGGAGGCTGCTGCTCCGGCGGCAGCCGATGATATAGGAAACCGCACGCTATAAGCGTTTGATATATGCCCGCTGAGTGCGGGATCATGAATCAGTTTGGGAGATATAGGTGCGTCCGTTGGACTACCGACTCCAGATTTTGAAATCAGGGACTGCTGCTCTCCAGGCGGTAGTCCCGCTTTGCTATATAGCTGGATTCCTGAGCAACGTTTTTGATTCAGATAGCAAAGGCGGCCGCTGGGGCCGCCTGCAGGCAGATGATCATCTTCTCAGTGGAGACGTGAGAGGGTATCAGTGGTATCCACAACAGTTATTCCATCTTTCAGGATACGGCTCTTAAGAATTATTTTTTCGCCGCTGTCTAAAGCAGTGAAGGTGAATTCAGTATATATCCTTATCTCACGGTTGATGAATTCGTAGTACGTGAAGCTTATTCGGTATTCTGTGTTTGATTTCTTCTGCAGTACATTCGAGGCGTTTGCCATCCTCAGTGTCTGCCCGATACCCATCTCTGAGCCGGAAATGTAGATATCGTCACTGGAAGTCCTCATAGTGCTGTAGTCATCCTCATCGATCCATCTGCCGTTCTTCAGCCAGTCAGGAAGGTCCAGAAGGTATGAGGATGCAGGGGAGTCAGAGCAGCCAGCTGCAAGCAGAAGCAGGAGTATGATTACAGTAAGCGATATGATCCGTTTCTTCATGATATGCTCCTTTTCTCTGAGATCAAGCTTACCTATAATTTTACAGTTGCGGGATGATAAGTAAAGAAAAAGCGGGATGCAGGATATATCTAAATCTAAGCGAAGCTGGCGTCACAGCATTGCACTGTATCCACCAGCCAAGAATGATCTGTCATTCTATTTTTCCGTTTATGTATTCCTTCAGCGAATTCCTGAGCTTTTCAAGGCGTGGTTTCGCTGATTCTGGTAAATATCCTTCCTGATTCTCGATCATTCTGTACAATTGGTACCAGTCGGCATCCCTCTTCAGACTCTGCTGCTCGGCTTTCATCTTCTCCTGGGCCGCTATCGCATCGATTATCTCCATGACGTACCTTGCAAGATCTTTGCCTTCTGTGTAATCAGCAGGTGCATAGAAATTGATCCGCCCATCGTTATATAGCTGGTAGACTTTCCTACGGTTATCCTTCTCCGGGTCGAATACCCCGATGGAATAGCCGCCCTTGCTTTTCACGAGACGCATGCATGGGATATCCGTTTCGCTGTCTCCGATATAGACTATGTTCTCATATGGAATGGCGAGCATGGATTTATCCATGCTGTCATTCACACGCTCGTCATATTCTTCCGGGATTCCCTTTGCAATGCGGAATATGTACTGCGTTTTGTTGGTATAGTTCACAGCCTGTGCTGGCCAGACCGCAACTCCATCGGCATCGTACATGTATGATGATGCATAGATGTGTTCGAAGTTAGAGGCAATCGGGCTGCTTTCTATGATTTCCTTGAGACCGGATGAGATGATATAATGCTGGAGTTCGATGCCTTTTGCTTTTGCATAGGAATCCATTCTCCCGAACCATGTCTCAACACCTTTATACAACGGCACATCAGCTCCTATGGCATTGAAATATTCCCTTTTGAGGGATTTCCCATTGAAGACAGAATGCCTTGTAAGCTCATACATCCAGGCAAGGTTCTTATCCATCCGTTTGTCCATAGCGCGCTTATTCGATTCTTTCCAGAAGTCAGATGCCTGAATCCCAAAGGAAGGTATCAGCGTAAAAGATTGCATATCATCGGGGGAAAGCGTTTTGTCGAAATCATAGCATATCGCCATCTTTGGTGGGGTTGGTATCTTGGATATCATTACGTTGTCATTGCTCATGTCATTCCTCGTTAATTCATTATAACTTAAAGAATAATCTGTGTCTTTAGCTTTCTGTGGGATATGACGCGTTTTGGGCTGTGAAGATGAGTCTGGAATATCGATTTTGGGCTGTCTGGGGTATGTGGAAATGCTTGTTTCGGGCAATCGCCGTCATTTTCCCATTATGATCCCTTCTCCCATACGGTTCCGGCAGAGATCAACTGCAGGAGCATCGCAAAGCTATTTTGATCGCACTGCGGAACGGCATGGAGATCATCTCAGACAGTCCTTCCAACCATCTCCCTGAGGTTCTTCTCCGTGAGCTTTATGAGGAATGTGCGTCCATGCGGGCACGCAGGTTCCCTGAGGCTGAATACCTTGTCCAGCAATGATTCTGCGCTCCATCTGTCTATCTCATCCCCTGCCTTTATCGCCGCCTTGCATGCGATGACCGCAAAGAGCTTTGCCTCAAGCTCTGCCTCATCGTAGCGTGCGGAGCATATGAAGTCCCTTATCTCCGTCTCTATAGAGCGGCAAGAGGAGGGGAGGGCCGTCACTTCCCATATGCCATCGCTTCGTCTTGAGAGCATTATCCCCAGCTTTGTGTATACCTCGCTGTGCTCTGAGAGGAATCCATCAAGGATAGCATCAGCCTCGATCTCCATCGGCACGAGGAGGGGCTGGACTGTCTTCTGCGACAGGAGCTCATCATAGAGTATGCGTTCATGGGCTGCGTGCTGATCGACAAGGTACAGCTCATCACCGCGCTCGCATATGAGGAAGAGCCGGAATGCCTGCCCGATGTATCTGATAGGCTTTCCTTCCTCTTCCATCTTCATTCCCGCATTCCGCTGCGGCTGTGAGCCCATTGCCCTGTCATGGCTTTCCTTCAGGGCCTTCGCTTTCTCGAGCCAGCCTGTATCCTTCTCCTTGTAGATGGATATGCGCTCCGACATCTCCAGAGTCTTTCCTGCAGGCTGGGGGGAGTAGTGCGTGGCATTCCTTTTGCCGCTCTCCGCCCTGAAGACGCTTTCGTTCCGCTTTGCGCCCTCGAGGTAGAATTCGCCCTGGAGCGGTGATATCTCGGGTATCTTCCTCTTGATCCCATTCTGCAGCATCACGGTTATCGCATGATGTATCTCAGCCTTGTTCCTCAGCTTCACTTCCTTCTTCGCAGGATGGATGTTGAAGTCAACGAGCTCCGGATTGTCATGGATGAACACAGCGGCATATGGGAATGCTCCTCCGGGGAGAAGCTCCCCGTAGCCATAGCATACGGCCTGTACGAGGGAATACTCCTCGACAGGGCGGTTGTTCACATAGATCCTTATCTCCTTCCTGTCAGAGCGCTTCACCGCGGAGTTCCCTGCGACTATGTCTATCGAGTAATCCTCCCCATCATAGTGAAGCTCCTCGGTATCGGCATCCGCTATTTCCTCGCTTCTGTAGAGATACATCACGCGTTCCTTGATGCTGCTGCATGCAGGCCAGTCGAGGCGTATGGCTCCATCAACAACAAGCGTAAAGCGCACGGAAGGGAAGGCAAGGGCCTTTGCGATCAGCATCGATCTGCAGAGTGCCGCTTCAGATGATGGCCGCTTGAGGAATGCACGGCGCGCGGGAATGGAACCGAAGAGATCCTCCGATGCCACTACGGTTCCCCTGTCAGGGGCAGCTGAGGTGATGCCGCTCCGCTCCCCATTGTCTATCGTCAGTGTGGAGCCTTCCCCTGTCTCGCTGTCGCGGGAAGCTATCGTAAGGCGGGAAACAGCCCCTATCGAATAAAGGGCTTCGCCTCGGAAGCCCAGCGTCTCTATCGAATAAAGATCATCCTGTGTATGGAGCTTGCTTGTCGCATGGCGCGATCCTATAAGCAGGATATCCTCGCGAGCGATCCCGCTTCCATTGTCCGCTACGGACAGCCTGTCGATTCCCCCGCCGTCAAGCTCGACCCTTATCTCGCTGCCGCCGGCATCAAGGGCGTTGTCCAGGAGCTCGCGGAGTACCGACTGCGGCCTCTCTATCACCTCTCCTGCGGCTATCCGCGAGGAGAGGAGAGGATCGAGAAGGTTTATCCTTCCCATCAGAATGCGAACCTTGTCTTCACCGTCAGCGATACAGCGGTCTCAGGCGAAAGCTGCGGTACGTTGATGTAATCGCTCTCTCCGCCTGGCAGGTACTCGGCCTTCAGCTCTGCCGTGAATCCGACATGCCCGAAGTCGAAATCAGCACCGAGCGTGAAGAGGAGATCCTTGTTCACGTAGTCCCAGAAATCCTTCGCATCCCTGAACGATGATGAGAAGCCATCCTTCGCGACCGATCCATAGAGCGTGAAGCTCTCTGTCACATGGCTGCTGAGCGTAAGGTAGATCAGGTCTCCCGCCTCCTCGGCCTTGAATAGTGCTTCGAAGTCGCTGACTGTGTACGAAAGCCCGATTGAGATGATATCGCTGGTATAGCCGAATGATACCTTTCCGAAGTACTTCATCGGATTTCCGCTCTTCTCGCTCTGGCTGATGATATCATGGCGGGCATCTGTGAAGATGTTGAAGAGATCAGGCGTGATGCTTCCGCTTCTGATACCGCCCTGTGCGGAGAACCCGAATCCATGGAGATCGAGTGCGAATTCCGCACCTGCCATGTAGTCATACATCGCCTTGTTCTGGAAATCGTAGATGACACGGCTTCTTTCCATCGTGCCGTTCACGTACACGGAGGAAAGCTCACCGAGTGCGAAGAGCGATATCCTGAACTGGTTGCGGACGAACGGTATATCGATCCTGAACTCAGGATAGTAGATTATCGAGTAGTTCTTCGAATCCTTGAAGAGCATCTGGCCCGGTACGTTTATGCTGAATGCAAGATCGTAGTCCTCTGTCGGGAAGAAGCTGAGCGAGAACTCCGTGATACGCGGATTCTCGGCATTGTCGAGATAGAGGGCAAGCGAGAGGTTTGGGAAGTTGAATCCAGCCCTGATGCTCAGCGAATCCTCTGATCCGAAGTCGGAGAAGAGCGTTCCTGACTTGTAGTATCCGCGTTCAGCAATGAGGTAGAGGATGGTATCATCCACATCTCCGAGCGTTATGCTGTCGATGATCGGCATGATGTCCGAGAAGATCCTGTAGGCCTTCCTGGCCCTGTCGGTCTCATCCTGTCCGAAGTTCCACTCCGGCCTGCCATCAAAGCCGGCAAGCACGAAATCATGATCCGCACCGCCCTTGTCCGCGAACGTTATCTGGAGAGGCGTACGGAGCGCTATCTGATAATCCCCGCTTCCGATGGTCACTCTCGGAGTGATGAGGAAGATCGGCATGCCTCCTCTTCCGATATAGTGCTTCATACCGGTCTCTAGATCCAATACGACAGGGATCTCAGGCTCATAGCCTGTTTCCTCCTTCCCATGTCCGAATGCGGATACCGAGCCTGCGAAGGTAAGCGAGAACTTCGATATGTCATTGTATCCAAGCTGGAGCCTGGTCTCGACAGGACCGTACGATGATGATATGCCGCCATAGTACTCCGCCTGCTTCTGGACATCCTCGAAAGCTGTCCTGAAGCCTCCGAAGAGCCTGAAGCCCCAGAGGTCGATGTATGCCGAGGCATCCACCCAGCTGTTCTCCGGCACTGTCTTGCCTCCGTTCGCCTCGAGATCAAGCCAGCCCTCTGCACGGAGCCCGAACCACCTGCCTTCATAGGCGGCCTTCATGCGGACCGTGACATAATCACCAGGCAGCGGATAGTATGCGTAGGATGCCGGGAAGCCGTAATGCATGCTGCCTGTTGAGTATGCGGCCCCTGCCTCGAATGTGAAGTCCCTGTACTCAACCGGGATCATGAAAGAGAGGAGCATTCCGCTTTCCTTGAACGGATTGACACCGAACTCTCCATTCATGAATACCGTAGCAGCTCCAGCCCTGAGTCCGACGTTGAGATCAGGTGAGAAGCAGAACGGCACATAGAGCGACGCAAGAGGATAGAGATCGGAATCCTCTATCGAATCAGGGGTTATAAGGGCTGTCGCACCGATGGTGAGCGTAAGAGGATACGCATCTCCTGCGGATACCGATATCTCCGCACCGGCGAGCGACCAGCGGGTCAGCAATCCTGATTCATCATGGATATGCGCACGGAATGAGAGGTCATCTGCCCATATCCTGTGCCCGTAGAACTCAGATGAGAACCTGTGATCGAGGGAAAGCGCGCTGTAGACTCCGTCCCAGCCATGGTCAAGGCCTGTGAAGAGGCCTATGCTGTCGCCTTCGAGATATGTATACCTGTCGATGCTGAGGAGCGTGCTTTCATCAAGCGACCTGTACTTCATCTCCGAGATGAAATCAGTGGCGAAGCCGATCCAGTCGGTGATGGATGAGGCATTCTCAACGGCATCGTAGATCGAGAATGGATCGATATTGAGTCCGAGGATGAATGAACCATAGGTCAGATACGGCTGTATGGATGCGTTCACCGAGCTGAGTCCGCTCTGGTCTGCATATGCCCTTGCTGCAAGGCGTATATCGAAGACCGGCTTCTTCTCGGGAAGCGTTCCTGTGATGACCGGGGCAGGTATCGGATCTCCTTCCGCCATCACCGGTTCTGCAGCTTCCTCTGCTGCAGCGATTTCTCCGGAAGCGGCTTCATCCGTGCTTCCTTCCGGCTCTATGGCAATCTCCGGCTCGATGATTCCAGGCGCTTCAGGCTCCGCAGCCTCTTCCAGTATCTCCACCGAAGGTTCCTTCATGACAGGGACTGCCGGCACTTCCGGTTCCAGCGTGATGATCGGAGAGATGATCGCCGGAGCAGGTGGCACAGCGGCTTCGGGTTCCGCTGCCTCAGGAGCTTCTGGCTCTGGAGCAGGCGCGGTGAGATATGCGATGAGGTCCTCGACCAGCATGTCGAGCTCTGCCGCTGCAGCCTCATTGCTGTATGCAGCAGGATAGGAGAGTGTCGTCTGCCCAGCCCTGTCTATCGTGTAGCGGACGCCCAGGTCTCCCAGTCCGTACCTTTCGTTCTCGATGGCGAAGAATGCATCGA
>CALXYI010000011.1 GCA_944392935.1 uncultured Spirochaetaceae bacterium
CATTCTGGACACAGATAAGTTCCGCTACCATCTTGCGAAACTGCCTTGAGTACCTCTTTGGCATCTTTCCCTCCTAAGTGAGTGTTATACCCTTAAAAACCCGTGTCTACTAAAAAAGGAAAGCTCAGGGGAGGGTATTGCTTGACAAGTCACTACGGGGGGGGGTAGTCTATATCCAGATTTCAATAATCTGGAGGATTGAAGATGAAAAGGATTTCGATTGTTCTTCTTGCAGTCGCTATGCTCTTTGCATTCGCATCATGCGACAATTCGACGCCAACGGATGTAAGCAAGGTATACGCCTATAGCGAGGATCAGCTTGTTGCTTATATGTCCAATTCCGCAGTGAAGTCTGTTACGATTGTCGGCGAGATCACGCTTTCAGCGCCTGTCGATATCACGGCAGATGGCTTTGAGCTTGTAGGTGCAGAGGGAAGCAAGCTTACTATTTCACATGATGATGAGCTGATCCAGGAAAACGGAAATGCATCCGGCATGATTGATGTAAAAGCGGATAATGTCTCCATCAGGAATATCGATATAGAGATTCCAGCTGATTCGGCTCTTATCAATATCATCTATACGAATAACACCGGCCTCACAGTTGCGGATTCCTCCTTTGCATGGCTTGGCGAGGTCGCAGATTATGATTCCGTGGCTCAGTCCAAGATCAATCAGGCAATCTGCATCGATAGCAACGGCAGCGCATCCATAATCGGAACAAGCTTCAGGAATGCAGTGACACCGGTATATGCAAGCAGCCCTGATGTAAAGGTTGATAACTGCAGGTTCAATTCCGGAATCGAATTCGAGACCATCAGCGAGGCCAGCGCCGTCGTGAATTGCTCTCCTGTCGGGGAAGGCGAAGTGCTTGGAACCGCAAAAGTAGGTGTATGGTATGGCGAAGCAAGTGCAACTGCCCCCACTGAAGAAGCAGCCAAGGCTTTCCTTGATTCTGTTTCCGGTGACGATATCATAACAAGGCTCTGGAATGGATCCGACTATACGGAATATCCTGCAGCCGCAGGTGATGCACAGTAAATGGATCATCAGTCTCCTGCTGCAAAAGCAGCAGGAGGATTCTGAATGGAGGGCGCTTATGAGCGGGAAGGATACCCTCCACGGAGGATGGCCCAGGATTCCTTCCGATCGGAGGAAGGTATGCCTTGACTTCTTCAGGGAAGGCTGTGGATACAAGAGGACGGCCAGGCTGACGGGGCTCAATGCATATACTGTCAGGGATTATCTGAGAAGATACAGGAACGGGGATCTGACCTGGGTTGAGAGAGGCGGGAGCGCCTCGCGTGAGGATCATGCATGAGCATGGTCCTTTCCTCATATGTTGATTCCCCCTGCCTATGGCGGTTATGCTCTCCTTATGCGGCGGAAGAATATCATCGTTATGATAGTCATAGGCATCATGGTAATGGCAGCAGCTTCTCTTGCTGCATTCCATTTCACGCGTCCTGCCGTCGCATTCATCGGCTACGGGACATTCCCTCCGGGATATGAGCTCCCGAAGCCGCATTCCTTCTTCCGCTACAGGATGGTAGGTGATCCGGCAGGTGCCGATCTAGTGATCACCGCTCCCGATGCCGCGGTTCCTGCAGGAGTGGACTCATATCTCTTCGGGCGTGAGGCCGAGGAGGGCGAGGAGCCTATAGCGCTCCTGCCGATCGATGCGCCTAGGATGTGGGAGGAGGCCATTTCCGATGATTCTGCATATGCCATCCTGTACGAGGAGACATCCCCGGCTTCGATTGCCATCGCTGGGCATCTTTCCTCAATCGATCCCTCGATTTCCCTGATAACCTACCATGGGCGGATATCCACGGCCAATATCGATCAGATAGCATCCGCCATCGGTGAGTCAGGTGCTGATAAGGTGCTTGTGCTCAATCCTGATACATCGGTGGATATCCTCCGCCTTGATCATGGCTGGGATGCTGTGATGGATATCCGCGATGCAGCTGCGCTTGAGACTGTACGGGTGGAACAGGCTGTCTCCATAGACTGGGACAGCACCATAGAGTCGCTTCTCTCAGGAAACGCAGGGCTTTCTTACTGTCTTCTCTCTCTGTAGCAGGGCGAAGAGATTGTCCCTTGCCTCTTCCCTAAGCCTTTCCCTGTCCTCTCCCCGCAGCTCTGCCAGGAGCGTTAGGGTATATTCGGTATATTCCGGGCAGCATGGCTTCCCGCGCATCGGGATGGGGGCGAGATACGGAGAATCCGTTTCATACAGGATCCTGTCTGATGGCACGATGGCCGCGCACCTCCTGATGGCTTCATTGCCCTTGTATGTGATGTTGCCGGCGAATGAGATATAGAGCCCCTTATCAAGGGCTTTCCTGAGGACGCGCTCATCCGACGAGAAGCAGTGCATCACTCCACGGCATGCAAATGACCGTGAGGAGAGCGCTTCAATGATCTCATCATCTGCCTCCCTGGTGTGGATGATGAGAGGCAGGCCAAGCGATGATGCAAGTCCGGCCTGCAGCATGAAGAGATCCATCTGGCTTTCCCTGGTACCGTATCCCCAGTGATTGTCGAAGCCGCATTCACCTATGGCATCCGCCCCGTAAAGGGAGAAGATGGACATCAGCTGCTCCATTTCATCCTCGGGAGAGGCATAGCCTTCATCATCAAGCCTCCAGGGGCCGGAGCCGATGGAGAAGAATATGGTAGGGGAAGATGGCAGCAGCGGCAGGCGGAGCGCCGCATCGCCGGGATCGGTCCCGACATCGATTCCTATCAGGTCCCCAGGGAGGCTTCGGATGCCCCTTTTCCTCATGGATAGGACATGGAAATGGCTGTCGATGATCATATATGCTTCTCCATATAGACAACAGACCAGAGCCTGCCGAACTTCTCTCCGGCATCGGTGAGGCGTCCTACGATCCTGTAGCCCATGCGCTCATGGAATTCCACGCTGCCTTCGCCCGGATGCATCACGATCGCATAGAGATTATGGATGCCGCTGCCACGGAGCCGCCTTTCGATCTCCTCGTACAATGCCCTGCCGTAGCCCCGTCCTGTGGCATCCTTGTCAAGATAGATCGTTATCTCGGCACTGCGGTGATAAGCGGCGCGTTCCGAGAAACGATGTACGTAGGCATAGCCTTCTATCCTTCCATCCTCAAGTATGACGAGATAGGGATAGCCTTCCTGCACTTCCGCGATCCTGCGTCCCATCTCATCCGCATCCGGGGCTTCTGTCTCGAATGATATCGCCGTCTCCTCGGCATAATACCTGTAGATCTCCGCAATGCGCTCCGCATCGCGGGAATCTGCATCCCGAATGGTCATTCCTGCTCGATGAGGCCGCGCAGCATTGCGAGGATATCATCAGCGGATGCAGGGCAGCCCTTTACCGAGTGCTCCGCACCGGAGCAGCAGACACCGACGCCTATCTCCGGCTTCTTCCCCTTGTATCCCTGTCCTATTGCGATCTTCCTGCTGCCAAGCCTTCTGAGAAGTCCCTCGTCATCCAGTCTCTTGAGCGCATGTATCAGGGAGGCGAAGCATGCAGAGCAGGCATCATCGGGCGCTGTATATGCGGCAAGGCGCTGTGCTGTGCCATGCGGCTTCGCAGAAGAGACCACGGGCTTATTAAGCTCTATGACCTCCGCATGCGATGGATCCGTGTCCCCGATTCCCATCTCCCTTGCTTCCTTGATATAGCCGATGTCATCCGGCTGGAAGCCCATGAGGCCTGCGGAATAGGCATCGAAGAGGATGGAATCCGTTGCTGCCATCATCCTGTTCGTCTCCACAGGAGTGCCGCCTTCCTCGAAATCGAGGTCGCCGCAGATGCTGTCCGAGATGATGAGATCCGGATGAATGATATCGGCGATGGCTGCTATCGGCTTCATCAGTCCGAGCCTGTGGAAATCCCTCTTCGATCTGTCGGACAGGAATCCCTTGAGATTCTTCATCGAGTGCGTCATCAGCGTCTGGCAATGGCCCTTGAGGACTGGCATGTTGATGATGAAATCCGCATTGAGCGCGGTCTCGCATATCTCCATCGTGATGCCATGCGATGTCACCTTGCGGAATCTGTCCTTCTTCGTATCTATGAGCTCTACCCCGAAGCGGTCAGCAAGCCTGTAGTAGCCGAGCATCCTGAAAGCTTCCTCGGTCCTCGAACCGACCCAGGAGCCTTCTGCTATCGCTATATCACTGAAGCCATTGTCCTTGAGATACTCCAGGACAGCCACCGTTATCTCCGTGTGTGTCGTAGCTCCGTCGCTTGGGTCTCCGGCGATGACGAAATTGGGCTTGAGCACTATCCTCTTGCCCCTGTCTCCGATGAGGTCTGCGGCCTTCTCTGCCTCAAGCAGAGCCTTTGTCATGCTTCCCGGGTCCTTCCCGTAGATGAGGAATATCCTATTGTCCATACCTGTAATTCAACACTGATTCGGCAGGGCTTTCAAGAGCCCTCTCCCTTCTTGGTGGGCTTTCCCATCTCTCCCTTTCCGGGATTGCTGGCATCACGCGCATACCGCAGGGGCAATCAGGAGGATTCCATGATCATGCAGCGCTGGAGGCAGATTGGAAATTGACATTGGGAAGGATCATCGTGATATCAGATCCCAGCTGTTGACACTTGCCCTCGAATCCTGTGATGAATCCTGCATTTCAGGGAAACTGCCAGGAGTCAGCTTCTGGCAATATGATGATGACATGCCTATGTCCTGACTGGTGTCCACCCTGCATATAATGACGCATGAAAGCAGATCCGTGGAAAGCTGTTTTCCGGATAGACCGATCCCCGGAAAGGCAATGTCTTTTGGGATTGAATGAATCAAATCATTCGGGAATAGCTATTTATCGTATATCAAGACGGAAATCCACCGCCATGAGAAGCGGTGAATTCCGTAGAAAGGGTGCATTCAGGGTACACGAGCCACCTATAACAGCGCTTCAGCTTCCTTGCTTCGTCAATGTCGCTGTAGTAAGTCCGCTCGCACTTGGTGAAGAACTCTGGTTGTTGATTGTCATGATTGCTGTTGTCTCGCTCTGCTTCCTTATCACGATATCGGAACTCTGGGAATATCCATTTCTCGATACAGAGTAGCTGACCCTGTACAGCTCATCCGTCGCTTCTTCAGAGAAAGAAGTCATGTATGGCTCATTCAGCTTCAGATTCGTTGCTAGGTCGTAATTGAGCTGTAATTGTGGGATGCTTACGTATATCTGGCCATTGTTGAACCGCAGTTCAATGGCTCCCGATGATGACGGATCAGAGATTGTTCCCGTCCATGTGCCTTCGAGCCAGCTCTTGTAGCTGAAGCGGTCCGGTACGCTTGCAGGCGTCTTGTCATTGCACGAGGTGATAACGGCAACGGCCATTATCAGGACGATTGCGAGCAGGGCATATCTGCCCCCCCCATGAGGTTTTCTTCATATTCTTCCTCCTGTTTATTTCATATCGGTATTTTCTGCAGATTTCAATAGTCCAACAAGATACAGTGCATTATGCAATAAGCTATATCCATGATAATCCAGAACATTCTGCTGGAAGCCTCAGCCCATGAAGCTGGTTATCCCCATTGCCGTCATTATCACCATGAATATGATTGCGTAGATTCATTGAATCAGGATAATGGCTTTCCAAAGAGTGCAATACCAAGACGGCATATGAAGCATTGCAGCAGGCATGATTGGAAAACGGAATATGCTTGGTTTCAATATTCTTAAGATATGCCGCCAGAGAATCTGACAGGCCTGTCCTGAAGGTCGTTGGCATGACAATCATTCAGGAGTAATCCCCAGAACGAGACATGAACCCGTACGGCCTTGCGGCCAAAGGATTTTAAGAGCCTCATTTTGAGTGTCAGCTGATTTCAGCTGTTGATATCCGTTGTCAGGAATTGATGGATATCTTGGTAATGAACTTGGTAACAAGCAGTCTGTGAAGTAACTTCAGAGGTGTTTTCTGCTAATCTTCTTGTAGAAGTTCTTCATGAATATCTGTCGGGTTAGGAAGAAATCCCTTTCAGATTTTGTCGGTCTATGCTCGTTCCACCTGATTCTGGATTGTTCAAGAGTACATATAAAATCAGCAACCTGCAGAAGCCTATAATCTTTCTGATACGCCGTACGGAAATCCATCCTGCTTCCAAATATCTTTCCAGACGTATCTCTAAGAATCTTACTTATGATTGACTGACCGCAGTCGTAATACACTATGATTTCTTCAAAGTTTTGGAAGTATTCAAGGTGGTCTTCGATAAAGTTCCTTATCTGATGTCTGAAAGCTTCCTCAATTTGCTTATCTTCCTGATAAAATGTCTTTGTAACAGAAAAAGATGCATAAGCAATTGGAAGCTGTTCTACAAATCTTGAGAATATCCTGAAGATATGCATCCTGTCTGTCATAAGAAGATCTTCAAATGGTTCATCTTGTCTTATAAGAGGCGATGTATGGATAAAGGGAACATCACAGTTTATATCTGAAAGTCTCTTATTCAATGATTGGAGATACAATGAAATATCATCATTCTGATTATGGAGAACCATAGTGAGGCAATATGTAGGATTCTGTCTGTTTGAAAGATTCAGGTTACCGCTTTCATCGATATGGATTGACAGTACAGACAAGACAAGCCCCTTACAAAGAAATTGCCGGAGGCAGCCTCCGGCTCTTCGGCGGGGACTCGCCCCTGTTCGGCTTGGTGTCCGACCTGCATATAATATAGCATGAAAAGAAACTCAGGGAAAGCTGTTCTGGCTTTCTGGATGGGATAATCCCCAGAACGAGACTTGAACTCGTACGGCCTTGCGGCCAAAGGATTTTAAGTCCCTTGTGTCTACCGATTTCACCATCTGGGGATGATGCTATTCTACACGCATCGGAGCTGAGTGCAAAGACTCAGCCGAGAACTTCGATCATCCCTTCGGAAGCACGGATCCCGGAAGCCCAGGCTCCTGTGATTCCCCGGCTGGTGCCGGCTCCGTCTCCTGCGAAGAATACCGATGGCACCACCTGGAAATGCCTGTCCTTGTACTCCGGCTTGTTCGCGTAGAGCTTTATCTCCGGATAGTACATTATCGTAGAGGGGTGGAGTATTCCCGGTATGATCGTATCAAGCTTCTTCATGCCCGACCAGATATAGCGGAGTATCTTCGATGGCATTGCAAGCGAGATATCCGATGGGCAGCAGTCCCTGAGCGACGGCTCGAAGTCGTAGAGGTCCCCGTTGAATGTGGCAGCCTTCGATCTCTTTCCCATCCTGAAATCCCCGACACGCTGCATCAGGGGCCTTCCGCCTCCCATCAGTGCAGCCATCACCCCGAGGTGCTCAGCGAACTCCTGCCCTGAGGCAAGAGGCTCGGTGAAGCGCACTGTCTTGAGTATCGCGAAGTTGACAAGCCCGTTGTTCCTTGCCGCATCGGGAGCATATGCATGGCCGTTCACCGAATACCAAACATCCCCGCGTTCCGTGACGTACTTCTCCTTCACGACATGGGCGTTCCCGCTGTTCGTGCAGAAAGTGCGCACCTTCTCAGGGAAATAGAACTTCGGATCATAGTAGTCCTTTACGATGGGGTAGTGCTCGATCCTCGTCTCCACGCGTATGCCTACATCGAGTATGTTGTCCATGTACTGGACGCCGAGCTGATGCATCACGTTCTGCAGGAAGTGGAATCCCTGCCTTCCCGGGGCTATCAGGATCGTGCGGTAGCCGATCTCCCTCAGATCAGTCGTGATGAATTTCTGGTCATTGTTTATCGAGAGCATCTCCTCCTTCAGGGAGATGTCGACACCGCGGTCCCTGAGCTCCTGCAGCAGCTTCTGTATCAGGCGCAGTCCGCCATCTGTACCGAGATGCGTCTGCTGGATCTCCAGCAGCGAGCAGCCGAGCTTCTCTGCCCTTGACTGGTATGTGGCTATATTCGACTTCGGGAGGATGTCCGGCCTGAGGAATTCCTTGACCATTTCAAGATAATGGTCGGCAGTCGCTTCATCCCAGTATTCGAAGGGGAAGCCTATGGGATATGTGAAGTTCATCTTGCAGTCGTTCCGCATCCCTCCTGTCGATACAGGTGCCTTGTCTATCATCAGTATCGAGATGTCCTTCTTCCTCTCGAGGAGGGAGAATGCAGCTCCCATTCCGGCAGGTCCTGTACCTACGATCACGGCATCATACTTATCCATATCCTAAATCCTCTCCGTTCCATCATGTCATGCGGAATAAAGCATTGTGCACTCAGGCACAGCTATGTAGTATATAGAATAAGAATAAAACCGGGCAACCCTTGGCTCCGGAAGGAGAAAAGAGGCTGGCTGCAGATTTGCTGATGAAGCTGATTCAAGCAGATAATGTTTGAAATCAAGCCGAATTCGGAGTATATTCAGTGTATGAGATATATAGATGTCAAGGAAGCCTCAACAAGATGGGGCATTACGGATAGGCGGATCAGGCTTCTATGCACGCAGGGACGCATCGATGGCGCGATAAAGCTCGGCTGGTCATGGATGATCCCTGCCGACACGCCCAAGCCGAGGGATGGCCGGCATCTCCGGCGCTACAGGACCCTTGATATACGCCCTGGCACCGTCGATGTCGATAAGATGCGCACACTGGCGGAGGAGGTCCCCCTCACTGCGGATCTCATAGCTTCCGACTCCTTCGCAGGGATCCTCCGGATGACGCTTGAGGCGCTCCTCTCCGCAGACGGGATCTCGATGGATGACCGCGATGCCAGATCGATACTGTCCGGCCGTGTCGTTCCGTCCGTTCCACTTGATCTCCATCTCGTTATCGTGAATTTCCGCTCCATCCTCATCTCCCTAGCAGCCAATGGCGAGAAGTGGAGCGAGAAGAGCGCGCGTGATGCGCATGCGCGCCTCATGCAGGGAATCGATGACCTGACCGGTGCTGATTACCGTCCCGGATATGCGCTGTACCCGCCCAGGGAAGGCGAGAACCCGACCATCCCGGTCCAGATGGAGACAACTTTCGGGCAGTATGAGGCATCATGGCGCAATATGCATGGGCTTGTATCGGCCGTGCTGCTGTATGCAGGCATCCTCAGGATAAGGCCATATGAGGAATACGGAGCGATGTACAGCTATCTGATCCTTGCCGGGGAGCTGATGAGGAACGGCATCCTCCCGCCCCTTCTCGACAAGGCCTCGGAGGATGAGGCGAAAGCCGCATTCTCGCTTGCCCTCAGCAGCGGCAATTACGGGGATTTCACGCATTTCATTGAAAGAAAGGTCCACGAGGCTTACCATATCCTGAGGAAGAAGTGAATGTACGACTACATGTTCCGTTCAGCGCTCCTCTATGACGGGAGCGGCCGAGAGCCAGTGAAGGCAAATGTCGCGGTATTCGGCGACAGCATCGCATTCGTCGGCAAGGAAGGCATAACAAGAGCCAGGGAGGTGATAGATGCCTCCGGCTGCATCCTTGCTCCTGGATTCATAGATATCCACACCCATACCGATCTCCATGCCCTCCGCGATCCTGATATGAAGGCGCGCGTGATGCAGGGCATCACCACCGATGTCTCAGGAAACTGCGGGGTAGGTGTCTTCCCCAATACCGGGGACAGCCTGAAGCAGGCCGTGATGGATGTCCTCGGCGTCTGGGATGACTGGGCATGGTCCGGATATCCATCATACAGGGATTACCTCACAATGCGCGGGATAGGCATCAACGAGGCTTTCCTCGTGCCGCATACGGCCCTCCGCCTTGAGGCCCTTGGCGGCAATGCAGGACGGAGCGCGACGGATGGTGAGATCGATTGCATGTGCGGATCACTGGACACGCTTCTTGCCGAAGGGGCGTGGGGATTCTCCACAGGACTGTACTATGCTCCATGCCTCTTTGCTGAGCGGAAGGAGCTTGAGGCGCTCCTGCGCGTTGTCGCGAGGAGAGGTCGTATCTGGGCAGTGCACCACCGCTGCGAGGGCAATGATGTCATCCAGTCCCTGGGGGAAGTGCTCTCGCTTGCGGAAGAGACAGGAGTGCGTCTCGAGATATCGCATCTCAAGGCGATAGGGCGGAAGAACCAGAAGAAGGTGCCGCAGCTGCTCTCGATGATCGAGAAGGCCAGGGAGCGCGGCGTTGATGTGAAGTTCGATCAGTATCCGTACAACTATGGCTCGACAAGCCTTTTCTCGCTGCTGCCGCCTGCCATCCTCTCGCTTTCCCGCTTCGAGCAGCGCCTTGCGCTCTCGCTGGAGAATGAGAGGGAGGATATAAAGCGTGAGATGCTCGATCCCGATGGATGGGACAGCATCTATGAGATGGTAGGGCCTGATGACATAAGGGCAATGTACCTCGAGAGCCACCCCGGGCTTTCAGGGAAGACCCTGACGCAGATAGGGGAGGAGCGCGGGAAGGATCCCCTTGATGCCCTCTTCGATATCCTCTCAGAGGAGACCGGGCTTGCCGTCATGTGCGATATCACCGAGAGCGAGGAGAACCTGCGCCTCATAATGAAGCATCCCCTTGCCTCTTTCGGCACCGATTCACTCTATTCATCCCCTGTCCCGCATCCAAGGTCGCTTCACTCGACGGTGGAGTACCTGACGCTTGCCATGCGGGAGGGTCTGCTGCCGCTCGAGAGCGCCATACGCCGCATGACGGGTGAGAATGCTGATAGGATGGGATTCACCGACCGTGGGTATATCCGCGAAGGATACAAGGCGGATCTTGTCCTGATCAGGCCGGAAGATCTTGGGATAGAGGGGGATGGCAACACTGGCTTCCGTGCTGTCATGGTGAACGGAAAGCCCTGCCTGCTTGATGGGAAGGTGCATTCACCGCGCTCGGGAAGGGTCCTCTAGTCCTCGAAGGAGGCTATGAACTTCCTTGTGCGCTCTTCCTTTGGATTGCCGAACAGCTCATCGGGGGAGCCTTCCTCGACGATCACTCCCTTGTCCATGAATATGGCATGGTCTGAGATGAGCCTGGCGAAATGCATCTCGTGCGTTACGACGACCATCGTCATCTTCTCCTCCGCAAGCTCCCTTATGACGCGGAGGATCTCCCGGGTGAGCTCCGGGTCGAGCGCCGATGTGGGCTCGTCGAAGAAAAGGACCTCCGGATCGAGCGCAAGGGCACGTGCTATCGAGACCCTCTGCTGCTGTCCGCCGGAAAGCTGGAATGGATATTCCCTCGCCTTGTCCTCAAGACCCATCTTCCTCAGCAGCGCAATGGCCTTGTCCTCCGCCTCCTCACGGCTGCGCCTGAGCACCGCACGCTGCGCCTCTGTGATATTGCGAAGCACGGTGAAGTGGGGGAAGAGGTTGAAGGCCTGGAATACAAGCCCGGTCTTTAGTCCTATCTCCCTCTCTTCCTGCGGCCTGGCATAGACGGCCTTGCCGTCGATGCTACTGAAGAGGGTCCTTCCTGCTATCTCGAGCGTTCCGTCATCGGCCCTCTCCAGCTGCGTTATTATGCGCAGCGTGGTGGACTTGCCCGAGCCCGATGGCCCGATTATCGAGAGCACCCTGCCTTTCTCGAGGGTGAATGATATATCCTTCAGTATCTCGTTCTTCCCGAATGACTTCCTGAGTCCTGTGAGCTTTATCATCTCTTCCATGGCATCACCTGTAGTATCCGAGCTTCCTCTCGCCGGCTGCGAAGAGGCGGGAGACGATGTAGTTCATCACGAAGTAGAAGATGCCGGCGATGAAGATGGGGACGGTCGAGAATTCCCTTGAGGATGCAGTCTGGGCGACACGGAAGAGCTCTGCCACCCCTATCGTCTGGGCAAGCGCCGTATCCTTCACCAGCGTGATCACCTCGTTGCCTAGGGCGGGGAGTATCCGCTTTATGACCTGGGGGAGGATTATATGGAAGAACGTATATGCGCGCGTGAAGCCGAGCACCTTCGCCGCCTCATGCTGGCCTTTGTCTATCGACTGGAGCCCTGAGCGGTAGATCTCGGCGAAGTACGCGCTGTAGTTGATCACGAATGCCACTATGCATGCCGTGAACCTGTCATACGACGCCCCGAAGATGTAGAACGGGGCGAAGTAGACGAATATGAGCTGCAGGATCAGCGGCGTGCCGCGCATTATCTGTATGTACAGGTCGGTGATCCATCTTATGGGCTTTATCCTCGTCATCTTCCCCTTTGCCACCACGAAGCCCAGCGGAAGCGAGAAGAGGAGAGTGAGGACGAATATCCTCATTGATACGACCGTACCTTCGGCCATCTGCAGCAACAGACCCTGCATCTCCCTTTCCTTTTACTTTCCTACTACAGTGATATCCGAGCCGAACCAGCTCTCCGAGATCGCTGCGAGAGTGCCGTCGGCAGCCATTGCCTCAAGCTCGCTGTTCACCGCATCGCGGAGCGCTGTGTCGTTCTTCCTGAATCCGATAGCATATTCCTCTTCCGTGAGCGTCTCGTCAAGGACGATGAAGTCCTTTCCCGATGTCTGGATGCTGTAGTTCGCGACGACGAGATCCATTACGACGCCGTCAACACCTCCGATCTCGAGGTCCATGAGCGCAGTGAGGTTCTCCTTGAATTCCACGACCTCTCCGAGGGAGTCCCTGAAGCCTTCCGTGTCATCGATGGCTTCCTGCGCAGACGATCCGGCCTGGACACCGACAGCCTTGCCTGCAAGATCCGCAAGCGAGCTGATTCCGCTGTCAGCACGGACGACCACTACCTGTGCATTCCTAAGATATGGCTCGGAGAAGATCATCACCTTCTCCCTTTCCGGTGTCACCGTGAATCCATTCCAGATGCAGTCGATATTGCCTGTGGCGAGCTCCTGCTCCTTCGAATTCCAGTCTATAGGCTGCGTTATGAGCTCGACGCCGAGGCGGGAGGCCACTTCCCTTGCCGTGTCGATATCGAAGCCTACGATATTCCCGTTCTCATCCCTGAAGCCCATCGGCGGGAAGGAGTCATCAAGACCGAGGATGAATGTCCCTTTCTCCTGCACGTCCTGAAGCGATGTATCCACGCCTGACTCCTGTGAGCCGGCTGCCGGCAGTACCATAAGAGCGAGCGATACTGCGATGATGATTGCTGCAAGTCTTTTCATCAGAAACCTCCGATGCGATAGAGTATACAGTTTATAGGCTCCAGAGAGAATACATATCAAGTGCATGATTATGCAGAAACTGCATATTGTGCTACGATAGGCCATGAAACTCTTCATATTCGATATGGGGGAGGTCCTTCTCCTCAATGTGGGCACGATGCGGAAGTTCGCCTCGATGCTGGGCACGGGCAAGGATGAGATGCTCTCTGATTATCTCCGCTATGATGCAGCGCTGATGGATGGATACATGGCGCCGGAGGATTACTACCGGCATCTGGAGGACAAGTACTGCACCTCGATCGCAGGAGATCCATTCTCCGATTTCTTCCGTCCTGATGTGAACGCCAGGATGCTCGGCTATGCGGATGCCCTCAGGGGCTGCGGCTTCAGATGCGTCATAGGCTCCAACACATTCGCCCCTCACTGGGAATATGCCAGGATCATGCCAGGCAGCCCGTTCCCGCATTTCGATGCCCTGTACGCATCGCATGAGATGAGGATGTCGAAGCCGGAGACGGCATTCTTCCGCATCATATGCCAGAGGGAGGGTGTGCCATACAGCGAGACAGCCTTCATCGATGACAATGAGGCAAATATCGCCGCGGCGGCATCGCTGGGCATCACTACGCTCCTGTACAGCGGCGAGGACAGGGATGAGAGGGCAGATGCGTTCTTCAGGAGGTATATCCGATGGAATCGATCGTGATATTCCTTCTCTCTGCCGTGGTGGTCTGGGCATTGACAAGATCAAACAGGAAGTGAGCATATGCATTTTAATGGATATTCTTGCAGTTTTTATTGACATTGCCCTCTCTGTTGCCGTATAAGGAAGGAAATTCGAAAAAGGAGGAGAAGATGAATAGCAGCCAGGTGTTATCCGTTTCCCTCCTTCTATCCGTACTCGTCATTACATGCTGAACCACGGTTGAGCATTTTCTGATGTAGGCCCGTGGTGTTCCCAGAACCCCCGGGCTATTTTCATTTGGAGGGTTTGAGATGGATTATGAGAAGAAGGACAGATACACGCTTGCGATACTTGTGTATAACAGGCCGAGCGTTCTTATGAGGGTGGTCGCGCTTTTCTCAAGGCGCGGCTACAACATCGATTCGCTCTCCGTAGGCGAGACCGAGAACCCTGCCATAAGCCGCATAACCATAGTAGTCACAGGCGACAGGCTCATCGTCGAGCAGATCATCCGGCAGGTGGAGAAGCTCGTGGATGTCATCAAGGTATATGAGATGACGCGCGGCGGATCGCTGCAGAGGGAGCTTGTGCTGGTGAAGATACATGCCGAGGCAGCCAGCCGTGGCGAGATAGTGGAGATAGGGGAGATATTCAAGGCGAAGATCATCGATGTCACCCCATCGACAGTGACATTCCAGCTTACGGGCTCGCTTGAGAAGCTGGAGTCCTTCATGGAGCTTACGAGGCCATATGGCATCGTCGAGCTCGTGCGCACTGGCATCACCGCGCTTGAGCGCGGAGCCAGGCCGATTTCGGAAACGACCTTCGGAGACGAAGGCGAAGATAAGGAAGGTGCAGAATGAGCAAGATGTACTATGAGAAGGATGCGGATCTGAACTGCCTCAAGGGCAGGAAGGTCGCTGTTATCGGATATGGCAGCCAGGGCCATGCGCATGCGCTTAACCTCCACGAGAGCGGCATCGATGTCGTAGTCGGCCTCTACAACGGCTCGAAGAGCTGGGCCAGGGCAGAGGAAGCCGGGCTCAAGGTCATGACCACGGAGGATGCAGTGAAGTGCTCTGATGTCGTGATGATCCTCGTCAACGATGAGAAGCAGGCAAAGCTCTACCACGCATCGATCGAGCCGTATCTCAGGGCCGGTATGTACATTGCCTTCGCACATGGATTCAACATCCATTTCGGCCAGATCGTGCCTCCTGCCGATGTCAATGTCATCATGATCGCACCGAAGGGCCCCGGCCACACAGTCCGCAGCCAGTACCAGGAAGGGAAGGGCGTTCCCAGCCTTATCGCAGTGCACCAGGATCCATCGGGAGACAGCGAGCAGGTCGCGCTTGCCTATGCCGCGGCTATCGGAGCTGGCAAGGCCGGCATCTTCGTCACATCGTTCAAGGAGGAGACGGAGACCGATCTCTTCGGCGAGCAGGCAGTCCTCTGCGGAGGTGTCTCCCACCTGATCAAGGCAGGCTTCGACACCCTCGTGGAAGCAGGCTATCAGCCTGAGATGGCATATTTCGAATGCTGCCATGAGATGAAGCTCATCGTTGATCTCATCAATCAGGGCGGTCTCACATTCATGCGCTACTCATGCTCCGACACAGCCGAGTATGGCGATTATGTCTCCGGACCGAGGGTGGTTACGGATGAGACTAAGAAGGCAATGAAGGGAATCCTCACGGAGATCCAGAACGGCACGTTCGCACGCAACTGGCTCCTCGAGAACCAGGTAGGCCGCCCGTTCTGCAATGCAACGAAGAGGATGGAGCAGGAATCCCTCCTCGAGAAGACAGGCGCCAAGCTCAGGTCTCTGATGAGCTGGCTGAGGAAATAAGGGAAGGGGGAGATATGGCAGAGAGGATCTATATATTCGATACCACGCTCCGCGATGGGGAACAGGCTCCGGGCTACAGCATGAACCTGGAGGAGAAGATCAGGGTCGCAAAGCAGCTTGAGACGCTAGGCGTGGATATCATAGAAGCCGGCTTCGCCATTTCATCCCCTGGTGATGCCGAGAGCGTGGAGGCTATCGCGAAGGCTGTGGATGATGTCACGGTCGCATCGCTTGCGCGCGCGCTCAAGAAGGATATCGATGCCGCATGGAATGCAGTGAAGAAGGCCAACAGGCCGCGTATCCATCTCTTCCTTGCGACATCGGATCTCCATCTCCAGTACAAGCTCCGCATGTCGCGCGACGAGGCGCTGGAGAGGATAAGGGAGGAGGTGAGGTATGCACGCTCCCTCTGCCCTGATATCGAGTTCTCCATCGAGGATGCGACACGCACCGATATCGATTACATGTGCCGTGTCGTGGAGACGGCTATAGCGGAGGGTGCAACGACCATCAACCTTCCCGACACAGTCGGCTATGCTGCCCCGTCGGATATCGCGGAGATGGTATCCGCTGTCAGGAACCGTGTCCCGAATATCGACAAGGCGATAATAAGCATGCACTGCCATGATGACCTCGGGCAGGCTACTGCGAATACGCTTGCCGGCGTGAGGTCAGGTGCAAGGCAGATAGAGTGCACGGTCTGCGGTATAGGAGAGAGGGCGGGGAATACCGCTGTCGAGGAAGTCGTGATGGCGATGAAGACGCGTCCCGATCTCTACGATGCCGAAACCAACATAAGGACGGAGGAGCTCTGCCGCTCCGCGCGCCTCATCTCATCCATCACCGGAGTGAGGATATTCCCGTCGAAGGCAATCGTAGGCGACAATGCCTTTGCCCATGAGTCTGGTATCCATCAGCATGGCATGATGGCCAATTCGAAGACCTATGAGATCATGACTCCCGAGAGCGTCGGAGTGGTGAAGACCAACTATGTGCTGGGAAAGCACTCCGGCAAGCATGCATTCTCGAAGAAGCTCGACGAGCTCGGGTATGTCCTTCCGGATGCGGAGATCGCAAGGCTCTTCGAGGAATTCAAGAATCTCTGCGACAGGAAGAAGAACGTCACCGACCGTGATATCGTGGCTCTTGTCGAATCCACCGAAGCCAAGGCGAAGCAGACGTGGGCCCTTGATTCCTATGTCGTCAACAGCGGCAACAGGATAACATCCACGGCATGCATTGCGCTCAGGAACGGCGATAAGGTCGTAGAAGGAGTCGCCTCCGGAACCGGGCCCATATACGCATCCCTGAGGGCTGTGGAGAAGATAATCCATCATCCATTCTCTCTCGATGACTACCAGCTGCAGGCAGTCACGGAGCATCGTGATGCCCTCGGCGAGGCGCTTGTGAAGATATCCGACGGAACGGGCGTCTACAGGGGACGCGGTGTCTCGACGGATGTCATCGAGGCTTCGATACTCGCATGCCTCAATGCAGTGAACCGCATGCTCGAGGGTGCCGGCTCCTCTATCTCGGGAGGCAAGAACGCATCTTCCATGACATTCGACAATGATATGCTCGTCGGGCACACCGACAAGGAGGTCAGGTAATGGCTATGACGATGACCGAGAAGATCCTCGCGCATGCCGCAGGGCTTGAGGAGGTGCATCCCGGACAGCTGATAATGGCGGATCTCGATATGGTCCTGGGCAATGACATAACCAGCCCGGTGGCCATAAAGGAGATGCCGAAGTTCGGCAGGGACGGAGTGTTCGACAAGGACAGGATCGCCCTTGTGCCGGATCACTTCACCCCTAACAAGGATATAAAGGCGGCGGCGCAGTGCGCATGCGTGCGCGAGTTCGCCAGGCGCAATGGGATAACGAACTACTTCGAGGTGGGGCGTGTCGGAATCGAGCACGCGCTGCTTCCGGAGCAGGGGCTCGTGACAGCCGGCGATGTCGTCATCGGCGCAGACAGCCATACATGCACCTACGGAGCTCTCGGGGCATTCTCGACAGGCGTGGGCTCAACGGATATGGCTGCGGGAATGGCAATCGGAAAGGCATGGTTCAAGGTGCCTTCCACCATAAGGTTCAACCTTGCGGGGAAGCTCGGGAAGCATGTGTCCGGCAAGGACCTCATACTCACGATCATAGGCATGATCGGGGTAGATGGGGCGCTCTACCGTGCTATGGAGTTCACAGGGGAAGGGGTGCATACCCTCTCGATGGATGACAGGTTCACCATCGCCAACATGGCGATAGAGGCCGGCGGCAAGAGCGGGATCTTCCCCGTGGATGACAGGACGCTCGGGTATCTGAAGGAGCATGGGGCAGCCGAGCCGAAGATCTTCTCATCCGATCCGGATGCCGTATATGAGAAGACGATAGACATCGATCTGGGGAGCATCGTCCCGACGGTTTCCTATCCGCATCTTCCTGAGAATACGCATCCTGCCAGGGAAGGAAGGGATATCCGCATAGACCAGGCAGTGATCGGCAGCTGCACGAACGGACGCCTTTCCGATCTCGAGCGCGCTGCTGCAGTGCTCAAGGGCAGGAAGATCGCGCCATGGGTGAGATGCATAGTCATACCCGCTACGCAGAGGATATGGATTGATGCGATGCACGAAGGGCTCTTCGATATCTTCGTCGATGCCGGGTGCGTGGTATCCACGCCGACATGCGGCCCGTGCCTCGGTGGCTACATGGGGATACTCTCCGAGAGTGAGAGATGCGTATCGACCACAAACAGGAACTTCGTCGGACGCATGGGGCATGTCAGGAGCGAGGTCTATCTCGCTTCTCCAGAGACTGCGGCGGCAAGCGCCGTCACAGGATACATCACTGATCCGGAGGAGGTCTCCAATGAAGGCTGAGGGAAAGGTTTTCCGCTACGGGGATAACGTAGATACCGATGTCATCATCCCCGCACGCTATCTCAACACATCGGACGGCAAGGAGCTTGCCTCCCACTGCATGGAGGACATAGATCCGTCATTCGTGAGGAATGTCGGCAATGGCGATATCATCGTCGCTGGCAGGAACTTCGGCTGCGGCTCATCACGCGAGCACGCTCCGATAGCGATAAAGGAAGCGGGAGTGAGCTGCGTCATCGCATCGACTTTCGCTCGCATATTCTTCCGCAATTCGATAAACATCGGCCTGCCTATCCTTGAATGCCCTGAGGCTTCTGAGGAGATAAAGGCCGGTGACAGGGTTTCCGTGGATTTCTCGACCGGAGTCATACTGGATGAGACAACGGGGAAGGAATACAGGGCAGAACCCTTCCCGCCGTTCATGCAGAGCCTGATCGAAGCCGGCGGCCTTGCGCCGTATATCAAGGAGAATTACTGATGGACATGAGGATAGCGCTGGTCCCGGGAGACGGGATCGGACCGGATATAGTAAGGGAAGCTGTACGCGTGCTGGACAGGATCGGGGAGATATACGGGCATGGCATCTCGTATACGGAGATAGATGCCGGCGGTATCTCCATCGACAGGAACAAGGTGCCTCTCACCCCGCAGGCACTGGAGAAGGCCGCCGCATCCGATGCGGTCCTCCTCGGTGCGGTCGGAGGCCCGAAATGGGATGCGATGCCAGGGGAGCTCCGTCCTGAGAAGGCCCTTCTGGGGCTGAGGAGCGGGCTTGGGCTCTTCTGCAATTTCCGTCCGGCCGTGCTCTATCCGGAGCTTGCAGGTGCCTCCCCGCTGAAGGAGAGCACCATCGCAGGCGGCGTGGATCTCCTCGTCGTCCGTGAGCTCACAGGAGGGATCTACTTCGGAGAGAAGGGGAGGAGCGAGGATGGCCAGAGCGCATATGATGTGATGCGCTACACAGCCGGCGAGATAGAGAGGATCGCCAGGAAGGCGTTCGATGCTGCCCGCATAAGGCGCCGCCGCGTGACGCTTGTAGACAAGGCGAATGTCCTTGAGACGTCGAGGCTCTGGAGGGAGACGGTGTCGCGCGTAGCCTCTTCCTATCCTGATGTGGAGCTGGACTTCATGTATGTCGACAATGCCTCGATGCAGCTCGTGCGCGATCCTTCGCACTTCGATGTGCTCCTTACGGAGAACATGTTCGGGGACATCCTCTCCGACGAGGCTTCGATGATCACGGGATCGATCGGGATGCTGGCCTCTGCATCGCTCAGGGAAGACAGCTTCGGCATGTATGAGCCGATACATGGCTCTGCACCGGACATCGCAGGCAAGGATATCGCCAACCCGATAGCCACCATACTCTCCACGGCGATGATGCTCCGCTATTCATTCTCCCTTGAGAAGGAGGCCAGGAGCATCGAGGAGGCTGTGGAAAGGGCCCTTGCTGATGGCGTACGCACTGCAGACATAGCGAAGGACGGCGAGGAGAGGATCGGCACTGCGGAATGCGGCGATGAGATACTGAGGAGGCTCGTATGAGATCGGATCAGATGAAGAAGGGGCCGGACAAGGCTCCGCACAGATCGCTTATGAAGGCCCTTGGATGGACCGACAGGGAGATAGCGATGCCCACGATAGGCATCGTGAGCGCCTTCAATGAGATAATCCCGGGGCATATGGAGCTGAACCGCATCGCGGAGGCTGTGAAGGCCGGGGTGAGGGAGAACGGAGGCAATCCTGTCGTCTTCCCCGTCATAGGGGTCTGCGACGGCATAGCCATGGGGCATACGGGTATGAAGTACTCGCTTGCATCCCGTGAGCTCATTGCCGATTCGATAGAGGTGATGGCAACAGCGCATCCATTCGATGCCCTTGTCTTCATCCCCAACTGCGACAAGATAGTCCCCGGCATGCTGATGGCTGCCGCACGCCTCGATCTGCCCTCGATATTCGTCTCCGGCGGCCCGATGCTCGCAGGTCACATCAAGGGCGGGGATAAGCGCGGCATGTCGCTCTCATCGATGTTCGAGGCTGTCGGGAAGCATGCGGCCGGCAGGATGGATGATGCAGGGCTCCTTGAATGGGAGAACAGCGCTTGCCCGTCATGCGGCTCATGCTCGGGAATGTATACTGCGAACTCGATGAACTGCCTGACTGAGGCAATAGGAATGGCGCTGCCGGGGAACGGGACGATCCCTGCGGTCTACTCAGAGCGCCTCAGGCTTGCCAAGGAGACAGGCTTCCAGATCATGGAGCTTCTGAGGAAGGGGCTGACAGCAAGGCAGATCATGACAGAGAAGGCATTCTTCAATGCGCTCACCGTCGATATGGCCCTCGGCTGCTCCACGAACACGATGCTGCACCTTCCTGCCATCGCCCATGAAGCAGGAATCGGCATCGACATATTCCGCGCCAACGATATAAGCGCGAAGGTGCCGAATATCTGCCATCTCGCTCCCGCAGGTCCCCATCATATGGAGGATCTCTACCAGGCGGGAGGCATCATGGCCGTGATGAAGGAGATATCGAAGAAGGATCTCCTGGATCTCTCGCTGATGACAGTCACCGGCTCTCCGATAGGCGATTACGTCGGAAAGGCAAGGAACACCGACCCTGAGGTGATCCGGCCGATAGACAACCCGTATTCGCCGACAGGCGGCATTGCCGTGCTCTCGGGGACGCTTGCGCCCGAAGGCGCTGTAGTCAAGCGCAGCGCCGTGGCTCCGGAGATGTTCGTGCATAAGGGACCTGCAAGGGTATTCGACAGCGAGGAGGAGGCAATCGCAGCGATCTTCGGGAAGAGGATAGCTCCCGGCGATGTCATCATCATCCGCTATGAAGGCCCGAAGGGAGGTCCGGGGATGCGCGAGATGCTCAGCCCGACGTCCGCGATAGCGGGAATGGGGCTGGACAAGGAAGTGGCCCTCATCACCGATGGCCGCTTCTCCGGTGCGACTAGGGGTGCCTCGATCGGGCACGTCTCCCCAGAGGCTGCTGCCGGAGGTCCGATAGCGCTTGTCGAGGAAGGGGATACGGTATCGATAGATATCCCGGCAGGACGCCTGGATCTCCTTGTCAGCGACGAGGTGCTTTCCGAGAGGAAGAAGAACCTGAAAGCGCATGAGTGCCCGATAAGGACGGGCTATCTCCACAGGTATTCGAAGCATGTGACATCCGCGCGTCAGGGTGCGGTGGTTCTGGAGGACTGATGAGGATAACAGGAGCAGATATAATCGTCGAGAGCCTCATTGAGGAGGGAGTGGATACGGTCTTCGGCTATCCTGGCGGACAGGTGATACCGCTCTATGATGCGCTCTACCGCAACCGTGGCCGCATCAGGCACATACTCACTGCCCATGAGCAGGGAGCAAGCCATGCTGCGGATGGATACTCGCGGTCGACAGGAAGGGTAGGCGTGTGCATAGCCACGTCGGGGCCCGGGGCCACGAATCTCGTCACGGGGCTTGCCACGGCATATATGGACTCGGTCCCGATGGTTGCGATAACAGGCAACGTACCGCTTTCGCTCCTCGGGCGCGACAGCTTCCAGGAAGTCGATATCCGGGGCATCACGCTGACGATCACGAAGCATAACTACATCGTCAAGGATATCGCGGAGCTGCATGATACCATCCGCGAGGCTTTCTACATCGCGAAGGAAGGGCGTCCGGGCCCTGTCCTGATCGATATCCCCAAGGATATCCAGGTGACGGAATGCGACTTCGAGCCGAAGCCGCCTATTGCGGTTGCTCCGGTCACCTCCAGGCTGCATGATAAGGATCTCGAGAAGGCTGCCGCGATGATAAGGCGCTCCGAGCGCCCTATGTGCTATATCGGAGGAGGCGTCATCCGCTCCGATGCGGCCGCTGAGGTGAATGAGTTCATCTCCCTCATCGATGCCCCTGTCGGCTCATCGCTGATGGGGCTCGGGGCAGTGGATTCATCATCGGAGCGCTTCACCGGCATGATAGGCATGCATGGCACGAGGCTTTCCAACCTATCGATAAACAAGTGCGATCTCCTGATAGTCATCGGTGCGCGCTTCTCCGACCGCGTCATCTCCAAGAGCTCGACATTCGCGAAGCAGGCGAGGATCGTGCAGATCGATGTCGATCCTGCGGAGTTCAACAAGAACATCGTCTCTGAGGTCCATGTCGTTGCGGATATCAAGGTGGCGCTCAGGCGCATCATGGAGAAGATCGGCGAGCCGCTTTCGCACAAGCCGTGGATGGAGAGGGTCGCAGAGGGAAGGAAGAGATTCCCCGTCAAGGTCTCGACAGAGGCGGAAAGGCCCAAGCGGATACTCGAGGCGCTTGACCGTGTCTTCCCCTCCGATGGCTATGTGACGACTGAGGTCGGGCAGCATCAGATGTGGGCTGCGCAGTTCCTCCATTCCCGTGCTCCGCATCATTTCCTGACATCCGGAGGGCTGGGGACGATGGGATACGGCACCGGTGCCGCGATAGGCGCCCAGATATCCCATCCTGACAAGAGGGTTGTGAACATCGCTGGCGACGGCTCCTTCAGGATGAATGCCAATGAGCTTGCCACGATAGCGCGCTACCGCCTGCCTGTGATCATCCTCATAATGAACAACCATGTGATGGGGATGGTGCGGCAGTGGCAGAAGCTCTTCTATGACGGGCATTACTCCGAGACGACCCTGGACACTCCTCTTGACTGGGTGCGCCTTGCGGAGGCATATGGCATCAGGGGCATGAGGCTGCTGCCGGAAGACGATCCGGAGGCTGTGCTCAAGGAGGCTATCGGATGCGGCGAGGCCGTCGTGATAGATGCCACGATACCGTCGGATGACAAGGTTTTCCCGATGGTTGCCCCCGGTGCATCCATTTCGGATATGATCGGATATGTGGAGGAAGGCATTGACTGATGCCTTCCTCTCTGGGATGCTGACAGCATGAGGAAGATATGGTCCATCCTGATGATCCTTATGCTGCTGCCGGCAATCGCAGCCGCTCCCTTCCACGCAGAGGGTGGCGCCGGCGTCCGCTATGATATGGTATCGTGCTCGCCGTTCGTCTATACGCTCGGCATCGGATACTGCGGCTTCACGCTGGGCTACCAGCATCAGTGGGATAGCTCATTCGATCTCTCCCTCGGCTATGACCTGCGGGCAGGGAAGACGATGCACAATCTCTTCATGATCCATACGGACTACGTCCCGCGCGAAGGTGGCTGGACCGATTTCTCCTATGTCTTCTCCCAGCGGTTCCTCTGGGATTTCTTCTCCCTCGGCTACGGGGTGGGGCTGCAGGGAGCCGTCGGCTACTCTGAGTATGGCACGAAGCCTTTCTGGTCAGCCTACTTCCTGCTGTCGGTGGATCTGTCGTTGGTCTTCGAGCATTATGTGCTCACAGGCTATCTGTCGATGTACCATCCCAACGAGAGGGAGTGGAAGCCTGTGCCTGTCGCAGGTATTAGGATGGAGGGCAGGATGACGGAGAACCATTCCATATTCATCGATGCCTATGCACGCGTCACGGAGATCCTGATAGACCCTGTCATCACAGTCGATGCCCTGAGCATCAGGGCAGGCTATATCTACAGAGGTGGCATATGAGGAAAGCAGCATTCATCCTTGCAGTGCTTCTCCTTGCGTCTGCCTGCTCCCTCGAGTTCGGCATAGGGCAGCTGGGGAAGAATCCCTTCGAGGATCCTGTCGATCTCTCCGAGAAGTGGGAGATCGGCTATCCCGCTGATGGCGTCCTGCAGATGGAAAGGGCCGGAAATGCTTCCCCTTCCGGAGATGCCATCACATTCCCGTTCGTGACCGATGTTCATCTCAGACGCGAGAATGAGCACGGGAACATAACCCATTACCATGAGGAGTTCAAGGCATTCCTCCGCAATGGCGGCTTTCCATTCGTCGTCTGCCTGGGCGATCTCATGGATAACGGCTCCTTCTTCCAGGACACGCAGGCTACTGACTATATCCGCGAGGTGGGGAACCTGGCCAATGGCAACTTCATATATACCGTAGGCAACCATGATCTCCACTCAGAGAGCAGGAAGTCCTTCAGCCGCCTCTGGTCGGATCGCTATGGAGAGGGCGAGAGCACTACAATGAAGCATTTCGTCTATGGCGATCTCTCGATCTACATGCTCGATAATGCCTCCCGCACTTTCGGAGCAGATCAGCTCGGGTATCTCGAGAGCGCGCTCAAGGCCGACACAAGGCCGTACAGGATACTGATCGCGCATGAGAATGTCTTCACTGGCGGGGTATTCGACCAGACACTGGCCATATTCGGCGCGCATATGAGGGAAGCGAACAGGCTTGCCAGGATCGCTGCCGAGAACGGTGTTTCCCTCATCCTCACAGGCCACCATCATAAAGGGGATATAACATACCAGATGAAGGGCTTCGCCGAGTACAATGCCGCAGCCGCGCATCGCCATGATACGTTCATGGATCTTGAGAGCAGGGGCTACTGGTATACGGTGGAAATCGATCCCGATGCGGGGGAGATCCGCCTTGTGATGTATCTGGCAGAGACAGGGGAGCGCGTCGGGACACGTTCATTCACGCTTAACAAAGCGCGCTGATGTTCTCTTCCTTTTAACGGATATCTAACCTCCGGAAGAGGGATGAATGCATGAGCTTCTGATAACTTCATGGCTGTGATCATTCTTTTTGGAGGAATTGATATGAAGAGATTCACGGCATTGGCTATGTCCCTCCTTCTCATCGCCTCTGCGGCTTTCGCGAATGGCGGCGTCGAGACGGAGAAGGCTATAAGGGAATACACCCTTGATGCATCCCCTAAGTATGTGTTCATGTTCATCGGAGACGGAATGAGCTCGCCTCAGACGAATTCCGCTCAGGTATACAATGGCAGGAACGAGTCCGGCCTTGTCGAGCTCGACAAGCTCACATTCACGCAGTTCCCGGTGGTAGGGCTCCAGTATACGCAGGATTCCACATCATTCTGCCCCGATTCAGCCTCCACGGCCACATCCCTTTCCTCAGGCTACAAGACGCACAGCGGCGTCATCGGCATGGGCGTGGACAAGGTGACTCCGGGCGTGACAATCGCGGAGATGCTCCATGACAAGGGCTGGAAGATCGGTATCGTATCGACAGTCACGATCAACCATGCGACTCCTGCTGCTTACTATGCCCACATCGCTAACAGGAACGACTACTATGACATCGGGCTCCAGATGGCTGAGACCGGCTTCGAGTACTTCGCCGGCGGCAGCGTGAACAAGGCAGAAGACGGCGGCAAGTCCATCTATGAGGTCCTCGAGGACAAGGGATACCTCGTGACGAACGACAAGGACACCATCCTCAGCCTTAACGGCGGGAGCGGCAAGGTATATGCATACAGCCCTGTCCTGCAGGATGATGGCGCCATGCCGTATGACATCGACGCACCGGCTGACTCGCTCCGCCTCAAGGACTTCGTCAGGAAGGGCATCGACGTGCTCTACAATGAGACAGGCTTCTTCATGATGGTCGAGGGCGGCAAGATCGACTGGGCAGGACACGCCAACGATGCTGTTGCCAACATGAGCGATACACTTGCTCTTGACGAGGCTGTCGAGGTTGCTGTCGAGTTCGCGAAGCAGCATCCGGAAGAGACACTCATCCTCGTGACAGGTGACCACGAGACAGGTGGTATGACAATCGGATATGCAGCTACAGGCTACAACACCGCATTCGATATCCTCCGCGTCCAGAAGTGCTCCTACATCCAGTTCGATGAGTATGTTGCAGAGGCCAAGGCTGATGGTTCCTTCACAGAGGATGACATGATGGATATGGTCGAGGAGTACTTCGGTCTTGTCGCTCCCGGAGAGACTGCTGCCTGCGACGCGCTCGTGATGAACGAGTACGAGTATGCGAAGCTCCAGAAGGCATATGCCGATGACCAGAGCGGAAACGTCGATGGCTATGAGGAGTCGCTGCTCTATGGCGGATACAGCCCGATCAGCGTGACGCTTACGCACATCCTCAACAACAAGGCCGGTATCGGCTGGACAAGCTATGCACACACTGGCCTTCCGGTGCCCGTGTACGCTTACGGTGAGGGAGCAGAGGCTTTCGTAGGTGCTTATGACAACACCCAGGTAGCTCTCCGCCTCATGGATCTTACCGACGCAAGGTAAGTCGGATATATATACAACAGGGGAGGCCGCGGCCTCCCCGCTTTCCTTTTCCATATGAATATATCAGCAAAACGCAGGGATGCGGCATTCATACTGGCATTCGCCATCACGGCCGTGATCCTTCTCATTATCCCCACAGGCTTCGAGAGGAGCATATACATAAACGCCACAGGTGCCCGCGCGGAGGTCATCGCAACGGATGACAGCACGATTATCCAGACAGGGCTCTTCCGCTCGGGCGACCAGAGATGCCGCGTGCGCGTTCTCTCTGGTGAGCATAAGGGTCTGGAGATGGATGGCGTGAACATGCTCTCCGGAAGCCTCAGGGATGACAAGGTATTCGTTCCCGGGGATACAGCCTGGGTGCTCATAGAGCGTGATGAGGCAGGCACTCCTGTATTCATAAACATGATCGACTACTTCAGGATGGACAAGGAGCTCATCCTCGCAGCCCTCTTCGTGATTGCCCTGATTGCATTCAGCGGACTCCGGGGCATAAGGATGATGCTATCGTTCGCATTCGCATTCCTGTCGATCTGGAAGGTACTGATACCCTCCATCCTCCATGGCGGGAATCCGATGCTGATGTGCCTGCTGACGCTGCTTCTGCTGACGCTCGTGACGCTCCCGATGGTCTCCGGCATCAACCGCCGCAGCCTTGCCGCGATACTCGGGTCGGTGAGCGCGATGCTCATAACCTTCCTTATCTCCATCTTCATGACGCATTTCCTGAGGATACATGGCTCGGTGCTTGAGATGAGCGAATCGCTTCTCTACTGCGGCTTCATGGATCTCGATCTGACATCGCTCTTCTCCGGTGTCGTCTGCCTCTCCGCAGGCGGTGCGATAATGGATCTCTCGATAGATGTCTCCGCTGCGATGTGGGAGATCAGGGAGCATGCCCCGTCAGCTTCCGGCAAGGAGCTCTTCAGATCCGGGATGGAAGTGGGCAGGGCCGGCGTCGGAACGCAGATCACCACGCTTCTGCTTGCCTATATGGGAAGCTACCTCACCCTGATGATGGTATACATGGCACAGGCAACACCTGTAGGGAACATCCTCACATCCAAGTCGATAGCCGCCGAGATCCTGCAGACTCTGGCCGGTTCGTTCGGAATCGTTCTCGTGACTCCGCTCACGGCTCTGATAGGGATACTCCTCTTCCGGGGAAGGACTGCTAGATGATTCCCCAGATAAGGCCGGCGATCCCTGTCCCTGCCATCACGATCATGGGACTCGGATGCCATATCCTCAGAACAGCGAATGCCAGGCAGAAGAGTATGACGTTCGCTGTGTTCACGCTTCCGCTGTAGCTTTCGCTTCCGAAGAATGCAAGCGATATCAACGACAGCGCTGCCGTGGCTATCATCGCAACCACTGCAGGGCGGAGGCCTGAGATCACGCTCTGCACGGCATCAAGCCCCTTGAACCGGTAGTATACCCAGGCCAGCGCAGTGACTATCAGGGAGGAGGGGAGTATGCAGCCGAATGTCGCCACCAGGGCTCCGGGGATGCCTGCGACCTGTATCCCTACGAACGTCGCGGCGTTTATCGCGATAGGCCCTGGGGTCATCTGCGATATCGTCATTATGTCCGAGAAGCTCTGCATCGTCAGCCAGCCGTTGACGTCTATCGCCTGGTGCTGGATCAGAGGCAGTGCCGCATAGCCGCCTCCTATGCTGAACAGCCCTATCTGCATGAAGCTCCAGAGAAGCGAGAGGTAGATCATATCCCCCTCCTTTTCCCATGGATGTATGACAGGTATCCTGCTCCGGCAGCGGCTATCATCATCGCTATTACGCTCACGTCAAGGAAGCCTACGAGGACGAAGACAACCGCCATCATCACCGCAGGCAGCAGCTTCTTCCTCTTCAGGATGTCCCATGCCATGGCAATCACCACATCCACGACCACTGCTGCCACCCCGGCGCTCATCGCTGTCATCGCAAGCGAGACGTATCTGTTCGACCTGAATGCCTGGTAGAATGCCGAGATGATGGAGATTATCACAAGCGGAGGCAGGACTGCCCCCAGCGCGCTCACCGCAGCGCCGGCAATCCCTCCTGTCCTGTATCCGATGAGGATGGCCGCATTGACTGCAATGGGGCCCGGGGCAGACTGCGCAATCGCTGTCAGATCGAGCATCTCGCCCTCATCTATCCATCCCAGCTTCCCGACGAACGTGCGCCGCATCAAGGGGATGATCACATAGCCGCCACCGAATGTGAATGCGCTTATCTCCAGCGTTGTCAGGAACAGCGTCAGGAGGCTCTTCCGCTTCTTCTCCATGCTTCTACAATGGACCATTTCCCGCCAGAGAGGCAAGGGCAGCATTGGCAGTGCCGTGCAGCGGGGGTTATCATGGGAGCATGAAGAAGGCAGCCATATTGATCATGCTTCTGCTCTCTGCCGCGCTGCCT
Organism: uncultured Spirochaetaceae bacterium; assembly: GCA_944392935.1. Classification (GTDB taxonomy): domain Bacteria; phylum Spirochaetota; class Spirochaetia; order Sphaerochaetales; family Sphaerochaetaceae; genus Ornithospirochaeta. Next base: position 29,002 of record CALXYI010000011.1, read on the forward strand.
GCCGCGGCATCCGTCAGATGGACCCCCTCGATCTCCATCGAGGAAGGCTATAAGGCAGACTGGCTCCAGGAATATGTCTCCAGCTCATATTACGCAGAGCTTGAGGCAGATCCCTGATGCTCATCGATGCCTGCCACTCCGGCAGCATCGCCCCCGGCAGCGTTGGATCGGGGGAGATCTTTGCAGGAACCGATGATGAAGGGCTTCCGATCGATCCTTCATTCGATGCGGGGAAGGTGATCTCCGATGCATTCCACTCATCGTTCTCCGCTTCGCGTACGTACTCCGATGTCTATGCGCTCACTGCATGCATCCCTGAGCAGGTATCCTATGATGGAGGGATTCCGTCGGCCACAGCATCTTCACTGCCGCAGTGCTGGATACGCTGGGATATGATACCGATACGGATATGCCCGGGCTTCCCGGAAGGAACGAGATCTCATTCTCCTGGCTTTATCAGCGGGTATGGGATGAGCTTGGCAGCATACCGTTCGGTGATGGTTCTGCCCTGGATTACCAGACACCGCAGCCATCGCGATTCCCTACGGATCTCATACTCTTCAGATTCACCGGACTGCGGTGATCATCAGAGCGGGGCGTCAGATGCCCTGCTTTCCTGATGGTGAAGGATATGCCGCAGCATGCGGGAAATGAAAAGCTGCCGCCCATGCGAGCGGCAGCAGTTGTATCCAGGTAAGGAGATCTTACTTCTCTTCCTTCCATTCCCTTCCATAGTAGGAATCGAGATAGAGCTGCTTGATCTGGCTGATCAGCGGATAGCGCGGGTTGGACCCTGTGCACTGATCGTCGAACGCCTTCACTGAGAGCTCGTCCACCTGAGCGAGGAACTCTGCCTCGTCCACGCCCCAGTCCTTGATGGAGGCCGGGATGCCAAGCTCCTTCTTCAGCTTCTCGATGCCGTCGATGAGGACCTGCACCTTCTCCTCCATGCTCATCTTCGGAGTCGTCACGATGTAGTCCGTGTTCTTCGTATCGTTGAGAGCCATGGAGATGTAGTCGGCAGCCCTTGCATACCTTGAGATGGCTGACGGGTACTCATACTGCGGGAATGCAGCCTGCTTCGTCGGATTGTCCTTCGCATTGCAGCGGATGATGTTCGTCAGCAGCAGGGCGTTTGCCATTCCATGAGGTACGTGGAATGCCGCGCCGAGCTTGTGTGCCATCGAGTGGCAGACACCGAGGAACGCATTGGAGAATGCCATGCCGGCCATAGCGGCTGCATCATGGACCTTCTCCCTGGCCCTCTTGTCCGTACCGTCCGCATAAGCACGGGGCAGGTACTTGAAGATGATCCTGGCTGCCTCAAGCGAGAGCGGTGCGGTGTAGTCCGTGCACATCGAGGAGACAAGCGACTCGAGAGCGTGTGTCAGGACATCGATGCCGCAGGAAGCCGTAAGTCCCTTTGGCTGTCCCATCGCAAGCTCGCTGTCGATGATCGCCATCGAAGGAGTGAGCGCGTAATCCGCGATTGCCCACTTCATGCCGGTCTTCTCGTCCGTGATGATCGCGAACGGAGTGACCTCGGAACCTGTTCCAGACGTTGTCGGGATACATACGAGCTGGGCATTCTTCCCCATGTTCGGGAATGCATAGATCCTCTTGCGGATATCCATGAACCTCAGCGCGAGTCCCTCGAAGCTTACTTCCGGGTGCTCATACAGCAGCCAGATGATCTTTGCGGCATCCATCGGGGAACCGCCGCCTACGGCGATGATCACGTCAGGCTTGTATGCGTTCACGAGCTCCATGGCGGTATTGATCGTTCCGAGAGTCGGATCGGGCTTCACCTGATGGAATACCTCTGTCTCGACACCGATCTGGTTGAGCGTGTCTGTGATGCGGTCGATCATGCCGGAAGAGAAGAGGAAGCTGTCGGTGACGATGAATGCCCTCTTCTTTCCCTCAAGCTCCTGGAGAGCCACAGGGAGGCAGCCGTACTTGAAATAGATCTTCGGCGGAAGCTTGAACCAGAGCATGTTTTCCCTCCTTTCTGCCACTGTCTTAACGTTGAGAAGATGCTTCGGGCCGACGTTCTCGGAAATCGAGTTGTTGCCCCAGCTTCCGCAGCCGAGCGTGAGGGACGGCTCAAGACGGAAGTTGTAGATATCCCCGATAGCACCCTGGGAAGCAGGCATGTTGATGAGGATGCGGCTCGTCTTGACGGTCTTGCCGTATGTATCGATCTTGTCCTGCTCCTTCTCGTCGCAGTAGAGGACGGATGTGTGTCCGAAACCGCCGAGCGCGATGAGCTCCGCAGCCATTGCGGCGCCTTCGCCGAAGTTGCTGCAAGAGTACATGCCGAGGACCGGTGAGAGCTTCTCGTGTGCGAACGGCTCGTCGACAGCGACTCTCTTGACCTCTCCGATGAGCACCTTGGTGGTTGCAGGCACGGAGAATCCTGCGATCTCAGCGATCTTGTATGCAGGCTGTCCTACGATCTTCGGGTTCACCGATCCGCGCTTCGGATCGAGGATGATCGGCTCAAGCAGCGCAAGCTCATCCTTCGTGAGGAAGTGGGCTCCCTGCTCCTTGAATTCCTTCTTCACCTCATTGTAGATGTCCTTGTGGACGATGACTGCCTGCTCCGATGCGCAGACGACGCCGTTGTCGAATGTCTTGGACATGAGGATTGAGGCGACCGCCATCTTGATGTTGCAGTTCTTGTCCAGCAGGGCCGGTGTGTTTCCGGCGCCGACTCCGATCGCGGGCTTGCCGGATGAGTATGCGGACTTGACCATGCCCGGGCCGCCTGTAGCGAGGATGAGGTTCACGAGAGGATGCTTCATCAGGTAGTCCGTCTTCTCCATCGAAGGCTCCTCGATGAAGTTGATGATGTCCTCAGGAGCGCCTGCCTGCACCGCGGCGTCACGCACGATCCTTGCGGCATCGCATGTGCACTTCTTCGCCCTCGGATGCGGGGAGAAGATGATGGCATTCCTTGTCTTGAGTGAGATAAGGGACTTGAAGATAGCCGTGGATGTCGGGTTCGTCGTCGGAATGATGCCGCAGATGACGCCCTTGGGCTCTGCGATCTTCTCGATTCCGAAGCCCTTGTCGCTTTCGATTATCCCGCAGGTCTTCTCATCCTTGTATTTGTGGAAGATGTACTCGGCTGCGAAATGGTTCTTGATGACCTTGTCCTCGATGACGCCCATGCCTGTCTCCGCAACGGCATCCTGCGCAAGCTGGATACGCGCGTTGTTTGCAGCTACGGCTGCTGCGCGGAAGATCTCATCGACCTTCTCCTGCGGGAAGTTGGCGTAGATGAGCTGAGCACGCTTCGTTCTCTCGATCATCTCCTGGAGTTCGAGCTGTCCAGGGAAGAGTTCATTGACTTCTGCCATAAATTGCTCCTTTCTTATCGATAAATTTATATAGTTTAAAAGCCCAGAAGTGTCAACATCAGATACAGGTAATTCTATATCCTGTTTCAGAAAATGCAATAATCAAGCACCAGTATAACGATGAAATAGACGGGAAGCGCGATTATTGTGAAAACCGGAATATTATCATCGCTGATAGGCGTGCTTATTATGCACTCCATCTCAAGAGTCTCCCTGATTCTCTCCACGATGCTGCCCTCAGTGTTCCTGAATGACGATAAAAGCGCGGAGAAGATGGCGAGCGTGCGTCCCGCAATCCCCCGTCCGGGGCGTATCATCGTCGAGAATCCCTGTGACAGGGCAATCCCTGCCGAGAGCTGCAATGACTTCTGGAGCCCCCGGATGATGGCGCCCTCCGTTACGGGAACCGAGGATATGCGGAAGAGCACCGCCCCTGAGGGGGTGGGCACCGATGAGAGGATCATGAACAGGAGGAGGATGAAGTGGGGAAGCACCATGATCCTCCGCTTCCTGGAAGACTGGAAGATGAGGGAGGCTGCGAGGGCGAGGATGGCGGCAGGAGCGCTCTTCATCATCATCACCGCCATTCCCGATATGAGCATCGATGCTGCTGCGGCCTTGCCGGAAGGTGTTCCGTCACCATCTGCGATCGGGATCGGGTCCGGAACGCGGAGCCTTGAGGCTATCGCTGCTGTTATGGCAGAGGAGGGGAGTGAGAGGAGGAGCATCAGGGGAAGGAAGACCATCGTTCCCTTCCCTATATACAGTGATGCAAGCGCGATCTGCACGAAGACGCTTGTGCCTGCTCCTATGCATGATATGCCATAGAGCGAGGCATGGCGGCCCAGGATCCTGGAGAGGGCGTGCATCGCCATTCCGGCAGCAGCTGCCTGCATGATCGATATGATGGCGAAGACGGAGAAGAGATTCCCCGATACATAGCTTGTGCCGATTCCCTTGAGGAGCGCCAGGAGCATATAGGAGCGGAAGTCCATGCCGAGGGCCATCAGGAGAGGCACGTTCGCGATCCCGAGGCGGAAGAAGGGCAGAGGGCGGGGTATCAGGAGCTCCACGGCGCTCATGAAGAGCGAGAGGGCAGCGAGGTATGCGATCCTATCCCGAGACTGCATCAGGCCCTCCTTCATCTCCCGTGACAACTGCGATCACCTTGTTCGGAAGGCAGCAGAGGGTGCGTGACCAGCCTGATTCGATGCAGGTCTTCCCAGGGCATGGAGAGGAGACGACACGCGCCCTTCCATCCCTTATCTCTATCTCCGTCTCACCCAGCGGGCCAGGGAAGCTGTATATGCCGTCGCTGTCCATCGAGTATGCATAGCCGCCGCTCTCCGTCGATACCTCGAGCGTGCTGCTCCCCCGCGGGATGAATGCAAGCGAGAGCACGGTCAGGGCCACGTAGATCAGGAAGATGATGATGTCCCCGGCTTTCACCCTGTGCATACGGAGATGATAAATCTTCCGGGCTGCGCTGAAAAGCTGCTGTCCGGCAGCTTCGCAGCGATGCCTGTGTGCCATGCTCCAAGGTCCTGCTTCATATTGCGGGGCCGGAGGATGATGCAGCAATGATCCGGCAGAAGCAGGGGAGATGCGGAGGGATCATGGCAAAGTGGCAATCGTCTTGTGTAGATATGTGTTGAATCAGCCTGCTGTGTGTATTCATCGCCGCTCTGTGTTCGTTTATGTTGAATCATGTGTGGTTCTGGGTTAAGAAAATCGGGAGATGGCGTATGTTTATGTGGCTGATGGGGATGCACCCATACGGCTCAGGCTCCAGCAGTATCTTGGGATCTACGGCTATTCGGCAGTCGGGTTCGATTATCTCTCGGACCTTGGGCGTGCGCTGCAGAAGACAGCGCCGGATCTCCTTGTCATGGAGCTGGAATTCGAGGATGGAGACGGGCTCTCGTTCCTGAAGCAGGTTGCGCAGAAGTACCGCTTCCCGGTGATCATAGCATCCGCACGCAGCAGCGAGAGCGACAGGATAATGAGCTTCGAGTTCGGATGCGATGATTTCGTTGCCAAGCCCTATTCGATGCTTGAGGTGACGCTCCGCGCCTCTGCGGTCCTGCGCCGCCGCCGCATGAAGGCAGCTGAGAACTCGAGGTGGTATATCCGTTCCACATGCCTTTCCATCAACTGGGATGCCCACATCGCGACGCTCTCGCATATAGATGGCGGATCTACAGGGGGGGGGGTACAGGAGATACGCTTCACCGCCTCGGAGTGGAAGATCCTCGTCTTCCTCGTCTCCAATGCAGGCCGCCTCGTATCGAGGCTGCAGCTGCTGCAGTCATGCTTTCCAGAGAGTCTCGAGAGCTACGACAGGATAATAGACACGCACATAAAGAACATCCGCTCCAAGTTCGGCCCCGGAGGGTCGGAATGGATAGAGACCGTCAGGGGCTACGGCTACCGCTTCCGCGGTTCCCTGTCGCCAATGTGAAGCATGCCGCGGATATTCTGTTTTTTGAATGTAGTTCCCTCTATTCATCTTGCCTTTGCATAACGTATGCATGAAACTCCATCTGTATGAAGCTGATATATATCGTCGAGGATCATGATGTAATCCGCAATGGAGTCGTGCAGTATCTGACCCTTTCAGGCTATGAGGCGAAGGGGCTGAAGAACCTTGAGGAAGCCGAGGGGGCATTCGGGGAGGCCGTTCCCGATCTCCTCATCCAGGATGTCATGCTTCCCGACGGGGATGGCTTCACGTTCGTGAAGGGCATAAAGCAGCGCTTCCCGCGCATCCCCGTGATCTTCCTTACCGCACGCACTGAGGAATCCGACAGGATCCTCGGCTTCGAGCTCGGAGCCGATGACTATATCTCGAAGCCCTTCAGCCCTAAGGAGCTGGTGCTGCGCATCCAGGCGCTCTTCCGCCGCATCGATGAGTCGGATACGCCGCATGACAATGTCTACGCATACAGCGACAGCGAGAACACGATGGTGATAGATGACAATGAGCATGTGCTCTCCATCAACGGCACGCCTGTCTCCCTCACTGCCGCGGAGTGGAGGATCGTCTTCTATCTGGCATCGAACGCCCCGAACCTCATAACGCGCTCCCAGATACTCGAGGAGTGCTTCGATTACAGCTTCGAGAGCTATGAGAGGGTTGTCGACACCCACATAAAGAACATCAGGGCAAAGCTGAAGCCCGGGACATGGATCGACACGGTACGCGGCTACGGCTACCGGTTCTCCGGCAAGAAGGCATAGGATGCGGAATCAGTTCTTCCGTTTCTTCATCTCGATATTCCTCATATCGCTCGCTGTCATACTCGTGCAGTGCTGCTTCATATTCGTGGGGAACATGCGCGTTGCAGGACTCTGGAAGGACATGGTGTTCGAGGAATTCGCCTCGTCGGTGAGATCCTCGGTCGAGGGGCTCTCCGATGCAGGCAGCGACAGCGTGATGAACCTGATGGTATCGCGCACATCCGAGCGTATCTCAGGGCTTCTCTTCCGCGATCAGAGCGGGAGGTACATTCTCTCGCTGGGCGCATCATCCGCGGGCGAGCAGCTTCCGTCACCGGAGGCAAGGAGAAGCGTCATCACGGCAGTCCCGTCAGGGCGCTTCAAGCTCAACTACCAGCGCTCCATCTCCTATATCGATGTGGATATCCCGGCACCCAAGTACTCCATATCGATCGATACGGATCCTTTCACCGGGCTTCCGCGCTCTATATCCTTCGATAAAGTGGAGGGCGGGGAGGATATGCTCGTCTCGCTGCCGTCCATCGTAGCCGATCAGGATATCGCGGGAACGATAATGATAATCGCAGACGGCAGCATCGCAGGATACATCGATGTCCTTGTCTACAGGATAGACTACTATGCGCCGACGACATTCGCCCTGAAGAACCTCTTCGGGGCATTTCTCCTCTCGCTCCCGATCGCCCTTGTGATATCAGCGGTCCTTGCGGCAATCGTCTCCCGCAAGAACGACAGGAGCGTCAAGGAGATAAGGAATTCGCTCTCCAGGCTCTCGCTCGGATACTTCGATGTCAGCCTTCCCCGGCAGTCCACGGAGGAGATGCAGCAGATCGCTGATTCCATCACCGCACTTGGAAAGGACCTTTCGCGCCATCAGAAGTCGAGGAAGGAATGGATCAGGAACATCTCCCACGACCTCAACACCCCTGTCACGAGCATAAACCTCCTCGTCAACGGTGCCCTTGACGGCATGTTCCCTCTGGACGGGAAGCTCCTGGAGGAGCTCAAGAAGGAGACTGATACCCTCACCGGCCGCATACAGTCGGTGGCGCAGTATTCATATCTCCTCTCACCCGATGCCAGGGCGGAGAAGAAGGATGTATCGATACTCGAGACAGCAGACGGAGTCCTGCAGAGCGAGAAGATGGATGCCCTGATCCCCGCTGATGATATGACAGTATATGCAGACCCGAAGCTCCTTGAGAAAGCGCTCCGCGAGGTGCTGAGGAATGCCAGGACATATGGATCAGGGGAAGGCAGTCCCCGGCTGTCGTTCCGCCGCGGCGATGATGGGAAGACGGTCATAGAAGTCACCAATTCCGGGCATCTCCCGTCCCCGCTCCCGCAGTTCTTCGAGCCATGGGCCCGCGGCGATGCCTCCCGCACGGCAGGGGGATCAGGCCTCGGCCTCCCGATAGTCTACCAGATCATGGAACTGCACGGAGGAAGTGTGAGGATAGGGGAGAGCGACGGCAATGTGACAGTCACGCTCGCATTCCCAGGGAAAGCATGACGCGCCCGCTCACGAGCTCCCGCACCGTTATATCCCCATCATCCCATACAGCATAGCTTGCAGGGTATCCGCCCTTCGGAATCGAGACAGAGCCCGGATTGAGGTACACGATCCCGTCCTTCCTCTCAAGCACAGGGATGTGCGTATGGCCGGAGAAGAACATGCCAAAACCCGCCGGATGGCTGGAAGGCGTGTATATGTGCCCATGTGTCATGAATACCGTATGCCCGTCCGCGAATACCAGAGCGCTCTCTGAGAGCACCGGGAACGGCAGCACCATCTGGTCCACCTCCGCCTCGCAGTTCCCGCGCACGCATATTATCCTATCTGCAAGAGGCGAGAGCAGCGCGATCACAGCCTTCGGGCTGTAGCTTGGAGGAAGATCGTTCCTCGGTCCATGATAGAGGATATCACCGAGGAGAAGGAGCTTGTCGAAGCCGCCTTCATCAAAGAGCGAGCATATCCGCCTGCAGGGCTCTTCCGCCCCGTGCACATCTGAAGCTATAAGGAATCTCATATTTCCAATTTATTATAAATACCCGAGATACGGCAACGTTACACAACTCCACCTAACTCACACATATGACACGCACGCACATACACTATCCATCCTGCAGTCAAGTCCGAACCATCCTGTGGACATACTGTGATAGGAAAATGAAAGCAAACCTAACATAAAAGGGAGTATAATGATGAAAAAAGTAATCGTATCTCTGCTTGTGCTTGCCCTTGCTGCGACAAGCGTATTCGCAGGTGTCAACTTCTCAGGTAGTTTCACAACCGGTTATGTATTCAATTACATGACAGCAAATGATGCAAATCAGTGGAAGACTTGGGTTTTCGGTGACGATAATACAGACACAAACCAGACAACCCTTAACCTCGGTTTTGCTGATGACAACGGTATCTGGGCAGTAACACTCGAAGGCGAGCTCATGCTTGATGGAGCTGCTCTTGCACACCCGTTCAATAGAGTTTCCGGAGATATTTCTATCGATCTTGCAAAGCTCATCATGGGTGACACGGACTGGACAGCTCAGCTCCAGCTTCTTGCAAATGACAGGATCACAGGTCTCAGGGCTTACACGAACAAGTCCGGCCTCAACTATGACAGGGTCAGGACAAACGAGCCTGGTCTCTGGGCTAACGCTATCGTAGGCTATGGTGATCTTCTCCAGGTCCAGATCGGTGGTGCTCCTGCTCTTCTTACCATGCAGGAAAAAGGTACTAATGGCATAGTTTCAGAAGTTGTTAATCCTCTGGATCCTCCAGAAGAAGCAATCTACATGGGTGAAACACTGGGCGATTTCATCGTATCTGCAATGACAAAGCCGATTTCCGGTCTTGCTGTATCCGTTGACTGGGCACTTGTTGGTGACAAGGGTACTTCTTTCGAGCTCAAGGATACTGGTGTATTCGGTGCTGCTGCTGACGTGAACATCGGTGAGATGCTCGGTCTTGACTTCAACATCGGTGTCGGTGTTGCTGACAAGTACTACTATGGCGAAGCTGTAAAGACGAACGTTCTTGCTGCACAGGTCTATGGTGGTTTCGATCTTCTCCAGGCTTATGTTGAGTATGTGAATCAGTATACTGGTACAGATGCTGCAAAGGCTTCAGGTACTGATGTTGTCAACATGCTCCACTTCGGTATCGATCTCAACGTTATTGAGGGACTTATCCTCAACGTTTACACTGGTGCTGGCGATCTTGAGCACTATGGTGACACATACTATGTTGGCGGTAACGTCGGCTATGAAGTTGCTGGCATTACATTCCAGCTCAACCTCCAGTATGATGAGGGTGGCTATATGGCAGAGGTTGGTGGCGATGTTGCTCAGGGTGCTGTCAAGGCACAGGGCTTCTCCATCACACCGATGGTCAAGGTATCCTTCTGATAGCTTCAGAGGCTTACTTGCAGGGCAGGCTCCTTCGGGAGCCTGTT
>CALXYI010000012.1 GCA_944392935.1 uncultured Spirochaetaceae bacterium
AGGGGCATTGAGAATAAGCACCTTAGGAAGGTGTGTACTTCGAAAGCATCTCGATCCAGCTTCCGACCGTGAATGATACAGATGCGCAGTATGACGGATCCTCGAGGACGAGCCTGTCCTCGGAGAGCCACCAGTCGCCGCCGCGGTCATTGAGCGCGGGGAATTCGACTGTCACGCCGTCCTCTGCCATTCCGCCTGTCTGGTGCTGGTAGATCGCCTCGGTCTCCGCTGCGACGACAGGATTGGATGAGTATCCTCCGATATCCTTGCCCCATGCGGAGAATCCGTCAGCCGTGTTGACCATGTAGGCGATGAATGCGCATGCGGTCCACGGAAGCGGTGAGTTGTCCGTCACGAAGAGATAGTGGCAGTAGCCATAGCCGCCGAATCCGCTGTAGCCATCGTTGTATGCCGCTATGTCGACATTCTTCTTGGATACGGTTGCCGATTCCTCGACGCTCCTGAGCTTGGAATAGACTATCAGGCCGAACTGGTCAGTAGCGGATGCCGATACGAGCGTATTGCAGATAGGACCGTCATCGGTCTGTGCATTGTAGCTTTCGACCCAGAGCTTGATCCATGCGAGGGAATACTTGCCGTTCTCGCCGAGACCGAGATCGGATGCATCTGACGCGACGGCATCGATCGTGGGCTGGAAGAGCGCCTGCTCATCAGCGCTGAGGGCATCGAAGGCCTCCTTGAGCTCTGCTGCGTACTTATCTGCAGTGAGCATGTAGAGGAAGTTCTTGCCGACGATCTCTGAATCGATGTCCATGAAGAGACCGTGCTCGCCAGGGGCCACGAAATCCCATACATTGTCATAGTCCTTGCTTCCTGTATTGTTGTACATGAAGACCTTGTTCAGAGTCTGGAGCGGAAGGTATCCGGTGTAGTCAGCGGCCGTCGTGCCGTTGGCCTCTGCCCATTCCTTGGGGATGAACGTGTCGAGGATGCCTGTCCTGACCATCTTGCTCTCGATCTGGTTGCCATCCTGGATGAGCGTCATCGCGAATGTCCCTGTCGTCTTGAGCGAATCGGCCGTGAGCTGGTCGAAGATCTTGTTGTTCTTCGGCTGCTGCCATTCATAGTTCAGGGTGTAGTCCGGATCTATTGTCTGAAGATATGAGATGAAGAGCGGGAGAGCGGTCTTTCCGCGGCTGGAGTTGCCGACTCCGTAGAACATCTTCCCGTTCGATTCCTCGATGGCCTTCTGCGCAAGCTCCTCCATCGTCATGCCCTCTGCCTGCTGGATTATCTCCTCGACAGGAGAGAGCGTATCATCTGCAGCCGCCTCGCCGCTTCCGTTCGCGAATGCGGGCACTGCCAGAAGCGTCAATACGAGAAGACAAGTAAGAGCCTTTCTCATTCTGTTTCCTCCTTGTTAAGCTGAAGTGAAGTTTTCGCTTAACACAATCTTAACACGGAATAGGATGGATGGTAGGAAAATCGACAGGAATCATCCATTGCCGTCCGGGGGCTGGCGGGAAGATGATGCTTTGCCATATTGCGCTGCGATGCTACAATCGCGGCGTGAAGGATCTCATCATAATAGGCGGGGCATCTCCCGCTTCTTTCCATTTCGATGGCTCCATATACAGCCGTGTCATCGCGGCCGACTCAGGCTATGATACGGCAAGGCGCCTCTCAATCGTCCCGGATGCGGTTGTCGGGGATTTCGACTCCACAAGGCTTGGCAGCGAGCTTGAGGCTGCCGGATACGCCCCATGCCCCAGGGACAAGGACGAAAGCGATGCCGAGCTCGCCATAAGGCAGTCATCGGGATATGATCTCATAGGCGGAGGCGAGGGAAGGATCGACCATTCCGTATCGCTCTTCACGGTCTTCAGGAATCTCATCCCGCCATTCATATGGTATATGGCCTCGGATATCCTTGTATCGATGAAGGGTGCATTGTCATTCACCGCTCCTCCAGGTACGGCGCTCTCGATCATCCCGCTTCTTCCCTCTGCAGTGGAATCCAGGGGGCTGCGGTGGGAGATAGGGGGGCGTGAGCTCTCCGGCCGGTTCATGTCGCTCTCCAACAGGACCGCATCGGAGCTGGTATCAATAAGCGCATCCGATACTGTATTCCTGCGATTCGAGCCGTCGGAATACGGTTCCGTATCATTCCTCAGGCATTGAGCTGAGCACTTGAAGAAAGAGGCGTTGGATGCTATAAAAGCTATGTTTGACAAACCTCGGTACCGAGGGTAGTATCAATCGGAATCAGTACTGATCGGAGGATATATCATGGCAGGTAACGTATCAAAGAACGCACACCGCGAAGGTGCAAAGGTCCTGATGAGCAGATGGGGCGGCGCGATAAAGATGAAGAGCGTCTTCGAGAATGGCAAGCTCCGCCATGTCGCTTACTGCGAGAAGACAGGCAATACAGCCCGCAAGCCAAAGGATCTTATGTGAGCAGGAGGCCCTTTATAGGGCCTTCATGCATTCTTCAGCATTCTTCAGGAGGTTTGATTATGAAGAGGTACATGTTTGTTCTTACCGTTTTCCTTGCACTGTTCGTCCTTGCAGGATGCCAGACATCCGATGCACCTGCAGCCACGACATCAGTGGTTGTAGCCGCACCGGCTCCCGCGGCTGAAGCGCCAGCCCCGGCACCGGCTCCCGCGCCGGCTCCAGCTCCCGCAGAGGAGGCAGAGGAAGTTCCTGTGGTGGGCACATATACATATGAAGGCTACACGATGACTGTCGTATCCTACGATGGCATATGCGAGATCTCCTATCCGGAGTTCGTGACGGATGAGGAGGTAGCTGCATTCTTCGCTTCGGAAGCCACGAAATACGGATCGCTCCTTGATGGCGTCATCTACATGTTCGGCGATGCCGGAACCGTGAAGGCCGCATATCCAGAGGGACTCAGCGCTGATCTCCGCGCAGAGTATATCGATGCATTCGCAGCAGATCTCCTTGCCTATGTCGAGGGTATGGATATAGCGCCGGCTTCCGTATGACAGTACGGTAGACAGCAGCGCAGGTCCTGCCGCAGTTGCGGATAGGACCTGTTTTTTTGCATTTCCTGCCCGCTTCTTTCCTATCTAATGCCAGAACTGCGTGCTATCATCATGATGAGTACATGTTCCGAGGAGGATAAAGTGAAGCGCTATCCAGAGAAGATGCTTGCATTGCTTATCGCATTGCTGTTCGTATTTCCCATGGCGGGATGCCAGAGTCCTGCAGACACTCTGCCTGCAGATATGCCGGCAGCAGAGGAGACTCTGCCTGAAGCGCCTGTGGAGGAGTCTGCAGCCCAGGAGGAATCCGAGGAAGTTCCTTCTCCCGAGGTTCCTGTGGTTTCCTCATACAGCTGGGGCGGCTATGCACTCAGCATCGAGGCATACGAGGATCATGCCGTAATAGCCTATCCTGAAGCTGCCACCGAAGATGATGTGGCGCTCTTCCTTTCCGCGGAAGCTGAAAAGCACGGGATTGCGGGTGTATACTATGCATTCCAGGACGATGGTACACTCCGCCTTGATTACCCTGCCATCCCTTCAGAGGAAGACAGGATGGCGCTCTGCGATACCTTCGCTTCCGATCTCATCTCCTATGTCGGAGGCGATCCCAGCGGGCTGGCTGTCGTATCGGAATACTCCTATGCCGGATATGATCTCCTGATTTCCGCCTATGACGGCCATGCCGTGATCTCCTATCCGGAAGAGGCGGCAGATGATGATGTCTCAGCCTTCCTTGCCGCAGAGGCAGCCAGATACGGTATCAGCGGAGTGTATTACTCATTCCAGGATGACGGAACGCTTCTTCTTGAGTATCCGGAAGGGATAGCCGCGGCAGAGAGGAGAGCCCTCTCCGATACGCTTGCTTCGGATCTCATCGAGTATGTGACATATGTGCCGGAGGCTGTTGCCGAGGCTCCTGCGGAGATGGAAGAGCCTGCGGAAGAGGCTCCTGCCGAGCCAGCGGAAGTCCCTGTATCATCTGAGTATTCATATGCCGGATACGCTCTCTCGATCGATGCCTATGACGGCTATGCCGTGATCTCCTATCCGGAAGAGGCGGCAGATGATGATGTTTCAGCCTTCCTTGCCGCAGAGGCAGCCAGATACGGTATCAGCGGAGTGTATTACTCATTCCAGGATGACGGAACGCTCCTTCTTGAGTATCCGGAAGGGATAGCCGCGGCAGAGAGGAAAGCCCTCTCCGATACGCTTGCTTCGGATCTCATCGAGTATGTGACATATGTGCCGGAGGCTGTTGCCGAGGCTCCTGCGGAGATGGAAGCGCCTGAGGAAGAGGCTCCTGCCGAGCCAGCGGAAGTCCCTGTATCATCTGAGTATTCATATGCCGGATACGCTCTCTCGATCGATGCCTATGACGGCTATGCGGTGATCTCCTATCCGGAAGAGGCAACAGATGATGATGTCTCAGCCTTCCTTGCTTCAGAGGCAGCCAGATACGGTACCAGCGGAGTGTATTACTCATTCCAGGATGACGGAACGCTTCTTCTTGAGTATCCGGAAGGGATAGCTGAGGCAGAGAGGAAAGCCCTCTCCGATACGCTTGCTTCGGATCTCATCGAGTATGTGACGTATGTGCCGGAGGCTGTTGCCGAGGCTCCTGCCAAGATGGAAGCGCCTGAGGAAGAGGCTCCTGCCGAGCCAGCGGAAGCGGCTGTTGCTGAAGTGCCTGCCACGGAGCCGGAAACCTTCCTCCTTGGTGTCGAGCCGGTTGTGAAGTCCTCTGGCGATACCGATGGGTTCGAGCTCTATATTGTCCATACCAATGATGTGCATGGGCGCATCGAGGAAGGTACCGATGGAAGCATGGGCTATGCGAAGCTCAGCACGCTTCTATCGATGGGCCGCGAGCTGACTCCCGATATCCTGCTGCTTGATGCCGGGGATACGCTCCATGGCACGAATCTCGTGAATATGTTCGAAGGCCAGACAGCCCTGGAGCTCATGGATATGCTCGGCTATGATGCCATGGCACCTGGGAATCATGACTTCAACTATGGTTCCGAAAGGCTTTCAGAGGCTGCTGACTGGGCGGAAGACAATGCCTCATTCAGGATCCTGAGTGCCAATATAACATACGAGGACAGCGGAGCCTTTGCCTTCCAGCCTTATCAGCTCTATGATTTCAATGGCTTCAGGGTATGCGTGATAGGGCTCACGACACCTGATACGAAGACCAAGTCCCATCCGAAGAATACGGAAGGGCTGGATTTCATCAGCGATGACATCCTAAGCAATGCACAGGCAGCCATCGACTATGCCGGTGATATCGCGGATTTCGTGATAGTCCTCGGGCATATAGGCGTTGTCGATGATGGCGAGTACGGAATCACGTCCCCTCTGATCTGCCAGAGCCTTGATGGGATCGATCTCTTCATCGATGGCCACAGCCACACCGTCATGGATGGCGGTGAGATGGTGAACGGCACGCTCATAGTCTCTACCGGGAATTATCTGGACAGCGCCGGCATAGTCCGCGTGGATGTCGCTGCAGACGGATCCTGGGAGATAGGGGACGCATTCCTCCTTCCGGCTGCGGAGGTCACGGATCCATCAAGCGGTACCATCCTCAGCTCATATGGTGTGCAGGATGTTCCTTCTGATCCGGCAGTCAGCGCATATATAGAGGAAAGGAAGGGCGAGCTTGATTCACTCTTCGGCGAGGTCATTGCTAACGTCCCCATGGACCTCAACGGCGAGAGGGGCGATGTGAGGACCCATAAGACCAATCTCTCGAAGCTTGTATGCGACGCCATCACTGAGGAGAGCGGTGCTGACTTCACCATCGTGAACGGCGGAGGCATACGGGCTTCCATCAGCGCCGGACCTGTCACCGCCGGTGATATAAACAACGTGCTCCCGTTCACGAATATAATCACTGTCTGCGAGATCTCGCCTGCGGATATATATGCGGCACTCGAGCATGGCTATTCAGTGCTGCCGGAGGAGAATGGCGCATTCCCCCAGACCGATCTCAGGATAGTCTATTCTGCTTCCGCTCCTGCGGGAGAGAGGATAAGGAGGGTATACCTTGGATCGGAGCTTCTGGACAGGAATGACACGGAATCCGTCTATCATGTCGCAACCAATGATTTCATGGCAGCCGGCGGAGACGGATATACGATGTTCGGCCGCAAGGTCGCTGAGGGAAGCATGCTCAACGAGGTCTTCATGAGCTATCTTTCCGCGCGCTATCCTGTCTTCTGAGCAGGTTCCATCAGCATGCGGGGCACCCTTTCGGGGTGCCTCTTCCTTTCTTTTCAATTGTTGACGCGCTGCTGCATATGCTATTCTGTCGTCATGGAGGTCAGCCATGGCAGAGGACAGGGATGACGACAGATTCAGCGAGATAGGCGATGATGGCTTCGATGATTCCGGCAATGTCTACTTCCCATTCAGATCCTGGAAGGATGAGGCGGGTGAAGCCCGCAGCGGGAAGGCCGAGGAAGATCTCAGGGAGATGGCCCTTGCCGTCTCTGAGATGCTCAACGATACGGTATTCAGCCTCATAAGCATGCTGCCGCCTTCGCTGCAGTCTGACGCAGCTGAGGCCTATGCTGCCATAATCGCCTCGAATGAGGATGATGGCGATGCAGAGGCAGCCAACCGCATCTTCCGGCGCATGTGGAAGCACCACAGGGGGCCAGGCGCCAAGCTCTTCGAGGCCAGGAATCTGAGGCGGATGGCCCTGGAGGCTCTGGATGAAGGAGAGGATAAGGCCGCGGAGCTCCTGAAGAAGGAGCGCAAGGCGCTTTCCGAGTATATAAAGGCCAGCGATGATTATCCTGCATTCAGCTATGATGATTACCTCTGGGCACGCCTGGAGAGCGCCAGGATCGGGATCATGCTCAACGAGAGCCGCGGTGTCTTCAATGCCTATCTTGAGCTGCCTGAAGGGACAGGCTTCAGCATGGCGGATCTCGCAGAGGCCATCACCGCACGGTTCGAGGAATGCGAAGGCGAGGAGTGGGATGAGGACAGCTTCATGTTCGAGACACTCTCCGGCAATGTCATCGGGGTTTCGTACAGCGATCTCGATTCAATGGCCTCAACGCTTCCCCATGACAGGTTCAGCGAGATTGCCTCGATCGTTGACGAGACAGGTTCAAGCGGCATGACGATATCGATACTGGTATCAGCGGAGAAGGACTGCAGCCTCGCCGCATTCGAATTCTCCAGTATCGTGGCCGCATGCCTTGAATGCTATCCTGACATAAAGGCTGGCGTGATAAACAATGCCGATGTAGGTACGGAAAGTCTTTGTCTGATTTCGAAGCTGGCAGATTCCGGATGCTTCTGCGCACCGGTGCTCTTCGGATTCGTGAAGGATTGCACAGACAGCGGGGAGCAGATCCTGCGCTCCTGCTCTGCAGCCAGATGGGGTGTCCCGGATATCGCGGTGAAGGACTGCGGCAAGGCCGGTGCGGCGGAGATGGTGCTCTCGGATGCGCTGATGAGGTATTCGAGGAAAGCCCTCCGCAAGGGTTCGTCGGTGGATACTGAGAGCGGCAGGTTCGCTGTTGGGGAAGACTCCTGCAAGGGTGAGCCTATCCTGCTGCTGAAGGAGGAAGGGAATGGGAAATGAATGCTTCGGCATAGATGACATGATCCGTGTAGCCTCATCTCTTGCGGCGGAGGCTGTGCAGCTTCTTCCCCAAGAGGAGGGAAGAGCTGCTGCAGAGGCCTTCCAGGCTGTGCTTCTGAGCCATGCAGGTGAGTGGGAGGCTTCGGACAGGAAGCTGAAGATGCTCAGGAAGCTTACCGGAAGCGATGAGCCCGGGATGCATCTGCTGAGAGCGCATAACAGCGTCAAGCGGATGGAGGGTCTTGCTTCCTCAGACAGGGAAGCCATAAGATGCCGTGATTCTGCGCGTCGCAGCCTCTCCCGTTACATTTCGTCCGATATATCATCCAGGCCGGAGGAGGAGAAGGCTGCTGCCATGCTCCTGAAGGCAAGGCTTGATTACGCCGCAGGAAGAAGGAAAGGAGTGTTCATGGGGCTTCTGGAGCTTCCGCACGATGCTGCTCCTGATGCCGAAGGGCTTCTTCTCGACGGCTGCACCATGCTTTCCATCTCCGATGATTCTGCCATTTTCTCCGCAGGGAAGGGGAATACCCTGATCGAGGCCAGCATCAGCAGCGTCAAGGCCGGGGATGGCCCTCTCATCCTCCTTACGGTGTATGCTGCGGACGGGGATGCGCGGACAGCTTCAATGCGCTTCATAGAGGCCGCAGCCTCGTTTATGGAGAGATTCCCGTCCTCTTCTCTGTACATCGGAGGAACGATCCTCACGCTCTCCGATGCGGAGGAGGCCCTGGCTGATATTGATTCCGGGGCATTCCCGATATGGTTCTTCGCCCGTGGCATTGAGATGGATGACGGCAGCGGATCCCTCGCTGTCTGCGCAACAGGCGCGGAGAGCTTCGGCGTCAGGGAGATAAGGATAGAAGGCCTTGATGGCAGGAGCAAGGAGGAAGCCCTCAGCGCGCTTTCCGTGATCCTCGTGTTCATGGTCTTCTCCGCCTCGCTGAGGAAGGCCGCATCGTTCGAGATAGGGGGAAGGCGCTATGTCCTGTCATCCTCCTCTCCTGAAAGGATATCCTACAGGATGGAAGAGTGAGCGGGATATACTCCGGACCGCTGTCGGTTGCCTTCGATGATGCCGGGCATGATGCACGCTGGATCGGCGAATGGATACATCAGAGCCTGGATTATCTCAGGAAGAGCGGTATGAGGATGGCTGGCTGGGAAGAGGATCCTGAGCGTCCGTTCTTCGCAGAGAGCCTCCCCGATGAGGCGTACAGCGCCTTCATCATCACCGCAGCCTCGCTGTTCTTCCGCATGCCGCTGCTCTCCCGCATAGCTGCGGGTTCCCGTCATTCCTCGCATCCGCTGGTGCTGAAGCTGGCGGATGGGGATGGATACTCATGGGGAAAGGCAGCTATGGCACGATTCATCATCCCTTCCCCTGATTCCTTCGTGTACATCGTCCAGCTTCCGGGAGAGAACGGACCATGCCATGCGGCATCCACAGCAGCGTTCTCAGATGCGCTTTCCCATATAAGGAGCCTTCTCTGGCCGGAAGCCGATGATATCACCGTTATCGGCTGGAGCTCCGCAGGCGGCGTCCGGCGGCCGGACAGGGACGGGGAGTATCCGTGCGGCGATCTTGCACGCTATGCATTCTCTGTACTTTTCCGCGCGCTCAGGTTCTCATCCGCAAGCGGTACTCCGGCTGCTGTCCTGAAGTCTCTGCCTGCCTTCCTGTGAAGACTGCCGCAGGGCTTCATCCATCCATCATAAAGGGAAGATGCGCAATATCCACCGGTTCCATCCCGGAAGACGGATCATGGTATTGTTGCGTTTTGTTGCGCCAATTTGGTTGACACCTGATAGCGATGGGTTAGAATTGGATATGACAAGGAGAGATTATGGCAGATAGAATGAGGCCTGTGCCTTTCTCGGAGCTGCTGCAGCGGATAGCTGGCGAGCTCAGGAACCATGGATCGGTGTTCGGCATAGACAGCAGCCTTTTCTTCCATGACAGCGGGAAGAGGAAGGCGCGGGTGTTCTCCCAGGAATGCACCATACCTGCCGGGCCTGCAGCTGGGCCGCATACCCAGCTTGCGCAGAATATAATCGCAGCATATCTCGAGGGTGCACGCTTCATAGAGCTGAAGACAGTGCAGATCATGGACAGGCTTGAGATAGCCAAGCCGTGCATCGATGCCCGCGATGAGGGATACAATGTTGAATGGTCGACTGAGTTCACGCTGGAGAAGGCCTATGACGAGTATCTCAAGGCCTGGGTGATCCTCCACATACTCGAAGGTGCCATGAATGGCAGGATGCCGGAGAAGGCCTCATTCATCTTCAATATGTCCGTCGGCTATGACCTTGCCGGCATAAAGGAAGAGAGGATGCAGCGCTTCATCGATTCGATGATCGATGCCTCCGGCGATGTCTTCGACAGCTATGCGGAGGAAGCGGCAGCCCTTCTTGAGGATGGCATATTCGACGGTACAGGGCTTGAGGGAGCCGCGAGGAAGATCGCAGGAAGCCTCGGCTCCATCCCCCGCTGCATCTCGCCCAGCGTGACGATCTCCACCATGCACGGATGCCCGCCGCATGAGATAGAGGCAATCTGCAGCTACATGCTTTCCGAGAAGCATCTCGATACATTCGTCAAGCTCAATCCCACGCTTCTCGGGTACGATGCCGTGCGCTCGATACTCGACAGCCATGGCTTCGGCTATGTCGTGCTCAGCCGTTCCTCATTCGAGCATGACCTGCAGAAGGAAGATGCCATCCCGATGCTCCACAGGCTCCAGGCGCTTGCCAGGAAGGAGGGAAGGGGCTTCGGGGTGAAGCTCACGAATACCCTTGGCAACGTGAATGACAGGGAAACGCTTCCTGGCGATGAGAGATATATGTCAGGCCGGTCGCTCTTCCCGGTGTCGATGCGTGTGGCTCTGATGGTATCTGAGGAATTCGACGGCAATATGCCGATATCATACTCAGGCGGCGTGGATGCCGGCAATGCAGGGGATCTCTTCGATGCGGGGATCCATCCGATAACCCTTGCGACAGACCTCCTGAAGCCGGGTGGGTACACAAGGCTCCAGCAGATAGCCGCAGTGCTGTCGGAGCGCAATGGCTGGAGCAGGGAGAGGATCGATGTGGCAGCTCTCCGGAAGATCGTGGAGGAAAGCGGTTCCGAACGCTATTCCAAGGGACTGAAGGGCCTTTACAGGGCAAAGCTCGCATCGCCGCTTCCGCTTACCGACTGCTTTGTCGCCCCGTGCGTGGAATCCTGTCCCATACATCAGGATATCCCGGATTATATCGCACTGGCCGGAGAGGGCAGATGGGCTGAGGCCATAGGGCTCATCTATCTGAAGAACGCGCTGCCGAACATCACCGGATGGATATGCGACCACCAGTGCCAGAACCACTGCACCCGCCTTGACTACGAGGGGCCGGTTGCCATCCGTGAGATCAAGAGGCTGGCTGCGGAGAAGGGCATGGATGAGTTCATGCGCGATATCTGGGAGAAGCCTGATCAGCCTGCCGATGTGAAGGCCGCTGTCATCGGTGCCGGACCCGCGGGCCTTGCCGCCGCGTTCTTCCTCCGCCGCGCCGGCTTCTCCACGGTTCTCTTCGAGAGATCCGGAAGCGCAGGAGGCGTCGTGCGCCATGCAATCCCTTCATTCCGCATACCGGAGTCTGTCATAGCCAAGGATGTCGATTTCATCCGCACCTGCGGAGTCGATTTCAGGTTCAATTCATCACCTTCGGTCGCTGATCTCAGGAAGGAAGGATATGACTATATCTTCGTGGCAGTGGGTGCGGAGAAGGCGAATGATCCGGGAATAAGCGGGAACGGCAGGGTTGAGAGCGCTGTCTCGTTCCTTATGAAGGCCAGGAAGGGTGAGGATACCCGTCTTGGGAAGCATGCCGTGGTCATCGGGGGAGGGAATACCGCGATGGATGCCGCACGCATGGCACGCCGCACCGACGGCGTCGAGAGCGTCACGGTCCTCTACAGGAGGACTGAGGCGGAGATGCCATGCGACAGGGAGGAGTATGCAGAGGCTCTGGAGGATGGTGTCTCCTTCAGATTCCTTTCCGCTCCCGCATCCTTCATCGATGGTGTCATAACAGTGAAGGAGATGAAGCTTTCCGATAAGGATTCCTCTGGCCGCAGGCGGCCTGTGGAGACAGGGAGCACCTTCACTATCGAGGCAGACAGCATCATAACGGCGATAGGCGAGAAGGCTGATCCGGATGTCCTCAGGGCCATTGTATCGGAAGAGGGTGAGGATGATGGCGTGTTCATCATAGGTGATGCTGCCACAGGTCCTTCTACAGTCGTTAGATGCATCGCATCTGCCCGGGAGGCTGTGGACAAGGCCATCGATATGGTCTACAGCGCCATAGAAGCCGAGGATGAGGATGAGGAGGAATGCTCCTGCGGCCATCACCATGACCATGGGGAGGAGTGTTCCTGCGGACACCATCATGATGAGGAGGAAGAGGACGGCATTGACGATCCTGACCTGAGGCAGGCAGAGGATGCCTTCTTCCTGGACATCGCCAGGAAGAAGAGCCGCCTGCGGGATTCCCTTGACAGCAGTGATGACCTGTTCGCATCGATCGAGGCTTCCAGATGCATGGAATGCTCATATCTCTGCCTGAAGTGCGTCGATGTGTGCCCGAACAGGGCCAATGTGGCAATCGATCTCAGGGAGACCGGGCTCTTCGATGATCCGTACCAGATACTGCACCTCGATGCATACTGCAATGAATGCGGCAACTGCGCGACGTTCTGCCCGCACTCCGGACGTCCGTACAGGGACAAGTTCACCCTCTTCTCCCTGATGGATGATTTCGAGAACAGCACGAACAGCGGATTCATCGCATATGGCAATGAAGTGACGATAAGGCTTGATGGCAAGGTGGTTGAGGGAATCATAGGGAAGGACGGACAGCTGGAGGCTGATGTGCCGGATGGGATCAAGGCGATCATAGAGGAGGTCTTCCTCTCGTATCCCTATCTTCTCGGGCCGGTGGAGGAGTGATATGGCTGATATCATAATCAGGAATGCCACGCTCATGGAGACGGAACCTCCGTTCCGCATCACGGAGAATGCCGATGTCGTGATCACCGGTTCACTCATAGAGAAGGCCGGGAAGGGTGCGGCGGAAGGCGTCGCGGCTGCGAAGGTCATCGACGGAACCGGACGCATCGTGATACCTGGCAACATCTGCGCGCATCATCATTACTATTCGGGGCTTTCCCGCGGGATGCTGATCTCGGCAGGTGCGCAGACGGATTTCATCCAGGTCCTGAAGGAATGGTGGTGGCGCCTTGACAGGGCACTGGATGAGGAGGCCTGCTACTACTCATCGCTCATCTGCTCGCTCGAGGCCATAAGGCAGGGCACCACAGGAGTCGTGGACCATCACGCATCCCCGTCGTTCATAAAGGGGTCGCTGTCAGTCATCGCCAAGGGCATGGAAGATGCCGGTATCCATGGCGTGACATGCTACGAGGTCACTGACCGCAATGGCGGCATGGATGAGATCGAGCGCGGAGTCGAGGAGAATATCCGCTTCGCCAATGAGATCGATGAGAGGCTTGAGAAGGATGAGGAGCCCCTTACGGAGGCCATGATAGGAGGGCATGCTCCATTCACCATCCCCGATGAGGGGCTGGCGCTGATGGCGGAGGCCGTTAGGAGGACCGGGCGCGGCATGCATCTGCATGTTGCTGAGGATAAGTATGATTCTGTCTGGTCGCATCACTTCCATGGCGACGATATAATGCGGCGTCTTGACCGCTATGGGCTGCTTGGAGCGAACACCCTCCTTGTCCATGGCGTTGCGCTGAGCCGCAGCGAGGTGGATCTCCTCAACGAGCGCGGCTGCTTCCTTGCGCATAACGGAAGGTCGAACATGAACAACCATGTCGGCTATTTCCCATACCTGCCGGATGTCAGGAAGGCCGTGATAGGCACCGATGGCTGCGGCGGGAATATGTTCGAGGAGCTGAAGATCGCCTTCTTCAAGCATAAGGATGCAGGAGGCCCGTGGTGGCCTGCTGATTTCCTCGCAGCCCTCAGCCGCGGCAGCAGCCTCATGGAATCGGCATTCAGGGGCAGGGCAAGGTTCGGACGTATCGAGAGCGGGTACAAGGCTGATCTCGCCATCCTCGACTACAGGCCGCCCACGCCGCTGAAGGCGGAGAATGCGGCATCGCACTTCGTATGGGGAATGTGCGCAGCCGATGTCGAGTCCACGATAGTGAACGGCCGCCTTCTCTATGAGAACAGGCATTTCACGATGCTTGATGCAGACAGGATATTCATGGAAGCCAGGCGCGTCGCTGAGCGCGTATGGAATAGAGCGGATAAGATCAAAGCATAAAGGAGATATTTATGATCAGAGACAGGATTGCAGAACTGAGCGAGAAGTACCGCGATTACACAGCTCAGAATCTCTCGAAGCTCGTGCAGACCAAGAGCTACAGCTCTAAGGAGGAGGACGTCTGCCATCTTCTCGTCAAGCTCTGCGAGGAAGCAGGCTTCGACGAGGTGAAGATCGATGGGCTCGGCTCTGTCATAGGCAGGGTCGGCAATGGTCCGAAGCAGCTTGCTTTCGATGCCCATATCGATACGGTTGAGGTCGGAAACCTCAAGAACTGGGATTTCGATCCGTTCTCAGGAACCATCGAGGACGGGCTCGTGAAGGGAAGGGGAGCATCCGACCAGAAGGGCGGTGCCGCATCCATGATCACGGCTGGCCGCATCCTCAAGGAGCTCGGATACGGCGGGGAGTATACTGTCTACTTCACATTCACGGTTATGGAAGAGGACTGCGACGGCATGTGCTGGAAGTATATGATCGAGGAGGAGAACATCAAGCCCGATCTCATCGTATCCACTGAGCCTACATCCTGCCGTCTCTACCGCGGCCACAGGGGAAGGATGGAGATAAGGATAATACTCCGCGGCATCTCATGCCATGGATCGGCTCCTGAGAGAGGTGTATCAGCGGCATACAAGGCTGCACGCGCAGCGCTTGCCATCGAGCAGCTCAACAAGGACCTCCAGCCGGATGACGACAACTTCCTCGGCAAGGGAACGATAACCGTATCGCAGATGGACGTAAGGGGACCTTCCCAGTGCGCTGTCCCTGGCTATGCGATGCTCTGCTGCGACCGCCGCCTCACAAGGGGCGAGGATGCCGATCTCGCAATCAGCCAGGTCAAGGAGTATGTCTCCAAGGCAACAGGCGACAAGCCTGAGGATATCATCGTGGAGATGCCTGACTACGACAAGATCGCATGGACAGGCACGAAGTACTCCCAGGAGCTCTACTTCCCGACATGGAAGCTCGATGAGTCCCATCCTCTCGTACAGGCCGGCATAAAGGACTATGAGATGATGTTCGGCAGGAAGCCTGTCGTAGACAAGTGGACATTCTCCACCAATCTCGTCGCAACGACAGGCCGCCACAAGATACCTGCCATCGGCTTTGGCCCCGGTGATGAGGCACAGGCACATGCTCCGAACGAGATCAACAGGGTCGAGGACCTTGTGATCTGCTCGAAGTTCTATGCGATGCTTCCATACGCTCTCGAAGGCAAGGCGGAGGACTGATCGGCAGACAGTCCATGCATCAGGCGCAGCTCCGGCTGCGCCTTCATGCATCCAGGCACTCCTCAGCCATCTGCTCCACGCAGGCAATGAGGCGCTTGAGCGCATCGATATGGCCGTCCTTCCCGACCGTGGCTATGGCCTTCCTGACGAGCTGCCCGAAGTCCTCCGGCAGCTGGCGGCAGAGCAGAGAGGCGTAGCTGAGCAGCTTCTTCTCTCCCGGGTGCAGTTCACGGGACAGCGCGAATACGATATCGAAGAGGGAGGCGAGGATCGCGGCAAGGCGATGGCAGCTGCTGACTGCATCCCCGCGCTTTGCAGCCTTCTCCGCCTGGATCAGGAAAGTCGACTTCCCCATGCCGTCTATTATCGAGAGATTCCTGCCAACGATGTTCCTCCTCAGCTTGTCCGGGTACGGTCCTTTCAGTTCCTCCTGCAGTGAGCCGAGCCATCCTGTCCTGTCATAGAGGATATGCGAAGTCCGTATATTGCAGAGTATGCACGTCGTGTATCCCAGCCTGGCATTGCAGTCCCTCCATACATCCTGCACTTCCCTTTCTGTCCATCCTGTCGATCTGTACATGATGTCATAGACATCTCCCGCATCATCCTCTGCCTCATCCCCTTCCTCGAACGGCGAGCAGTCGACTGCTGCATCATGGAAAAGGCCCGAGAGCAGCTCCTTCCTCGCTTCCGGAGGGACACGGCATGATGAGTACACATAGATGTCATAGTCTGAATCGCTGTCGCTTATGGCATTCGTCCTTGATCCAGAGAGGGCTATCGCCTCCACCATAGGGAGGGCCGCAAGTCCATCGATGAGTCTTCTGTCCATGGATCCAGTATACTGGCGCGGCTGCTGATCTTCCTGCCTGATGCCGCCATAAGCTTGCAGAAAGAAGCCCGGATGTCCGTAATCGTGCAGAAACAGCGGCATTGCACGCATTCCGCTTCCTGTTTTCTGTTATCTCAGTCCTTTCTTATGCTAAGATGGGGGTACGAGAGGTAAGGCTTTGGAGAAGAAATGCGCAATCGAGATGAAGGGCATTACCAAGCGGTTCGGCCAGGTCACGGCAAATGACAGCATCGACCTGCGCATCAACCGCGGCGAGATCATGGCGCTTCTCGGAGAGAACGGAAGCGGCAAGACCACGCTCATGAACATGCTTTCCGGCATCTACCAGCCGGATGAAGGAGAGATATACGAGGATGGCAGCCGTATATACATCCGCTCTCCCAGGGAAGCCTACGAATACGGGATCGGCATGATCCATCAGCACTACAAGCTTATCGAGGTATTCACCGCTACGCAGAACATCATACTCGGGCTCAATGACGGGAAGATGGATATCGCTGCGGCGGAGGCCAGGGTGAAGGAGATATGCTCGCGCTATGGATTCGATATCGATCCAGGGAAGAAGGTCTACGACATGTCGGTGTCGCAGAAGCAGACGGTCGAGATCGTGAAGGTCCTGTACCGAGGCGCCGACATCCTCATCCTGGACGAGCCCACCGCAGTCCTCACTCCGCAGGAGACGCAGAAGCTCTTCCGTGTGCTCAGGAACATGAAGGAGGACGGCAAGGCCATAGTCATCATCACGCACAAGCTCCATGAGGTCATGGATGTCTCGGATACGGTCACGGTGCTTAGGAAAGGGAAGTACATAGGGACCGTGAATACCGCCGACACCGATCCCCAGGCGCTGACGGATATGATGGTCGGGCATGCCGTTTCCCTGAATATCGAAAGGCCCAGATACCCTGATCCGCAGAGGAAGCTCATTGTCGAGGGCCTTACCGTGGTGGATGAGGAAGGCATCAGGCGCCTCGATTCAGTATCATTCACAGCCAATACAGGAGAGATCCTTGGCGTCGCCGGCATCTCCGGCTCCGGGCAGAAGGAGCTTCTCGAGGCCATCACAGGGCTCTATCCCGTAAAGGAAGGGAGCATAAGGTTCATCGGGAGCGACGGAAGCGAGACGGAGCTTGTAGGGAAGACTCCGAAGAAGATACGAGAGACAGGCATCGGCATGGCATTCGTTCCCGAGGACAGGCTCGGCATGGGCCTTGTCGGCTCGATGGGCATGACAGGCAACATGCTCCTCAGGTCATGGAAGAACGGGAAGGGAGCGCTCCTGAGGAAGAAGGATCCCGAGGCGCTTGCCAACAGGATATGGAAGGATCTCGATGTCGTCACGCCTGGCGTGGATTATCCTGTGCGCCGCCTTTCAGGAGGGAATGTGCAGAAGGTCCTCGTAGGACGCGAGATATCAAGCGAGCCTGCGGTGCTTATGACGGCATATGCCGTGCGCGGACTCGATATAAACACGTCCTATACGATATACAGCCTCCTCACGGAGCAGAAGATGAAGGGCGTGGCGGTTATCTATGTAGGCGAGGATCTGGATGTCCTCATTGAGCTTGCGGACCGGATACTCGTCCTCTGCGGCGGGCGGGTGGCAGGCATCGTCGATGGCCGTACGGCCACGAAGGAGGAGATCGGCCTGCTGATGACGCATTTCGATTCAAAGGAGAGTGGCGAATGAGCACAGAGAACAGGACACCTCTGCTGAGGCTTGCAAAGCGGTCGGAGATGGATCCGCGCAAGGTATGGTGCATCCGTGTCGCCTCGATAGCCATTGCCCTCATTCTGGGCTTCATTCCTATCCTGCTGACAGGGAACAACCCATTCGCAGCCTATGGCGTGATAGTGCAGGGCTCGCTGTCCCGCCCGATATACATCAGGCAGACCGTGAAGATCGCGGTTCCTCTCCTTGGCTGCGCCCTTGCGATAGCTCCATGCTTCAAGATGAAGTTCTGGAACATCGGGGCAGAAGGACAGATAACGATGGGCGCGGTGGCAGCCACGTACTTCGCCCTCTTCTGGGCCGACAAGCTGCCGCATTTCCCGCTTCTTGCCATCATGTTCATATCGGGAGCGGTAGCAGGTGGGCTGTGGGCGCTCATCCCTGCCTTCTTCAAGGCGAAGTGGAACACGAATGAAACGCTCTTCACCCTGATGATGAACTATATAGCCATCGGCATAGTCGCATGGCTCCAGGGCGGCCCATGGGAGGGAAGGAAGGGTTCGCAGCTCATCCCGATGTTCTCCGACAATGCCCGTATCCCCACTGTCCTTGGCGTGCACTGCGGCTGGGTTATAGCGCTGGTGCTCGTGGTCCTGATGTACATATACATGAACAGGACGAAGCAGGGCTATGAGATAGCGGTCATAGGGGATTCCGTGAATACCGCACGCTATGCCGGGATGAATGTCGGGTGGATAATGATGCGGACGATGTTCCTCTCCGGAGCGATCAGCGGGATCGTCGGGTTCATGATCGTCTCCGGTGCAAACTACACGCTCTACAGCGGGGTAGCCAACGGAGTGGGATTCACATCCATCACTGTTGCGTGGCTCTCGCAGCTCAATTCATTCGCCATGATCGCGATATCCATGATGCTGGCTATCCTCGAGAAGGGTTCGAACACGCTGCAGACGAGGATGGAGATCCCGGCTTCGATAGCGGATATAATCACGGGAATCCTCCTGTTCTGCATGCTCAGCTGCGAGTTCTTCATAAATTACCGTCTCATAT
This sequence comes from uncultured Spirochaetaceae bacterium, assembly GCA_944392935.1. Classification (GTDB taxonomy): domain Bacteria; phylum Spirochaetota; class Spirochaetia; order Sphaerochaetales; family Sphaerochaetaceae; genus Ornithospirochaeta. The sequence continues at coordinate 18,758 of CALXYI010000012.1, forward strand.
TCCGCCACAGGGAGAGGAAGGAGGTGAACGTATGACTACCCTGATCGCTCTTGTGGTTGCTGCAGTCACTTTCGGCACTGTCCTGATGTATGGAACGCTCGGCGAGATACTCACTGAGAAATCGGGCAACCTGAACCTCGGAGTCGAGGGCATCATGTACATGGGAGGTGCCTTCGGACTTGCAGGCGCATTCTACTATGAGAAAGCCGCTGGCGCTGCCGTCAATGGCCCGCTGGCCGTCACGATAGCCATCCTCTCCGCATTCGCGGCAGGCATGGCAGCATCCGCGATCTACAGCTTCATCACCGTCACGCTCAGGGCGAACCAGAACGTGACCGGACTTGCCCTTTCGATATTCGGCACGGGGATAGGGCAGTTCGTAGGTGAGTTCATGCGCGTCAGCGAAGGCGGATACGTCGCGCTCAGCAATGGACTGAAGACGTTCTTCGCCTCTCCTGTATTCCCGCCGTTCCTTGTGAACATACCGGTGGCCGGCCGCATATTCTTCTCCCATACGGTATTCTTCTATCTCGCGGTGCTCCTTGCGGTATTGATGTACCTGTTCCTGCAGAAGACACGCTGCGGCATGTACCTCACTGCGGTGGGGGAGTCTCCGGCCACTTCCGATGCCGCCGGCATAAGCATCACGGCATACAAGTACCTCGCAACCACGATAGGAGGCGGCATCTCGGCCATAGGCGGCATGGTGTACATCATGACTACCGCCGGCTGCGTCTGGAACCATGAAGGGCTTTCCGGGGTCGGCTGGCTCGCTGTCGCCCTTGTCATATTCTGCATGTGGAGACCTCTCAATGCTATCTGGGGCTCGATTCTCTTCGGTGCGATGATGATCATGTACCTCCGTGTGTCCATACCGTTCATCCCGACTGAGATATACAAGATCCTCCCATATATAGTGACTGTCATAGTGCTTGTGCTCACGAGCATGAAGAACAGCCGCGACAAGCAGCCTCCAGCCTCGCTGGGCAACAACTACTTCAGGGAGGAGAGATGACAGAGGGCTGCTTCGGCAGCCCTTCTCCATCACATGGTGAATCCATCCATTATATACCGCCTGTGTTGGAAAATCGTTAAGGATAATCGAAGATGCAGGAACAAACTGCGTAAATCATCTGTGCTAAATCCCCAGTGCATGCTAGAATCCAGTTGAGGTTTCCAGAATCATAGAGACCGAAAGGAGAGCTTATGAAGAAAATCGCGTTTGTTCTTATCGCGCTTCTGCTCGTTTCCGGATACGCTTTCGCAAGCGGAAGCGCCGAGACGGCAGCAGCATCTGATCCGAATACCGTAAAGGTCGGTCTTCTATGCATAGGAGACGAGAACGATCAGGGCTACACCTACAACTTCATCAGAGGCCGTGATGAGGCTACCGAGATGCTCAAGGCTGACGGCATCAACGTAGAGTGGGTGACGAAGTTCAATATCGGCGAGGATGCGACATGCACCGACGCCAATATCGAGGCTGCTGAGGAAGGATGCCAGATCATCATCAACAACAGCTATGGATTCGAGCCGTTCATGCTCGAGGTCGTCGATGAGTATCCTGAGATCGAGTTCATCAGCTGCACGAACTGCGCTTCCGCATTCGACGGCAGGGACAACACGCACAATGCATTCGCCAATATCTATGAAGGCAGATACATCGCAGGCGTGGTCGCAGGCCTCAAGCTCCAGCAGATGATCGATGAAGGCACGATCGCTCCAGAGGAGGCTGTGATCGGCTATGTCGGTGCATACTCGTTCGCAGAGGTGATCTCGGGCTTCACAGCATACTTCCTCGGTGCAAGGTCTGTATGCCCGTCCGTCACGATGAAGGTCTCGTTCGTAGGCTCATGGTCGGATGCAACAGCTGAGTCCGATGCTGCCCTCGCTCTTGCCGATCAGGGCTGCGTGATGATCTCACAGCATTCTGACAACACGACACCTGCGACAGCTGCGCAGTCACGCGGCGTATTCCATACAGGATACAACAATGATATGACAGGCGTTGCTCCTGAGGCATCCCTCATCTCCACGAGGATCGACTGGGCAATCTACTTCTACGAGGCTATCAAGGCATATGTGAACGGAGAGGAGATCCCGCAGGATTGGTGCAAGGGCATGGCTGATGGCGCAGTCGTCATGACGGCGCTCAATGAGGCTATCGCAGCTCCGGGAACAGCAGAGAAGGTCGCAGAGATCGAGGCTGGCCTTGCTGATGGTTCCATCCAGGTATTCGATACCAGCACATTCACAGTCGGCGGCGAGGAGCTTACGCATGCATTCGCCCTTGATACCGATGGTGATTTCACAGCTGATTCCGAAGAGGCTGTATACGATGGCGCATTCCACGAGTCCGTATTCCAGTCCGCACCGTACTTCACTGTGCAGATCGACGGAATCGAGTGGCTTAACGCTGCATACTGATAGCATCCAGCTTCATGCTATCGAAGCCCCTCAAGGTCCTGCGCGGAAACCGGAGGGGCATTCTTATGCAGCTTGACTGCAGGGATCATGGGTGTTCTGCACGACTGGTGATATGCTGCAGATCCATCAGCAGGAACCCCGCAGGCTTGCCTGTGGCAGCAGTCAGGCATATCATGGTCCTATGCAACGAAGAAGCGAGGAGGACAACAGGCTGCTCTTTGAGGAAGCACCGGTGCTGCATTCCGTGCTTTCCCTTGCCGTTCCTACTGTCATCAGCCAGCTCATAACCGTCGCCTACAACATGGCAGACACCTTCTTCATAGGACAGGTGGGAGACCCGGATCAGGTCGCGGCTGTCTCTGTCTGCATGCCGCTCTTCATCTTCCTCACAGGCCTTGCCAATCTCTTCGGCATAGGAGGCGCCAGCCTCCTGTCACGCTCGCTCGGGGCAGGGGATCAGGATAATGCGAAGCGGACAGCGTCATTCAGCATCTGGACTGCGTTCACGATATCACTGGCATACGGCATCGCGGTGTACTTCCTGCAGCCTGCAATCCTTCCTGCAATCGGCGCAGACAGCGATACATACCAATTCTGCCGTCAGTACATATCCTGGACCGTAGCCGTAGGGGCGGTGCCTACCGTGATGAATCTTGTGCTCTCCCATCTCGTGAGATCCGAAGGCAATGCCTCGGAGGCGAGCTTCGGCATGGTCATGGGAGCTGTGCTCAATATATTCCTTGATCCTCTCTTCATATTCGCCTTCGGGATGGAAGTCGAAGGCGCAGCACTGGCCACCATGCTTTCCAATCTCATCGCCATGCTCTACTTCATCCGCCTCATACTCAGGAAGGGGAAGGGTACCTGCATCGTCCTTTCACCACGCCACTATTCCGCTGGATACGGAATACCGCGCGAGGTCGTGCTCGTAGGGCTTCCGAGCTCTCTGATGAATCTCATGAGCGTCTTCTCGAACATCGTCCTCAACCGCCTCATCGTCTCATACTGCAACGAGGCGCTCGCAGGAATCGGGATCGCGAAGAAGATAGACCTGCTGTCATTCTCCGTATCCACGGGGATATCGCAGGGAGTGCTTCCTCTCATTGGATACAATTACTCCTCGGGCAACTACCGCCGCATGCTTGCAGCGATCAGGACAACATTCATCATAAGCCTCGCAGTTGCAGCCGCAAGCACGGCATTCCTCTTCATATGCGCAGGACCGATAGTAGGCTCGTTCATAGATGATGAGCTTACCGTGCAGTATGGCAAGTACTTCCAGCGTGTCATCTGCCTTACAGGCTCATGCATAGCCGTTACGATGACATCCATAACGATATTCCAGGCAGTGGGGAAGAAGGTCCAGCCTCTGATCCTCTCGTTCCTCCGCAAAGGCGTGCTGGATATACCCTGCATGTTCATCATGAACGGCTTATTCGGCCTGGATGGCATAATCTGGGCAACTCCCATGGCCGATGCAGGTGCAATGCTCGTCTCGCTCTGCCTCCTTATCCCATTCTGGAGACACCTCAGGAAAAGCATAGCGGAAAAGATATAGTTTCACTGTTTTCTGCAGAGATTCCCCTTGACAATCGAATACCGGGGGGGGGTAACCTTACTTCAGATTTCAATAATCTGGAGGATTTGAAATGAAGAAGATTATGGTGATTCTTGCATGTGTCGCAATGCTCTTCAGCTTTGCTTCCTGCGATAACGGATCCACAGTTGCGTCTGCAAAGATAAGCGATTCTTATCTTGCTGGTCAGGTTATCGGAAAGGTCTTCGGAACAGGCGGCGTTCTTGAAAGCAGCTTTACAGCAATTGAGACAGCTGCAAAGGGCGCAGATGCAACAGTGACATCCACAAGTGTTTCTGCAGAGGTTCCTGCAGCTATCACGCTTGATAATGGACTTACACTTGTTTCGTCAGATTTCAGCTTCACTCTTGAGAATACCGATCAGGGAACAGCAGATGCGCCTAAGACTGCAATCACAGCAGGTCGCATTGATGGAACTGTCGTTTTCTTCGATGCTATGCGCAACGACTATACTGTGAATATCAATGGCAATGTTGATGTCAAGGGTACCCTCTCAATTGCAACAAAGGACGGCAAATCCACAGTTTCTGCTGTAACCGTAACAGGCGTCGCTCTTCCTGAGACTATCTCCATCACAATCAATGGCAATGCTGTAGACAATGAGATTGCATTCAGCGCTGGAAAGATTACGTCTGCAGAGGAAAAGGCTGCCGCAGCTGCTCAGACAGCAGCAAATACATTCATAACAAAACTCAAAGCTGCTGATCAGACAAAGATTGCTGACAAGACCGGTGGCGGAAAGGATGTTGCATTTGCTGATGGAAAACTCACGATTAAGCTTACTATCGATGAGAAGACTGTGACTATGGCTATTCCTGGAACTCTCGAAGGTTCTGGGAGTTCGTATAACTTCACAAAGGGTACTGGCGCTATAACAATCGCCGATGTGACACTTGATGAGGGTGTTCTAGCTCTTAGCGACATAGCAGTAACAACCGTTTCCGCTACTGCAACGGCTGCTGATGGAACCGGTATTGCTGTAGCTACTCTCTCAGGTATCACAGTTGGTTCCGCTACAATCGACGGAGTCGCTGTTGTAATCGAGTAACATGATCATTCCCAGTCTGCAGGATGCCTGCAGGCTGGCCGCTTGTGCAGGAGGAAATCCGATGGAAAGATCCGAGAAGACCTCCGAGCTGAAGAGACCATGGGTGACATCCGAGAAGAGAAGGGAATGCCTTGATCTCTTCGAGAAGGGATATGGATATAAGAAGGCGGCGAGG